>NZ_JAMCOS010000001.1:2493208-2801109 GCF_028069655.1 Acidovorax sp. NCPPB 4044
CCAATGAAGAAAAAGCTCTTGACCGGCCTCGTGGCCGCAGCCGTGCTGGGCACGTCCGCCCTGCCCGCCTTCGCGCAAAACATTGCCGTTGTGAACGGCAAGGCCGTGCCCAAGGAACGTGTCGACGTCCTGAAGCAGCAAGTGGAGCGTTCCGGCCGCCCTGTCACCCCCGAGATCGAAAACCAGATCAAGGAAGAAGTCATCGCTCGCGAGATCTTCCTGCAGGAAGCGCAAAAGCGCGGCCTGGAAGGCTCTGCGGACGTCAAGGCCCAGATGGAACTGGCCCGCCAGACCATCCTGATCCGTGAACTGTTCGCCGACTACCAGAAGGCCAACCCCGTCTCCGATGCCGAGATCCAGGCCGAATACGACAAGTTCGTTGCCGCCAACACCGGCAAGGAATACAAGGCCAGCCACATCCTGGTGGAAAAGGAAGACCAGGCCAAGGCCATCATCGCCTCCATCAAGAAGGGCGCCAAGTTCGAAGACATCGCCAAGAAGCAATCGAAGGATCCCGGATCCGGCGCACGCGGCGGCGACCTCGACTGGGCCACCCCGAGCAGCTATGTGTCCGAATTCACCGAAGCACTCGTGAAGCTCGACAAGGGCAAGATGACGCAGACCCCCGTCAAGACGCAGTTCGGCTGGCACATCATTCGCCTGGACGATGTCCGCGAAGCCAAGTTGCCCAAGCTGGAGGAAGTCAAGCCACAGGTCGCGCAGCAACTGCAACAGCAGAAGCTGGCGAAGTTCCAGGAAGACCTGCGCGCCAAGGCGAAGGTCGAGTAAGCAGCACCCGGAGCCGTGGCCGGCCTGCCGGCTCCGTCTTCGCGATAGAAACGCGGCCTTGTGCCGCGTTTTTTCTTTGTGGCCCGTGGTGCAAGGGATGGCCGAGTGGCCGGCCGTGCAGGCAACCGAGATTTGCTTGTCGGCCTCTTCCGGCGCGGATGCACCGCGCCGAATACTGTCCGGTGGAATACCTTCCAGCCTGCTCTCTACATGGTTCTCACGGCTCCGGCGACCAACAACATACCGATCAGGACAGGCTGGTGGAGCATGTAATAGCTCAGGCTCCATCGCCCCAACACGGCGAGCGGTTTCAGGCTGTGCGGCAGTGCCAGCAAAAGCCATTGCGGGCGGTGGTCCAGCATGGCCTGTCCCGCGGCAACGCCCCACCACATCACGCCCAACCAGGGCAGCAGCGGCACATAGTCTTCGGTGAACGGCTTGCGTGACACGAGACCCAACCAGTTGAGCGCATAGCCATTGAACCAGGGCGTCCACTCGGCCGCGGGCCCCGCCAGCAGCCATGCCGCGCACCAGGGCGCAGCCATCGCCAAGGTTCCGGCAAGCCAGAGCCAACCCCGCCAGCCTGCGCTGCAGCGGGCAATCACCAGCATCACGGCCATGCCATGCAGCACGCCGAAATGGATGAAGCTGCGTGGGAACATGAGGTACGACCCGGCGCTGACCAGCAATGCACAGGCTGCGATCTGTGCCCAGCGACGGCCGAACCGGCGCCAGCCAAGCCCCTGCCGCCATGCCAGCGACTGGCCCAATCCTGCGCAGAACAGGAACATGCTCACGATGGCGGTGCGCTGCAAGGTCCAAAAAGGATCGGTGCGGAAATCCTGTGGCCAGTAGCCGAAATGGCTCAGATCGAAGCAGAAGTGGAAGACGGTCATCCACACCATGGCGGCCCCCCGGAGCGCATCCACAGCATCCATCCGGACGCGGGCCTGCGAGCGGGAGGGTTCGGAAAACGCGCGAAGAGTGGCCATGGCTCAAAAAGAAAAGGCTGCGCCAGATACGTGCAGCCCTGCAATGGTATGTATGGCGGGGCCGCTGCCTGCGGCCGCCACGTTCAGAAAGTACGCTCGATCGCGGCCACCAGCAACGCAGCCAGCCGGTCACTTGCCGCCTGGGTGCGGTGAACATTGTCGATCACGTCCTCCACCCCGCGGTAGTCCTCCCCCCAACCCGCGTGCTCCACCCGCAGGTCCGCCGCAACGGCGAGCGTGACGGAATTGAGCTCGCGCCGACGCTGAACCCTCTCCGCGGTGAACAGATCGGCCACCGGCACATCGACGATGCCCGTGAGGATCGGTGTGCGCCACTCGGAATGGATGATTCGAAGGGCATCGCGCAGATTTGCTTCGAAGTCGGCAGGCGAACGCATTTCCAGCGCATCGTTGAGCCCGAGGCCCAGCACGATGATTTCTGCATCCCGGCGTACCGCGTTGAAGGGCGGCTGCGGCCCCAACGGAAAGGCATCGGCCGGAGCCCCAGGATACGGCTCCGTGTACCCGAGAAGCAGATCCTGCATCAGCAGACCGACGGCGGAACGGTCTTCGACGGCCCAGCCGGGGCGCAAGGACATCATCGTTTCGGGAATCGGCATGGCAATTCCCGGGCCACGAAGGATGCTGTCGCCGAAAGTTTCAATGGACATAGTGTTTTGACTGCAAGGGGCTTGCGCTGCCGACCCATGCCGAGCCGCAGGGCACAGCGAAAACGTGGCGGGCTCCACAGCGCAGGCAGAAGTGGGGGACTGTGATCATGCCCCACACGGTGGGCCAGATCTGTATCACCGCGTACGCAGCACATGCGTGCGAGCGAAAGCGCTCATCTTCCGGGCGGAATACGGCACGCGGACCCAGAAAAGAAAAAAGGCGCAAACCTCACGGTTTGCGCCTTCTGACGATCAATGGTCGGAGCGGCGGGATTCGAACTCGCGACCCTCTGCTCCCAAAGCAGATGCGCTACCAGGCTGCGCTACGCTCCGACAGCTGGTATTCTAACCCGGTCTGATGGACTCTCCGGGCAAGTCATGGTTTTTTATGAAGATTTATTGAGAACTTGCCGAGGCAGCAGGCACGCTGCAGCGCTCAACGCGAACTCGAAGGGCCGGGACCACGGCCAGGAAGGTGGCGGAACGTGATGCGTCCCTTGGTGAGATCGTAGGGAGACATTTCCAGCGACACCTTGTCGCCCGCGAGGATACGGATGTGGTGCTTGCGCATCTTGCCGCCGGTATAGGCGATCAGCTGATGCCCGTTGTCCAGCGTGACGCGAAACCGTGAATCCGGCAGCACTTCCGTCACGGAGCCCTGCATTTCGATGAGTTCTTCTTTAGCCATGGTTCAACTCAAAATTTAAAGATCCGTATCGTTACGGCAACGGCGCCTGAGGCTCACCCCTTCTGTGGCGAGGGGCACGCACGGACTGCCGAGACGAGCGATGCAAACGCATGCGCTTCGTTACGCTGCCGTCTTTTATCAGGTGCCACAATCGGCGCCGAAAAAGCTGCACATGAGAGAGCAGGCGGCCGCCTCATCCCTCTCGAAGCGCGAGCCGATGTCGGCACAGCGCAAAACCTGTCAATTGTACTGCGCGATACCGGGATGCGGAATCGCCGCGCCGTGCCGCTTTCATGGTTGCCATAGCTGTCTTGCATAGGCGGCGGCCACCTTTCCTGCATCGGTCGACCGACGGGCTGTGCACCTGCCGCCGCGGCATAGCCATGCCCGTCGGACCGCTCTGTGCTGCCGAGCAGAGTGCATCGGGAACGCTCCAACACCCCCTAGAATGGCCGGCCCTTTCGCCGCAGGAGCCTCCGTGTCAGATCGCCTCGCCGTTCTTCCGCAATACCTGCTGCCCAAGCGGGCCCTCACCGCGCTGGCAGGGCGTTTCGCCTCGGCACAGGCCGGTGGCCAGACCACCGCGGCCATTCGCCGCTTCGTGGCCCGCTACCGCGTCGATATGTCCGAAGCGGAAAACCCGGACATCGCCAGCTATGCGACGTTCAACGATTTCTTCACGCGTGCGCTGCGCCCAGGTGCCCGCCCCCTCGCGGACGCGCTGGCGATCTGCCCCGTGGACGGCGCAGTCAGCCAGTTCGGCGCCATCGATGAAGACCAGATCTTCCAGGCCAAGGGGCACCGGTACTCGACCACGGCCCTGCTGGGCGGCGACGCGGCGGCCGCCTCGCGGTTTTCGAACGGCAGTTTCGCCACCATCTACCTGAGTCCGCGCGATTACCACCGCATCCACATGCCGTGTGACGGCCGCCTGCGCCGCATGACCTACGTGCCGGGTGCGCTGTTTTCGGTGAACCCGCTCACGGCACGCGGCGTTCCCGGGCTGTTCGCGCGCAACGAGCGGGTGGTCTGCCTCTTCGACACGCCCCTCGGCGCGATGGCGCTCGTGCTGGTGGGCGCCACCATCGTGGGCAGCATGGCGACCGTGTGGCACGGCACGGTGAATCCGCCCCGCTCCGCCCAACCCCGCCACTGGACCTACGACGATGGCCCGGAGATCCTGCTGCGCAAGGGCGAGGAAATGGGACGCTTCATGCTGGGATCGACCGTCGTGCTGCTGTTCGAGCCCGGAGCGCTGCGCTTTACCGGTGCCTGGGCGCCTGCGCGGGCGGTGCGGCTCGGAGAAGCGATGGGCCTGCCGCCGTCTGCACCGTAAGCCGGGCGCACGGCGCGGCACGGCGGCTTTCAGGGAAGGCGGCGGGTCGCGAAGACGGTGGGCTCGAGCACGAGGCGCTCGGGGGCCACGGGTGCGTCGCGCCCCACGAGGTGGACACTCATGTCCTGGCGGCGGATGGAGACGTGGCTGACGGTTTCCCAGCGGTCGCCGAAGCGCACCTGCGTGCCCGAAAGGAAGAGCGGCATGCGGAAGCTGTCGCCCCAGCCGGCCGGGCGCGACGGCTGGGCCTCTTCGGGCATGAAGGATGAAACGGGAGCGACGTCCATGCCCGCATGCTACCTCGGCGCAGAGGTGCTGCGCACACCTTGAAACATTTTTCCATTTTGGCGGTCCGGCCCGCAGCGCGTGGACACCCCACGAACGCGCGCTGACCTCGGTGAGGTCCGGCCGAGCGACCGACAGCGCCACGGTCGATGCCCGGCAGCCCGCCCGGCAATGGCGCGGAGCCCGCCGCACGCCCACCCGTCACGCCAGCGTCATGCAGCAACTCTAGAGTGCGCCGCGGCAAGCTCTGCTGTGGGCCTGCTTCTTCCCGGCGCGCCGCGAGGCACCTGTCGCCCCCTCTTCCTCATCCATCGCGTCCTCCATGACGACCTCCTTCTCCCGCCGCCCATTGATCCTGGCGCTAGCCGCCTTCGCGCTCTCCGCCTGCGGCGGAGGCTCCGACACACCCGCCATTCCCTCCCCGCCCGCGGGTCTGGGTGTCGCCGACACCGCACCGGCGCCCAGCGAAACGGCGGTGCCGCCGTTCGTCGACAACGCCTTCACGAACCAGCGCGGGGATGCGCGCTACGCCACGCTGCAGACGAACGCCGGTGTGCGGGTCCTCTCCGGGTTCCTGTCGATCTGGCGGCCATCCACGGCCTTGGTGGATGCCGGCGTGACGGCACCCGCCGTCGGCACCTTCCCGGCCATCGTGCCGTCCACCTGGACCGGCATTCCGGGCGATGCCACCGACGGCACGGTGCTCCAGGCCCAGGTGCATGCGCACAACATCCAGTACGTGGTGGATGCGACGTCCCGGCGCACGCCCGCCCAGGAACTGCTCGCCTACCTGGACGACCGGCGCGGCAAGGCCTACAGCGTGAGCGACGGCATGGGCCCGCTCGCCGATGCCTGGCGCAAGGCGGCACGGCAGACGACGACGATCACGTCGGTCCCCGGCGACGCGACCACGGTGCTCTACAACGACGGAGGCAACAATACCGGCGTGGGCGGCAGTGCCAACGCGAGCTTCGGCACGGTGGTGGACTTCGTCGCCGGCATCGGCGAGAACGGCTCGACCGAGCCGGCCAAGCGCTTCTACAAGTACGCTCGCCCCTGGCGCTGGAGCAGCAGCGTGCAGGTGGTGCCCGCGCTGATGCCCGCGCGCAGCACGACGCCGGCCACCGACGGCGGCTTCACGAGCGGGCACACCGCCGAATCGGTGCGCAGCGCGATCGCCATGGCCTATGTGGTGCCGGAGCGTTTCCAGGAGCTGGTGGCACGCGGGCTGGAACTGGGCGAGAGCCGGATTCTCGCGGGCATGCATTCGCCGCTGGACGTGATCAGCGGGCGCATCCACGGCCAGGCCGTGGCAGCGGCCAGCATCGCCACGGGCGCCAATGCGGCGCGCCGGACGGCCGCATTCCAGCAGGCCCGCGGCACGCTGATGGCGTCCACGGGCGCGAAGACGCCGGGCGAGCTGTGGCAGCTCGCGCATGCGCAGCCCGCCAGCGCGGACCGCTTCGCGGACTACGCCACCAACAAGGCCAATTACCTGCGGCGCATGACTTTCGGCTTCACGCAGATCGCCGATGCCACGCGCCCGGCCACCGTGCCGAAGGGCGCGGAAGTGCTGCTGGAGACGCGCCTGCCCTACCTCGACGCCGCGCAGCGCCGCGTGGTGCTCAAGACCACGGCCGTGCCCTCGGGTTATCCGGTGATGGACGACGCGGAAGGCTGGGGCCGGCTGAACCTGTTCGCCGCGGCCGATGGCTACGGCCGCTTCGACGGCGACGTGGCCGTGGCGATGGACGCCACGCAGGGCGGCTTCAACGCACAGGACACGTGGCGCAACGACATCGCCGGCGCGGGCAAGCTCACCAAACGGGGCACGGGCACGCTGGTGCTGGCGGGCCAGAACAGCTTCACGGGCGGTATCGAGGTGGCGGCCGGCACCCTGCAGGCCGGCAGCAGCGCCGCACTGGGCAACGGCGCGGTGTATGTGGGCGGCGGCACGCTGCGCGCGGACGCCGCTACGGAGGTGACCGTGAACGGCACCTACACCCAGCGCCCCGGCAGCACGCTGTCGCTGCGGCTGGCATCGGCCACGGGCACCGCAGGCACGCTGACCGTGAACGGCACGGCCGCGCTGGCCGGCACGCTGGAAGTGTCTTTCGCGCAGGGCGTGCGCCCTGCCGTGGGTTCGACGATCACGCTGGTGCGCCACGCAGGCCTGAACGGTGCCTTCGATGCCGTCTCGGTGCCGGGTTACCGCGTGACCCCGATCTATCTGAACAATGCGGTGCAACTGCGCATAGACGCCACCACCTGACGCCGGACGGCGCCATAACCCAGGCGGCTCAGGCCGCCTTTTTTCTTTGCGGCCCGTACCGGTGCGCAGTGCCGGGAGAGCCGGCGGATGCAGGCCGCCCGCTTCAGGCGCTTGCCGCCCGCTCCTGCGCGAACGCCAGCACGGCCTCCAGCATGCGCCGCAGATGCGGCAGCACGCCCACGGCGGCCTCGGGCAGGTAATCGAACGGCAGGGCCTCCTGCATGTAGCTGGCCTGGGTCATTTCGAGCTGCACCGCGTGCACGTTGCGGGCCGGCTCGCCGTAGTGCCGCGTGATGTAGCCGCCCTTGAACCGGCCGTTGAGCACGGCGCTGTAGCCCGGCGCGACCATGCCGATGGCGAGCAGCTCGCGCGCGAGCCAGGGGTCGCAGCTCGCGCCGTCCGCGGTGCCCAGGTTGAAGTCGGGCAGCCGGCCATGGAAGAAGCGCGGCAGCACCGAGCGGATGGAATGCGCATCCCAGAGCATCGCCACGCCATGGGCGGCGCGGATGCGCTCCAGCTCGGCGCGCAGTTGCGCGTGGTACGGGTCCCAGTAGCGGCCACGGCGTTCGGCCACCTCCTCGGCAGCGGGGGCCTGCGCGGCGTCGGTGTAGATCGGCGTGTCGTCGAAGGTATCGAGCGGGCAGAGCCCGGTCACGCTCTGGCCGGGGTAGAGGCTGCTGCCGTCGGGTGGGCGGTTCAGGTCCACCACGTAGCGCGAATGCGTGGCCACGAGCAGCGACGCGCCCAGGCCCCGGGCGAAGGCATAGAGCCGCTCCAGGTGCCAGTCGGTGTCGGGCACCTGCCGCGCCTCCGCGGTGAAGCGGGCAGCGATGTGTGCAGGAACATGGGTGCCCACGTGCGGCAGGGAGATGAGCAGCGGCGCGGTGCCGGCATGGAGGTGGAACGGCGGCGGGGCGAGGTCTTCGGTCATGGCGTGGTGCGCAGGGTCGGTCGGATGCGGGCAGGTTGCGGCGGTGGGGTCAGGCATGCAGCATGCGCGAGCGCACGGCAGCGAAGGCGGCGGCGCTCTCTCCGTGCAGCGCATGGCGGCCCGCCGCGACGCGCTGCACGCCCGCGGACCACACGCCGTGCACGGCCGAGGTGCGGTGGCTGCCGAACACGTGCCCGGCGAGCTGGCTTGCGGCCGGCAGCCCGCGCAGCGCGATGTGGTCCGCGTCCAGCGCCACGAAGTCGGCGGGCGCCCCCGGCACCAGGCCCGCCTGCGCACCGGGCGACGGCAGCCGGCCGCTGGCCTGGGCACCGCCCTGTACGGCCTGCAGCAGCAGGGCCGTGGCCACCTGGGCGTGGTCTTCCGTGGCCAGCACGTTGCGGCGGCGCAGGGCAAGCCGCTGGCCGTATTCGAGCAGCAGCAGTTCCTCGGCCGCGTTCACGCAGGCATGGCTGTCGGAGCCCACGCCCCAGCGCCCGCCGGCCGCACGCCAGCGCGGCAGGTCGAACAGGCCGTCGCCCAGGTTGGCTTCGGTGGTGGGGCACAGTCCCGCCACGGCGCCGGCGCGCGCGGCGCCCTCGGCTTCGGCCGCGGTGAGGTGCGTGGCGTGCACGAGGCACCAGCGCGCATCGACGGGCACGTGGTCCAGCAGCCATTCGACCGGGCGCTGGCCGCTCCAGGCCACGCAGTCGTCCACCTCCTGCGTCTGCTCGGCGATGTGGATGTGCACCGGCGCGCCCGGCGCGATGGCGTCCAGCCCGGCGATCGCGGCCCGCAGGCTGTCGGGCGGCACGGCCCGCAGCGAATGCGGCGCCAGACCCAGAATGCCTCCATGCCGCCGTGTTTCGGTCTTCAGCCGCTCTAAAAACAATAGCATCGCATCGGTCGCGTGCAGGAAGCGGCGCTGCGCCTCGCGCGCGGGCTGGCCGCCGAAGCCGCCGGTCTGGTAGAGCACGGGCAGCAGAGTGATGCCGATGCCGGCACGGCGCGCCGCGCGCAGCAGCGCGAGCGACATCTCGGCCTCGTCGGCATAGGGGCGGCCGTCCTCGGCATGGTGCAGGTAGTGGAATTCGCACACGGCCGTGTAGCCGGCCTCCAGCATCTCGACGTAGAGCCAGGTGGCGATGGCCTCCAGCGCCTCGGGCGACAGGCGCGCGGCGAAGCGATACATCAGGTCGCGCCAGCTCCAGAACGAGTCGTCGCTGGCCGCGCGGTATTCGGTGAGGCCCGTGAAGGCGCGCTGGAACGCGTGCGAATGCAGGTTGGGCATGCCGGGCAGCACGGGGCCCGGCGCGTGCGGCACACGGGACGCGGGCACACTGCCGGGCTGCACGGCCGTGAGCCGGCCTGCGTGGTCCCAGCGCAGCAGCACATCTTCGGCCCAGCCGGCAGGCAGCAGGGCCTGGGCGGCGAACAGCGCGCGGCCCGGGTCTTCTTGGGAGGGGAGGTCTTCGGTCATGGGTGGGCAATGGAATCCGGAAGGGCTCGCGGGTACAACGCGCCGCCGTCCGCCGGTGCGGCCGAGGTGGAGGCGAACGCGCGCACGATGCGGCCCTGCCGGACGATGGCGCGCGGCGGCTGGTGGCCGAACCAGTAGGCCAGTTCGGCCGCCTCGGCGAAGGGCCAGAGCACGAAATTCGCCGGCCGGCCCGCGGCGATGAGCCCGTGCGTGGCCTGCAGGCCCAGCGCGCGCGCGGCGTGCGTGGTGATGCCGGCCAGCGCCTCGGGCACGGTGAGCCGGAACAGCGTGCAGGCCATGTTGGCCATGAGCCGCAGCGACAGCGCCGGCGAGGTGCCCGGGTTGTGGTCGGTGGAGACGGCCATGGGCACGCCCGCCTCCCGCAGGGCCTGGATGGGCGGCAGGTGCGTGTCGCGCAGCGTGTAGTAGGCCCCCGGCAGCAGCACGGCCACGGTGCCGGCCGCGCGCATGGCGGCGATGCCCTGCGCAGACAGATGCTCGATGTGGTCGCACGAGAGCGCGCCGTAGCGGGCGGCGAGCTGTGCGCCGCCCATGTCCGAGAGCTGCTCGGCATGCAGCTTGACGGGCAGCCCCAGGCGCTGCGCGGCCTGGAAGACTTGCTCGGTCTCGGCCAGCGAGAACGCGATGCGCTCGCAGAAGACGTCCACCGCATCGACCAGGCCCTCGGCGGCCAGCACGGGCAGCATCTCGCGGCACACGAGGTCGGTGTAATCCTGGCTGCGGCCCGCGTACTCGGGCGGCAGCGCGTGCGCGCCGAGGAAGGTGGTGCGAACGGTCACGCCGCAGGCGTCGCCCAAGCGCCGCGCCACGCGCAACTGCTTGCGCTCGTGTTCCAGCGCGAGTCCGTAGCCCGACTTGATCTCGACCGCGCAGACGCCCTCTTCCAGCAGCGCCTGCAGGCGCGGCAGGGCCTGGGCGAAGAGCGTGTCCTCGTCGGCGGCCCGCGTGGCACGCACGGACGAGACGATCCCGCCGCCGGCGCGGGCCACTTCTTCGTAGCTCGCACCGGCCAAGCGCATCGCGAATTCGTGGGCACGGTGCCCCCCATAGACGAGGTGGGTGTGGCAATCGACCAGCCCCGGCGTCGCCAGCGCGCCGCCGCCCGCACGGCGCGGCAGCGCGGCGTGCGCGGGCGGCACGGCATCCTGCGGGCCGACCCAGCGGATGGCCCCCTGCTCCACCACGATGGCCGCGTCGGCAGTGCCCTCCGGCAGCGCCACGTCGGGCCGGCAGAGGTCGGGGACGAGCCGCAGCCCGTGCCAGACGCCGTCGGCCCCGGGGGCGCTGTGGAACGCGCCAGAGTGTGGTGCGCAGAGCGTGTCATCGTGCATGGGCAATTCCTCGGGTGAGTGGACAGGGCAGGCTTGCAACCATTACGCTATTAAATCTATAGCAATCTTTTCAATGGATCCGGCGGCATGGAGGCCTTTTGGCTCTGAAACCGGTTCCAGCGCCACCCAGGCGAGCGCGCAGGTGCCGCTGCCGGCCTCCGCGGGGCCTCGGTCCCCGGGCGGGGCCGCGTCGGGATGCAGCGGGCCCATGTCGGACTGCGCCGTCCAGTAGAGGCCCTGCCCCGGCGCGAGGGATTCGCCGCCCAGCCACCACCGGCCGGCCAGCACCATCGCCAGCCCTGCCGGGGCGGTGCCGGGGTGCTGCGCGGCATGCACCACCTGCAGCGCGCCGCGCCAGCGGCTGCGCCGCAGCATGAGGTTGAAATCCGTCACCGCGCCGCCCAGCAGCGCGCAATCGGGCGCCCACTCGCCCGCGAAGGCGAAGGGTTGCCAGGCCTGGGCGATGGCACGGTCCAGGCCCGCGGCGGGCGCGGTCAGGCGCATGCCTTCGCCGTCCAGCACCATGATGTGCCGGTCGATGCCGTCGAAGGCCGAGAACGGCCCCGGCGCGGCGACGCAGGCCACGCTCACGCGCCATTCGAAGGCGTCGAGCCCGGCGCCCGGCGGCCAGCAGGCCAGCTCCCGCGTGTGGCCTCCGCCGTTCTTCCACGGCATGGGCACGGTGCGGGCCAGGTCGAAGCGGTGCACGGCGCCGCCCGCCGCGCTGCCCGTGGCACCCAGGGATGCGGCGGCCTCGCCCGCGCCGATCGCACCGCGCGTCATGGCAGCATCGGCAGGTTCAGGCCCTGGCGGCGCGCGCAGGCGGCGGCGGCCTCGTAGCCGGCGTCGGCATGGCGCATGACACCGGTGGCCGGGTCGTTCCAGAGCACGCGCGCAAGCCGCTCGGCGGCGGCATCGGTGCCGTCGGCCACGATCACCACGCCGCTGTGCTGGCTGTAGCCCATGCCCACGCCGCCGCCGTGGTGCAGGCTCACCCAGGTGGCGCCGCCCGCGGTGTTGAGCAGCGCATTCAGCAGCGGCCAGTCGCTCACGGCGTCGGTGCCGTCCTTCATGGCCTCGGTCTCGCGGTTGGGGCTGGCCACCGAGCCGGTGTCCAGGTGGTCGCGGCCGATCACGATGGGTGCCTTCAGCTCACCGCTCTTGACCATCTCGTTGAAGGCCAGCGCCGCCCTGTGCCGCTCGCCCAGGCCCAGCCAGCAGATGCGCGCGGGCAGGCCCTGGAAGGCGATGCGCTCGCGCGCCATGTCGAGCCATCGGTGGGTGTGGGTGTTGTCGGGGAACAGCTCCTTGATCTTGGCGTCGGTCTTGTAGATGTCCTCCGGGTCGCCCGAAAGCGCCACCCAGCGGAACGGGCCCTTGCCCTCGCAGAACAGCGGGCGGATATAGGCAGGCACGAAGCCGGGGAAATCGAAGGCGTTCTGCACGCCCTCGTCCAGCGCCACCTGGCGGATGTTGTTGCCGTAGTCCACCGTGGGAATGCCCAGGGCCTGGAAGTCGAGCATGGCGCGCACGTGCACGGCGCAGCCTTGCGCGGCCGCTTTCTTCAGCCGGCCGTGCTGCGCCGGGTCGGCGGCGGCGGCCTGCCATTGCTCCACGGTCCAGCCCGCGGGCAGGTAGCCGTTGATGAGGTCGTGGGCCGAGGTCTGGTCGGTCACGATGTCGGGCCGGGGCCCGCCGGCCTGCGCGCGGCGCACCAGCTCGGGCAGCACCTCGGCCGCGTTGCCCAGCAGTGCGATGGAGACGGCTTCCTTGCGGGCCGTGTGGTGCGCGATGAGCGCCAGCGCGTCGTCGATGTCCCTGGCCTGCTTGTCCACGTAGCGCGTGCGCAGGCGGAAGTCGATGCTCGACTGCCGGCATTCGATGGTCAGCGAGCAGGCTCCGGCCAGCGTGGCGGCCAGCGGCTGCGCGCCGCCCATGCCGCCCAGCCCGGCCGTCAGGATCCAGCGGCCCGACAGGTCGTTGCCGTAGTGCTGCCGGCCTGCTTCCACGAAGGTCTCGAACGTGCCCTGCACGATGCCCTGGCTGCCGATGTAGATCCAGCTGCCGGCCGTCATCTGGCCGTACATGAAGAGGCCCTTGCGGTCCAGCTCGTGGAAATGCTCCCAGTTCGCCCACTTGGGCACCAGGTTGGAGTTGGCGAGCAGCACGCGCGGTGCGTTCTCGTGGGTCTTGAAAACGCCCACGGGCTTGCCGGACTGGATCAGCAGGGATTCATCGGCTTCGAGCTGCTTCAGCGCTTCGAGGATCGCATCGAACGACGCCCAGTCGCGCGCCGCGCGGCCGATGCCGCCGTAGACGACGAGGTCCTGCGGCCGCTCGGCCACCTCGGGGTCGAGGTTGTTCTGGACCATGCGATAGGCGGCTTCGGCAAGCCAGTTCTTGCAGTGCAGCTGGCTGCCGCGCGGTGCGCGCACCACGCGCGTGGGGTCGTGGCGCGGATCGGCGGCGGCTGCTGCCGTGGCGGACGGGGAGAGGATGGCGTCGTTGGCGTTCATGGCGAAGGCTCCTGGGTGTGCGTGGGGGTCAGTCCGAATGGCTGGGCAGGCAGCCGGCGAGCGCCGCGGGCCACTCCGTATCCGACGCCCAGAGGCGCATGGCCTCGATGTCGGGTGCGAGGTAGCGGTCCTGCTCCAGGAACGGCACCCGCGCGCGGATGGCGCCGAACTGCGCCTCCACCAGCGGCGAGGACCGGAGCCAGGGCGCGGCGCCGTCCGCAGCGGATTCGGCGGGGCGGCGATCGAACTCCAGGCCCTGCGCGGCGGCCATGGCCTCGATGCCGGCGATCACCGCGGTGTTGCGCACCATGTCGGACAGGCGCCGGGCACCGTAGGTGGCCATGGAGACGTGGTCTTCCTGGTTGGCCGAAGTGGGCAGGCTGGTCACGCTGCTCGGGTGGGCCAGGCACTGGTTCTCGGCGGCCAGCGCGGCGGCGGTCACCTGCGCGATCATGAAACCCGAGTTGACGCCGCTGTCACGGATCAGGAAGGCCGGCAGGCCCGAGAGGCCGGTGTCCAGCAGCAGCGCCAGCCGACGCTCGGAGATGGCGCCGATCTCCGCCACGGCCAGCGCGATGATGTCCGCCGCGAAGGCCACGGGCTCGGCGTGGAAGTTGCCGCCGGAGATGACCTCGCCCGTGTCGGGAAAGACCAGAGGGTTGTCCGAGGCGGCGTTCGCTTCGGTGGCGAGCACGCGCGCGGCGTGCTGCAGGTTGTCCAGGCAGGCACCCATCACCTGCGGCACGCAGCGGATGGAATACGGGTCCTGCACGCGGCCGCAGTGCGGGTGCGACGGATCGATCTCGCTGCCGTCGAGAACGGCGCGCATGGCGGCCGCCACGGCGATCTGCCCGGCCTGGCCGCGCGCCGCGTGGATGCGCGCATCGAACGGCTTGACCGAGCCCTTGATGGCCTCCAGCGTCAGCGCCCCGGCCATGAGGCCCGCGGCCAGCACGCTCTCGGCCCCGAACAGGCCCACCAGCGCGAGCGCCGTGGACACCTGCGTGCCGTTCAGCAGCGCCAGCCCTTCCTTGGGGCCCAGCACGAACGGCTCGAGCCCCACCGCGGCCATGGCCTCGCGCCCGGAGACCACCCGGCCCGCCACGCGCGCCTCGCCCTCGCCGATCAGCACGCACGCCAGGTGGGCGAGCGGTGCGAGGTCGCCGGACGCGCCCACCGAGCCCTTGGCGGGAATGACGGGCAGCACATCGGCATTGAACAGCGCGATGAGCGCATCGACCAGCGCCGGCCGCACGCCCGAATGGCCGCGCGCCAGGCTCACCGCCTTGGTCGCCAGCACCAGCCGCACCACGGGGTCCGGCAGCGGATCGCCCGTGCCCACGCTGTGCGAGAGCACGAGGTTGCGCTGCAGTTCGGCCAGCCGCTCGTGCGCGATCCTGGTGCTCGCGAGCTTGCCGAAGCCGGTGTTGATGCCGTAGACCACCTGGTCTTCGTCCACGATGCGCTGCACCGTGGCCTCGGAGGCCCGCAGGCCCTCCAGGGCGGCGGGGTCCAGGGCGAGCCGCAGGCCGCCGGCGGACAGGCGCCGCAGCTGGCCCAGCGCCACCTGCCCGGGATGCAGTACGAGGGGAGCGGAAAGCGTTTCGCCGGGATGCGTCATGGTCGATTCTTCCATTCTTGTATATACAAGTTGTACGGGTCGAAGGATAGTGGATTCCGCGCGGGATTCCAACCGTTTTTGCGCGCCGCGCGGTTCAGCCCACGGCGGCGTTGCCGTCGGCGCGGAATCGGCTTCCGAGCCGGTAGCGGGAAGCCGGGTGCAGGCAGCGCACCATCGTCACCGGCACGCCCCGGCTCCAGGTGCGGCGGGTGAGCAGCAGGCAGGGCTGGTGCGGGTCCATCTCCAGCGCGCGGGCCTGCTCGGGGCTGGGCAGCACCGCATCCACCACGTGTTCCACCTGGTCGAACGGCACATTGCGCACGAGGTACTCGGAGGGCTGCAGGCGCTTGAAATCCTGGCGCGCGAAAGCCGGCACGAGGCGCGGGTTCACATAGCGGTCTTCCAGCTGCACGGGCACGCCGTCCTCGCGGTGCACGCACACCGCGTGGAACACCGATTCGCCCGTGCGCAGGTCCAGCGCGGCGGCGATCTCCAGCGTGGCGGAGATGCGCTCCACCGTCAGCACATCGCACCGGTAATCGTGGCCGCGCTCGCGGATCTCGCTGGCGAGGTTGGCGATCTGCAGCAGCGTGGACTGCGGCTTGTCTTCCGCGACGAAGCTGCCGACGCCCGCCACGCGCACGATGCGGCCCTGCTCCGACAGCTCGCGCAGCGCGCGGTTGGCGGTCATGCGCGACACGCCGAACTGCGCCACCAGCTCGCTCTCCGACGGCAGGCGGTCCCCGGCGCGCCAGGACCCGTCCTGGATCTTGCGCGCGATGAAATCCTTGACCTGCTGGTAGAGGGCCACCGCGGCATCGGTATTGGTACCGGGGCCGGTGTCGGGCGGCGTGCCGGCCGTGGCTTGCCTGCCGCGCGCACTGCGCCGCGCCGATGGGGCCGGCGGCGCAGGTGCAGGAGAACGGGAAGACCGCGGGGACCGGGACACTGGAGCACTCAAAATCATTCACCTCCGTGCTGCGCTGCGCACTGCTGCGGTGCAGCCCGCACGGCGGGGGCCGGCGGAAAACCATGGGGACGGCATTCTCGCGGATCGCCCCTCAGTGCGGCCCCGCGGCCATCGATTCGGCACGGATTTCCTCGGTCAGCCGGGCCTTGAGTTCCATGAACCCGGGCGTGGTCTTCACCGTGTAGTGGCGCGGGTGCGGCAGCTCGACGGCCAGCTCGGTCTTGATGCGCCCGGGCCGCGCGCTGAAGACGGCCACGCGGTTGGCCATGAAGATGGCTTCGTCGATGTCGTGGGTGACGAAGAGCACGGTTTTGCGCTCGGCCTCCCAGATACCCAGCAGCAGCTCCTGCATGAGCACGCGGGTTTGGTTGTCGAGCGCACCGAAGGGCTCGTCCATGAGCAGGATCTTCGGGTCGTTGGCGAGGGCGCGCGCGATGGCCGTGCGCTGCTGCATGCCGCCCGAGAGCTGCTTGGGATAGTGGTTCTCGAAGCCGCGCAGACCCACCTTGGCGATGAAATAGTCGCTGCGCTCCTTCTGCTGCGCAGGCGCCATGCCGCGCTCGCGCAGGCCGAAGCGGATGTTCTGCGCGATGGTGAGCCAGGGGAACAGCGTGTAGCTCTGGAACACCATGCCCCGGTCGGCGCCGGGGCCCTCGACGGGCCGGCCATCCAGCACGACATCGCCACCGCTCGGGAAATCCAGGCCCGCCACGATGCGCAGCAGCGTGGACTTGCCGCAGCCCGAGGGACCCAGGATCGTGACGAAGTCGTTCTCGCGCACATCGAAATCCACGGGGAGCAGCGCCTGCGTGGGCTGTCCGCGGGTGCCGGCGAAGGTGCGCGAGACGCCGCGGATCGAGAGCAGCTCGCGCTCGGGATTCGGAGAACGGGCGTTCATCAGAGCGTGCTCCAGGCGAAAAGGCGCCGGTTGACGGCCTTGAACAGGAAGTCGGAGACGAGCCCGATGACACCGATCACGATGATGCCGAAGATGATCTGCCCCGTATTGAGCAGCGCCTGGCTGTCGGTGATCATGTGCCCGATGCCCGAGGACGAGCCGATCAGCTCGGCCACGATCACATAGGTCCAGGCCCAGCCGAGCACGAGGCGCAGCGTCTCGGCAATGCCCGGCGCGGCGCCGGGGATGAGCACGCGCAGCACGATGCCGCGGCTGCCCGCACCCAGCGTATAGGCCGCCTCGACGAGGTCGCGCCGTGCGCCGCCCACGATGACGGCCACCATCAGCGTGATCTGGAAGACCGAGCCGATGAAGATCACCAGCAGCTTCTGCGCCTCCCCGATCCCCGCCCAGAGGATGAGCAGCGGGATGAAGGCCGAGGCCGGCAGGTAGCGGCAGAAGGACACGAAGGGCTCGAAGAACGCTTCCACCGGCTTCCAGGCGCCCATGCAGATGCCCAGCGGAACGGCCACCACGGCGGCCAGCACGAAGCCGCCCACCACGCGCCATACGGTCATGCCGATGTCCTGGAGGAAGCCGTATTCGGTGAACAGCAGCCAGCCTTCGCGCAGCATGGTGAGCGGGCTGGCCAGGAAGGTGGGCGACACGAAACCGCCCAGCGTGAAGGCCGCCCACACGGCCACGAACAGCACGAAGAAGGCCGCGCCCAGCGCCGTGCGCGCACCCGGCGCCACCGGCTCGAGCGGAGCGAAGCGGCGGCGCCGGCGCGCAGGCAGCGCAACGCCGCCCAGGCGCGGCGACGGGAGAGGCGGCGCCACCGGCGCAGGAGAGGCTGTGGCGGTGGCGGTGTTGGAAGAAGCAGCCATTCGCCGGCTCAGCGGATGAAGCTGGCGTCGTAGGTGGCGTCCAGATTGGCGGGTGCCTTGCGGATGACCCCCGCCTCCAGCAGGATCGGCACCGAGTCCTTCATGAACTGCTGCAGCTCGCCCGCGAAGAACTTCTGGTTGGCCGCCTTGTCCTGCCAGCGCAGGAAAGCGGACGACTTGGCGAACTGCTCGCCGGTCTGCTTCACGGCCGCGCCCATGATGTCGTTCGACTTGGCGGGATCGGACTGGATCAGCGCGATGGCATCGAAATACGCGTCGGCCAGCGACTGCGCGGCCTTCGCGTTGGCCTTGAGCCAGGCCGGATCGCAGCCCACGGTGTCCATCACCATCGGGTATTCGATCGTGGTGGCAAGGATCTTGCCCGCCTGCGGATTGGCGCGCACGGTGGACAGGTAGGGTTCATAGGTCATGGCCGCGTCGTTCTGCCCGGCCACGAAGGCCTGCGCAGCGGGCTGGGGCTCCAGCGACACGGTCTTCACGTCCTTGAGCGTCATGCCGTTCTTCGACAGCATCCAGGCCAGGCCGAAATACGGCGCCGTGCCGGGCGCGCTCACGCCGATGGTCTTGCCCTTGAGGTCGGCAAAGCCCTTCACGTCGTTGCGCACGGCCAGGCCGTCGGCGCCGTACGACTTGTCCATCTGGAAGATCTGCACGATCGGCACGCCGTTGGCATTCCAGGCGACGTGGGTCTCCACCGTGGTGGCCGCGCACTGGATGGCCTTGGAGGCCAGCGCCAGGTGGCGGTCCTTCTGGGGGATCATTTTCAGCTCGACATCGAGGCCGTGCTTCTTGAAGAGCCCCGCCTTGTCGGCCAGCGTGAGCGGTGCAAAGCCCGTCCAGCCCGACATGCCCAGCACGATCTTCGTTTCCTGCGCGTGCGCGGCGACAGCCAGCCCGGCCATGCACACCGCCGCGGCCATGCGCGACACCCCTACCACCACTGATCGGCCCATCGTCCTGCTCCTTGTGAGTGCATCGTCTGATGCGCGCGCCCCGCAATGGAACGCGCACCTGCTTGCTCCGGCCGCTGATTCTTGCCCAACGCCCACCCTGTCTATACAGGGTTACTACGCAGAGGGCGGCCCCAGCCCTTTATGAGGCTCCAACCTCACCGGACGAAAGATTCCCCTGCAAGAAAAGGGCCAACGTGGCCACACCGCACCTCCAACGCCGTTCCGTGCGGCAGAAAGGGCGCCAAAAAAGACACCCTGCCCAACCCCCATGGTTCACCGGCCTGCAGAAGGCTCAAGCGTGGCCGATGCCCGCCAGCCGTGCCCTGCAGGCCCGCGGCGCGGTGTCGCCCTGCCCCGCCTTGTGCGCGCCCTCCCACGTACCGCGTCGGACATTGCCGGAAAGCAGCGTTTGCAGCCCCGTCGGCCAGGCCCCGGCCCTTAGAATTTGCCGGATTCATCACCTGTCGAAAGCGCGCTTGGCCATGACTCCGCAACAAGAAACCCTTCTGGCCATCCTGGACCGCAATGAAGAGGCCGTTCTCCACGAATGGCTGGCCGAAGCGGCGCAGGGCGATTTCTCCCTGCGCCCCGGCACGGAAGTCGATGCCCGCGAGATCCTCCAGAACCTGCGCGCGGCCCTGCGCAGCGCACCGCCCTCCCCTGGCACACCCCAGCCGGGCACCGCCTGGCACACGCTCAATGGCGTACTGGAAGCCCTGTCGCGGTCGCGCGCCGCACGGGGGGAGACCGCAGGCGGCACCAGCGTGTTCGTGCTGGCCCTCAAGAAGGCCCTTTTCACGCAACTGCAGCAGGAAACGCGTGACGTGGATTCCCTGCAGGCGGCACTCTGGAGCGCGACGGCCCTGGTGGACCGCATGGCACAGCACACGGTCAACACCTTCCAGCAGGCCCGCGAGGACATCATCCGCAGGCAGCAGGAAGAGCTGCTGGAACTCTCCACCCCCGTGATCAAGCTGTGGGACGGCGTTTTGGCCGTTCCCATGATCGGCACGCTCGACAGCAACCGCACCCAGGTGGTGATGGAAACCCTGCTGCAGCGCATCGTCGATACCGAATCCGAGATCGCCATCATCGACATCACCGGCGTGCCCACCGTGGACACGCTGGTCGCGCAGCACCTGCTCAAGACCGTGGCAGCCATCCGCCTGATGGGTGCCGACTGCATCGTGAGCGGCATCCGCCCGCAGATCGCGCAAACCATCGTGCACCTGGGCATCGACCTGCAGGGCATCCACACGCGTGCCACGCTCGCGGATGCCCTGGCGCTCGCGCTGCAGAAGAACGGCTGGCGCATCGCACGCGCACAGGCCACGCAAGCCTGATCGGAGCAGCAGATGGAACGCATCCCTGTCCTGCGCATGGGCGATACGCTGCTCGTCACCATCCAGGTGGACATGCAGGACCGCACGGCGCTCTCCCTGCAGGAAGACCTGGCGGAGCGCATTGCCAACACGGGCGCCACCGGCGTGATGATCGACATCTCCGGGCTGGAGATCGTGGACTCGTTCGTCGGCCGCATGCTCAGCAGCATCTCGGGCATCGCACGCATCCTGTCGGCCCATACCGTCGTGGTGGGCATGCAGCCGGCTGTCGCCATCACGCTCGTGGAACTCGGCCTGTCGCTGGAAGGCGTACGAACCGCCCTGAACGTGGAGCGCGGCATGCAACTGCTGCGCCGCATCCGCGAGGAGGCCCCTCTTGGCCGATGACCTCACGGGCACGCTGCCCATCGAGTCCGAACAGCACATCGTCGCGTGCCGGCAGACCGTGAGGGCGCTCTGCACACGGCTGCGTTTCTCTCTGGTGGACCAGACCAAGGTGATCACGGCCGCCAGCGAACTGTCGCGCAACACGCTGGTGCACGGCAAGGGCGGGCAGATGCGCTGGGAGGTGCTCGAACAGGCGGGGCGCACGGGGCTGCGCCTGCACTTCGAAGACGAGGGGCCAGGCATCGCCGACATCGCACTGGCGCTCTCCGATGGCTGGACATCGGGAGGCGGCATGGGCCTGGGACTGCCCGGGAGCCGGCGCCTCGTGAACGACTTCGACATCCGCTCGGCCCCCGGCCAGGGCACGCACGTGACCATCACGAAATGGAAGTGATGGCCTGCGCACCGCCCGACATCCTGCAGGGCTGGACCCATGCGGATTTCCCGATCGACGATGCGAGCCGGGTGGGCGAGGCGCGCCGCTTTGCGGCGCACGAGAGCGCGGCCATGGGCTGGAACGGTACCGACAGCGGGCGGCTGTCCCTCGTGGTCACCGAACTCGCCACCAATCTTCACCGCCATGCCAAGGGCGGCCGGCTGCTGATCGCATCGATCCCGCAGCGGCGGCAAGTGGAAGTCATCGCGATCGATCACGGCCCGGGCATCCCGGACCTGCACGTGGTCATGCGCGACGGTTATTCCACCGGCGGCTCGCCCGGCACCGGCCTTGGTGCGGTGCGCCGGCTGGCGGACGCCTTCGACATCCATTCCACAGGCCAGGGTACCGTCTGCGTGGCGCGCGTGGAAGAGCGCCCGCTGGAAGAGGAGGACGGGTTCGCCGCGGCAGGCGCCGCCCCGCGCAGCCCGGGCACCGCGCATGCCATCCGCATCGGCGCCATCTGCCTGCCCCTGCGGGGCGAGGCGGTGTGCGGCGACGGCTGGGCAATGGCCATCGAAGGTGAACGCATCGCGCTCTGCATGGCCGACGGACTCGGCCACGGCCCGGAGGCGGCCCGTGCATCGCAGGGCGCCCTGGAGGTGTTTGCACAGGGCCCGTTCAGCGAATTGGGCGGGCTTGCCGACCGCATGCACCTGGGCCTGCAAAGCACCCGGGGAGCGGCCGTCTGCAGCCTGCGGTGGGACGATGCCGCGAGCCCCGTGCACAGCGCCAGCATCGGCAATGTGTCCGCACGGCTCGTCTCCGGCGTGGAGGACCGTTCCGTCCCTTCGCAACACGGAACCGTGGGGCTGCACATCCGCAAGGCCAGGGAGATCGCCACCGCGGCGCCCGCGTACGCGATGCTGATCGCGCACACGGACGGCATCGAGACGCGCTGGCACCCCGGCGCGATCCACTCGCTGCTCGGCCGCGACCCGACCCTGGTGGCGGCCCTGCTGCTGCGCGACCACCACCGCGCCCGCGACGACGCCACCGTGGTGGTCGTGCAGCGGGCCGGATGAGTGCGGGCCGCACCTCCCTCAGGAAACGCACGATGACACCCGAAAACGAAGGCTCTGGCGGAACGCGGGACGGCGAGAGCGCCCTGCCCCCGGACGCATTGCAGGCAGCCCTGGCGGCCAGCCAGCAGGAAGTGCAGGCGCTGCGCGCCGAACTGGAAGAAACCAACCGCGGTGTGGTGGCCCTTTATTCGGAGCTGGATGCACAGGCGGAACAGCTGCGCCAGGCCACGGAGATGAAGAGCCGGTTCCTGGCCTACATGAGCCATGAATTCCGCACGCCGATCAGCTCCATCCTGAGCATTGCCCGGCTGCTGGCAGACCATGTGGACGGCCCGCTCAACCCCGAGCAGGCACGGCAGGTGGGCTTCATCCAGTCCTCTGCATCGGAGTTCTCCGAGATGGTGGACGACCTGCTCGACCTGGCGAAGATCGAGGCCGGCCGCGTCGAGATATCGCCCGCATGGTTCGAGATGCTCGACCTGTTCCAGGCCCTTCGCGGAATGTTCAAGCCCGTGGTCACCAATCCCGATCTCAACCTGGTGTTCGAAGAGCCCGAGAACATGCCACCGCTTTTCACGGACGACCGCAAGCTGTCGCAGATCCTGCGCAACTTCATCTCCAATGCGCTCAAGTTCACGCCGCGTGGCGAGGTGCGCGTGTCCGCGGCATCGCTGGACGGCGAACGCGTTCGGTTCTCCGTCTCCGATACGGGGATCGGCATCGCCCCCGAGTTCCACGCGCGGGTCTTCGAGGATTTCTCCCAGGTGGGCTCGCCCCTGCAGCGCCGCCTGCGCGGCACGGGCCTGGGGCTGGCCCTCAGCCGCCAGCTGGCGGAACTGCTGGGCGGTAATGTGGAACTGCAGAGCGCGCTCGGCCGGGGGTCGGTGTTCTCTGTGACGCTGCCCACGCGGCTTTCCTTACCGGCCGCCACCGGTCCATCGGAGTAATTGCCATGCTGGACGTCAGCGCGATCCACGCCACCATCGACCGATCGGCCCACACCGTGCTGGTGGTGGACGACAACCCGGTCACGCGCTACTCGACCGTGCGCATCGTGCGTGCCGCAGGCTTTCAGGCAGTGGAGGCCGACAGCGGCACGCAGGCCCTGCAACTGGCCACAAGCGCAGTATCGGCCGTGGTGCTGGACGTCCACCTGCCCGATATCGACGGCTTCGCCGTGTGCCGCACGCTGCGCTCGCAGCGGGAGACGGCGCAATTGCCGGTGATGCACCTGTCCGCTGCGCACGTGCATGCGGAGGACCGTGTCACCGGTCTCAACGCGGGTGCGGACGCCTACCTCACCCATCCCGTGGAGCCCGCCGTGCTCGTGGGCACCCTGCAGGCACTCATCCGGGCCCGCACCGCCGAAGACAGCCTGCGGCGCAGCGACCGGCGCTTCCGGGCCATCTACAGCCAGGCGCTCAACGGCATCGGCTTGATCGAAGCCGACGGACGCTTCTCGGACATCAATCCTGCCATGGCACGGCTGCTCGGCCGCCCGCACGAAGAAGTACTGGGCCGTCCGTTGAGCGACTTCGCCCCGCCCGGCTGGGTGGATTTCGTGAAAGAGAACACCCTGGATGGCCGCCATCCCGGCACCTGGCAAGGCGAGTTCCCGCTCATGCGGCCGACGGGGCAATGGGTCTACCTGGAGTGGAGCATTTCCGCGCACGTGGAGCCGGGCCTGCGCATGGCGCTGGCCGCCGATATCTCCGAGCGGGTGGAACTCGACAGCCGCCGGCAGGACGTACTGGAGCGCGAACAGGCGGCGCGGGCGACGGCCGAGCGCCTGAGCCGCACCAAGGACGACTTCATCGCCGTGCTGTCGCACGAATTGCGCACTCCCCTGAACGCCATTGCCGGCTGGGTGCACATCCTCAAACGGCGCGGCGGAACGCCGGAGCTGTTGAAGGGCCTGGACTCCATCCACCGCAACGTCAAGGCACAGGCGCGGATCATTTCGGACATCCTCGACGTCTCCCGGATCAACAGCGGAAAGCTGCACCTGGAGCGCGAATGGGCCCAGCCCGTCGAGGTGGTGCGGTCTGCGATCGACGCCCTGCAGGCCTCCATCGCCGAGAAGCACCTCGACGTGAGCGTGCGCGCCGATGCTGCGGGCGGCCCGGCCTGGCTCGACCCGACGCGCTTTCAGCAGATCTTCTGGAATCTGCTGACCAACGCCATCAAATTCTCGAACGACAGCGGACGCATCGAAGTAGAAGTATCGCGCACGGGCGCTGCGCTGACCCTGTCAGTGCGCGACCACGGACGCGGTATTTCCGCCGAGTTTTTGGAGCACCTCTTCGACCGTTTCACGCAGAGCGACTCGCCCGACAACCGTCGCCACGGCGGGTTGGGCCTGGGCCTGTCCATCGTCAAGCACCTTGTTGAACTGCATGGCGGTAGCGTGGAGGCCTACAGCGCCGGTCCCGGCGAGGGAACGACGATCACGGCCACGCTCATGGTGGCCTACGACGGTGCGGCGCAGGCCAGCATGCCTGCCCATTCGAAGGACGACGCGTCCGAACTGCCGATCACGGACCGTCCGCTGAGGGGCCTGGACATCCTCACCGTGGAAGACCACCCCGATGCCAGCGAGATGCTGGCGGTGGTCCTCTCCGACGGCGGCGCGAGGCCACGCCAGGCGGGCGATTTCGATGCGGCGGTCCAGGCGCTGCAGCAGCAGTGGCCGGACGTGGTCGTGAGCGACATCGGCCTGCCCGGCCGCGATGGCTACGACCTGGCCCGCGCGTTGCGGGACATGCCGGTGCCGGCGGGGCGCAAGCCCCCGGTCGCGATCGCGCTGACCGCGTTCTCCCGGCCACAGGACGCCGACAAGGCGCTCGAAGCCGGCTTCGATGCCCACCTCGGAAAGCCCTTGCAGCCGCATGCCCTCATGGACACGATCACCCGTCTGATGGGCAGCCAGTAGGCCCACCGCACAGAACTCATGACGACCTCTTCTCCTTCCCTCGCGGAACGCCATGCGGACATCTTCATCGGGCAGAGCGAGATGGCGCGCCACATGCGGCAGCACGACTGGGATGCGACCCCGCTCGGGCCTCCCGAGCGCTGGCCGCAGGGGCTGAAGGCCGCCCTGCGCATCCTGCTGACCTCGCGCTTCGAGATGTGGGTGGGCTGGGGACCCGACATCGCTTTTTTCTACAACGATGCCTATACGCCCACGCTCGGCACCAAGCATCCCCACGCGTTGGGGCGGCCCACTTCGCAGGTGTGGGCGGAGATCTGGAACGATGTG
The DNA here is from genome assembly GCF_028069655.1 of Acidovorax sp. NCPPB 4044. Lineage (NCBI taxonomy): Bacteria > Pseudomonadati > Pseudomonadota > Betaproteobacteria > Burkholderiales > Comamonadaceae > Acidovorax > Acidovorax sp. NCPPB 4044. Next base: position 2,518,318 of record NZ_JAMCOS010000001.1, read on the forward strand.
AAGGACCGCATGCACGCGGTCTACGAACGGGGCGAATCCACCTGGGACAGCTCCCTCATGCTGCTCATCGACCGCGCGGGCACCGGCACGCTCGAAGAGACTTACCACACCTTCTCGTACAGCCCCCTTCTCGATGACGACGGCCGGGTGAACGGCCTGTTTTGCGCCGTCTCCGAAGAAACGCGCCGGGTGATCAGCGAGAGGCGGCTGGGCCTGCTGCATGACCTGGCCGCCGCGATTGCCCGCGGAGGCACGCGGCAGCAGGTGCTGGACAATGCCTGCTCCGTGTTGGCCCGCGCCCAGCACGACCTGCCGTTCTCGCTGATCTACCTGTACGACGCCCAGGGCACGGCACGGCTGCACTGCAATGCGGGCATGCCTGCAGGCCATCCCCTCGCCCCGGCCGAATTGCCGCCGGGAGCACCCCATCCGTGGCCCATGGACAGCCTGGACGCCGGAAAGATCGCGTTCTCGATCCCGCTGGAGGCCCGGGCGGACGCGCCCACGGGGGCGTGGGGCGTTTCGCCGCACACGGCGTTCGTAGCGGCGCTGCCTCCCCAGGGCAATAACCGGTCGGCGGGGTTCTTCGTCTGCGGCGGGAACCCGCACCGGTCGAATGACACCGACGAAATGCTGTCATTCGTGCAACTGCTCGCAGGCCAGGTGGCACCCGCCATCGCGCACGCCGAGGCTCTGGAATCGAGCACTGCGGAGCGTGACCGGCTGCGAGACCTCTTTCGCATGGCGCCCGGCTTCATGTGCGTGATGCGTGGTCCGGACCATGTCTTCGAATTCGTCAACGAGTCGTACCAGCAATTGATCGGCCGCCGGGATCTGGAAGGCAAGACAGTCCACGAAGCCATGCCCGAGCTGGAGGGACAGGGTATCCGGGAACTGCTCGACGAGGTGTACCGCAGCGGCAAGCCCTACATCGGCAAGAACCTCAAGGTACGGCTGCAGCGTGCACCCGACATGCCGCTCTCCGAGCACTACCTGAACTTCATCTACCAACCCACACTCGACAGCCAGGGCACGGTGAACGGCATCTTTGCCGAAGGCTACGACGTGACCGACCAGCGTATCGCCGAGCAGGAATTGCGCACCCTCAACAGCCACCTGGAAGCGCGGGTGGCCGAACGCACACGCGACCTGGAGAATGCGCTGGCACGCCTCACGGCCGAATCGCGCGAGCGGGAGGCAGTGCAGGAAGCGCTGCGGCAGTCGCAGAAGATGGAAGCCGTGGGCCAGCTCACCGGAGGCCTCGCGCACGACTTCAACAACCTCCTGGCCACCATCAGCGGCAGCCTGGAACTGCTGAGCCGACGCGTGGCACAGGGCCGGTTCGACGACCTCGGCCGCTACGTTACGGTGGGCCAGGGCGCCGCGCGCCGCGCCGCGTCGCTGACCCACCGCATGCTGGCGTTCTCGCGCCGCCAGACGCTCGACCCCAAGCCCACCGATGTGAACCGCCTCGTGCGTGGCATGGAAGAACTCATCCGCCGCACCATCGGGCCCGAAACCGAACTCGAGGTCGTGAATGCCGTGGGCCTGTGGACCACCCACGTGGACCCGCACCAGCTCGAAAGCGCCCTGCTCAACCTGTGCATCAACTCGCGCGACGCCATGCCCGGCGGTGGCAGGCTGACCATCGAAAGCGCGAACGCATGGATGGACGACCGGGCGGGCAGAGAGCGCGACCTGCCCCCGGGGCAGTATGTTTCGCTGTGCGTCACCGACACCGGCGCGGGCATGACGGCCGAGGTGATGCAGCGGATCTTCGAGCCATTCTTCACCACCAAGCCCATCGGAATGGGCACGGGCCTGGGGCTTTCCATGGTGTATGGGTTCGCACGCCAGTCCGGCGGACAGGTGCGTGCGTACTCCGAACCGGGCATGGGCACCACCATGTGCATCTACCTGCCTCGGCACGAGGCGCCTCCGGAAGATTCGGACCTGCCGGTCGCCCGGCCGCTGGAGGCGGCAGAAGGCTCTGGCGTGGTCCTGGTGGTGGACGACGAGCCAAGCGTGCGATCGCTGGTGGTCGAAGTGCTGCACGAAATGGGCTACCAGACCCTGGAAGCCGGGGACGGCCCCTCTGCACTGCAGATCCTGCAGTCCCAGGTGCACCTGGACCTCTTGATCACCGACGTAGGCTTGCCCGGCGGCATGAACGGGCGGCAACTGGCCGATGGCGGACGCCTCACACGGCCGGATTTGAAGATCCTTTTCATCACCGGGTATGCCGAAAACGCTGCCGTGGGCAATGGCCACCTCGAACGCGGCATGCATGTCCTGACCAAGCCCTTCACCCTGGATGCCCTGGCACACCGTGTGCAGGCCCTCATCCGGCAGACCACGTGACCATTCGCACGCGCTGGCCGCTTCGCCCCCTGCCCCCATGGCCATTGCCGACCCGATGCGGCATGGGCACGGCGGCTGCGTCATCCTTGCGCAAGAACTTTCAGCATGACAGGGCCATTACCCCACGTGATTTCTTCCTGCGCATCCCCCCATTCCGCCAGCACGACAATCCTGCAGCCACCGGAGGCTTCCATGCCCGGAACTGCCGCTGCTGGTGCCTGCCTGGCTGCGCTGCGGCAGTCCACGGGCCAGCAGCATGCGCAACTCGATTCGGGCCTGCCCGTGGGGCGGGACGGCGCGACGCTGCACGACTATGCCTTCCATGCCGGTGCCTTGTCCGCATGGCTTCAGGCCCTCGGCCCATCCCTCGCCCTGGGCGACGGTGGATTGCAGGCCCTGCGTATCGGTATGGATACGCAACGGCTGCAGGCGTTGCGCCTGGACCTGGAAGACGCTGCAGATACCGCATGGCCAGAGCCGTGCGCGGATACGCAGGCCACGGTGGCGGCAGCCGTTGCACGGTTCCCCGCCCGGCAAGCCGCTGTGGCCTGGGGCATCGCCTACGTGGTGGAAGGATCGCAACTCGGCGGGCAATGGCTTTATCGCCGCCTCGTGTCGCCCCTGGCCCCGCACCCCTTGCGTTACCTCCAGGGCTCCGGCCCCGAGACAGGCGCGCGGTGGCGAAAATTCCTCGCAGGCCTGGACCACCGGATCCGGTCGCCAGGCGATATCGATGCGGCATGCGCTGGCGCACAGGCGGCTTTCGAAGGCCTGCAACGCCGATACGGGCCGCGGAGCCTCGCAGCATGAATGCCTGCCAGCCCGTCGTTTGTCTCTCTTCTTCCATCACGCACCGCGCGCCCACTTTCCATTGTCTGGAGCCTGCACCATGAATACCCCGCTCCAGGCTCCGGCTTATGCAGCGCCCACACTCGACAACTGCGACCGCGAACCCATCCACATACCAGGGCGCATTCAGGGGCACGGCGTACTGCTTGCTTTCGATGGCGAGGGAATCGTTCGCTATGCCAGTGAAAACACCCTGGATCTGCTCGATTGCGCGCTGCGGCCGGGGGACAACATCGCCATGCTGCCGCAAACTCCTTGCACGGCCATTGCCGACAAGGTGCGCGAGGGCCTGCAGGCGCTGAGGGGTGAAGCCGAGCTGCCCATGCCCGCAGAATTGCAGGCCAAGGGGCAGACGTTCGATGTGGTGCTGCACATCAGCGATGGACTGCTGGTGGCCGAATTCGAATCCCGCCACCACAGCGCCAACGAACTCGCAGGGTTTGCCGTTCAGGCACACCGCACCATGGAAAAGCTGCGACGTCCCCGTGCAATCAACGAACTGCTGCAGCTGGCCACACAGGAGTTGAGAGCGCTTACGGGATTCGATCGGGTGATGGCTTACCGATTTCGGCATGACAGCAGCGGCGACGTGGTGGCCGAGTCGTGCAACCCTGAATTGGATCCCTACCTCGGGCGCCGTTATCCGGCCAGCGACATTCCGGCCCAGGCACGGCGCCTCTACGTGGTCAACACGCTGCGCCTCATCGCGGACGTCGGCGCGCCGACCGTGGCCCTGCTGCAAAGCGACACTGTGCCGATCGACCTGAGCGCGAGCATCCTGCGCAGCGTATCGCCCATCCACATCGAGTACCTTTCGAACATGGGCGTGGGCGCCTCGATGAGCGTGTCCATTGTCATCAACGGGCAGCTTTGGGGGCTGCTGGCCTGCCACCACATGCAGCCGCGGCAGGTTCCGTACAGCGTGCGCATGGCATGCGATGTCATCGCGCAGGTGCTGTCCTCCAATGTCCAGAACTCCTTGATGCGCACCCATAACGAGCGCGCTCAAGCTGCCGGTGCCATACGCACCCGGCTGATCGAGGACATCCTGCATTCCGATGACGAATTCGCTGCGCTGTGCCGCTGCGCAGCCGACCTGGCTGTCACGCTCCAGGCCGAGGCAGCGATCGTTTCCCTGGGCGCCAAAGTGCATACCCGCGGCGACATTTCCGAGAAGTCCGCCAAGGCCATTCTGGAATGGCTCGGTACCGCGTCGGACGAGGTTCCTGCGGACCGCCTGTTCCAGACACATGCCTTGCCGCTCCTGGCGCCGGCACTCGCAGTGGCGGCCCCTCCCTGGTGCGGATTGCTGGCCTTGCCCTTCGATCGCGAGCGCGGCGGCTGGGCTATTTTCCTGCGCAAGGAGCAGATCGAAACCATCCACTGGGGTGGGCGTCCCGAAAAGGAAGTGCGTCCCGGCCCACTGGGCCCGAGGCTCACGCCCCGCGGCTCCTTCGATCTCTGGAAAGAAACGGTGCGCTCAACGGCCGAGCACTGGAGCGGCGTGGAACTGGACATTGCGGGTCAACTGCTCGACGAAATGCAGCGCGCCCAGCATGCCCGCAATACCGAACTCAACCGTACTCGCACACAGCTGATGGCCGTGCTGGGCCATGATCTTCGCGACCCGCTGCATTCCATCAGCATGGCTGCACGCGTGCTGGAAAAAGGCGGTGACACCGATGGCCGGGCCGGCCGCCTGGGCCAACGTATCCAGTCTTCCAGCAGCCGCATGCAGCGCCTGGTCAGCCAGGTGATGGACATGTCGCGCCTGCAAAGCGGGCTGGGCCTGGATCTGCAGCTTGCCAGCGCCGATGTGGCAGCGCTGCTGACTGATCTCATCGATGAAGCCCGCACCGCCCATCCCGACACGGAATTGCGCGCCACGATCCCCGACACCTTGCAAGGCTCGGTGGATGCAGATCGCATCGCCCAGGTGGTCGTCAACCTGATCAGCAATGCGCGCCACCACGGCAAAGCGGGGCACGCGGTGGAGATCTCTGCATCGGCACTCGCAGACGGCGGCATCGGAATTTCCGTCCGGAATGTTGCAGCGCCCATTCCCGATGCGGTCGCAAGCAATCTGTTCAGCCCGTTCAAGGCCTCGTCGGCAGGCAACGTGCGCAATCGCTCAGGCATGGGCCTGGGGCTCTATATCGCGCACCAGATCGTGAAGGGACACGGGGGCGAGATTGTCTATACCTATGAAAAAGGGAATGTCGTTTTCTCGGTGCACTTGCCTGCCACGGCCTAAGGCACAATGCCAAGCTCCTAAAGCGGTCAGGTCGGCCGCTGCCGTACCGCTTCATGCACGCAGAGATACTCATCGTTGACGACAACCACGAGGCCGCGGAACTCCTGCGCGACCTGCTGGAACTCAACGGTCACAGCGTGCGTGTCGCACACAGCGGCGCCGAAGCGTTGTCTCGCATGCGCGAATACATCTCGCCGCTTCTGTTGGTGGACCAGCATCTGCCGGACATCCTCGGGTCGGAGCTGGTCCCGCAGCTGCGGCAAGTCGCGCAGTCGAATGGTGGAAGGCGGTGTATCGCCATCGGCATCACCGGCGTGGGAGCGGCAGAACGCGCCGTTCTCGACGGGTTCGACCATGTGCTTGCCAAGCCCCTGAACTTCGACACATTCGACACACTTGTCGAGCGCTCCCTCGAGGCCTTGCGCGCTTCGGACTGACGCTGCCGGCGCGGGTGCACTCTCTCGTTTGCGCCCGGTTCCCTCTCGGATCACCACTGCGGCATGCCAACCCGAGGCCCTATGCGCCTTTGCGGCTCATCCTTGGAAAGGGTCCCATCCGCTGTCAGGTGGACGCCGCGTGCCCATGCAACCTGCAACGTAGGCGCGCACTGACACGGTCACGTAGGAACTTCCTGCAACCCGATGTTGCGCCGCAACAGAACATGGCAGGGAAGCCGCCCGCATGCCACTCCTGATGTCTTTCCACCCCATCGTCACCGATGGGGTTTGAGCGTGTCAGACGTTCACATGGCAGCGGCACCCCACGTTTCCGCGCCTTTCAACGTCGACCTCCGGGAGTCCCCCAATGTCCAGCACCAAGAATGTTCTCGCCATCGTCATGGCCGGCGGCGAAGGCTCACGCCTGCATCCGCTGACCGCCGAGCGTTGCAAGCCGGCAGTTCCTTTCAACGGCAAGCACCGCATCGTTGATTTCGTGCTGTCGAATCTCGTCAATTCCGAGATCTATTCGATTTATCTGCTCGTCCAGTACAAGTCGCAGTCGCTCATCGAACACATTCGGCAGTCGTGGACGATGACACGCTTCATTCCGCAGCACTTCGTGACGGTGGTACCACCTCAGATGCGCAATGGTCCGGAGTGGTTCCAGGGCACTGCCGATTCCGTTTATCAGAACATCCATCTCATCGAGTCATTCCGGCCCGACATCGTGGCGGTGTTCGGAGCAGACCACATCTACCGCATGGACGTGCGGCAGATGATCGACTTCCACGTCAAGAACGATGCGCACGTGAGTGTTGCCACCATTCCGGTGAAGCTCGCCGAGTGCAACCAGTTCGGTATCGTGGAGACGGATGACAACCATCGCATCACCGACTTCGTCGAGAAGCCGCAAACGACGCAACCGATGCCGGGCAGTTCCACCCATGCCCTGGCCTCCATGGGCAACTACCTCTTCAATGCAGACGTGCTGCTGGATGCCTTGCGGCAAGCCCACGAAACCGGCCACAGCGATTTCGGCAAGCACATCCTGCCCGCAATGTTGAAGTCGCACCGGCTCATGGCCTATGACTTCGATACCAACACCATTCCCGGCACCGAGCCTTACGAAGAGCACGGCTACTGGCGCGATGTGGGCACCATCGACTCCTACTACAACGCCCACTTCGACACACTGGGAGCCACCCCACGTTTTCGAATGACCAACCGGCACTGGCCCATCTATGCCAGCCCGGACCAGGCCGAGTCGGCCCAGATCGAGAATGGGGTCATCCACCGCTCCGTCGTGGGCTCGGGCAGCATCGTGGATGGAGCTTCGCTGGACCATGCCATGCTGCGTCGCTCCGTCGTCGTGGAACGGGATGCGCGGCTCGAGCACTGCATCGTGATGGAGCGCTCGCGCATCGGCCGCGGTGCCCAGGTCCGGCGGGCCATCATCGATCAGGACAACGACATCCCAGCACACGAGCGCATCGGCTTCAATCTTGAGGAAGACCGCAAGCGCTTCCACGTCACCGAAAGCGGCATCGTCGTGGTACCCCGGCAGTTCTTCAAGCCTCAGAGCCTGCAGGCACCACCTACGGCAAGCATTGGCCTTGCGCGCCCGTCCCTGGCCCAGCCTTCCGACGCCCCCGGACTGAAGGTGGCTGCATGAGCGAAGGCGCAAAGGCAGCACCCACTTCATCCACCCCGCGTCGCCCTCGTGCAGCCCGTTATTCGGTAGATATCGGCAGACCATGGCCGCTGGGAGCGACCGCTGACAGGCATGGCGTGAATTTCGCAGTCCATGCGCCCGGCGCCGAGCGGGTGGAAGTCTGTCTGTTTGCGGCAGGCGATTCGGAAACTGCACGCCTGTCTCTTCCCTCCTTCACAGCGGGCACATGGCACGGACACGTCAAGGGGCTGAAGCCCGGGCAACGCTACGGACTGCGTGTGCATGGGCCCTATGACCCTGCCAAGGGCCAGCGGTTCAACCCCGCCAAGCTGCTGATCGATCCTTACGCCAAGGCACTGGATCGACCTGTTCTGGGCGACGACCTGCAGTTTGGCTACGAACTCGGCCACGATGATGAAGACTTTGCCGTCAGCAATGTCGACAATGGATCGAGCGCACCCAAAGCCATCGTCGTGCGCTCACGCTTCGATTGGGAGGACGACACCTACCCACACGTCCCACCAGCGAAGACTGTGTTCTATGAGATGCACGTCAAGGGTTTCACCCAGACACTGCAAGGTGTTCCCGAACATCTACGTGGCACCTACGCCGGTCTGGGTTCGGAGGCCGCTGTCAGCTACCTGAAAGAGCTGGGCGTGACCAGCATCGAGTTGCTGCCAGTTCAGGCATTCGTCGACGACAAGCGGCTTGTGGATGCAGGACTGGCCAACTATTGGGGCTACAACACCATCGCTTTTTTTGCACCGGAACCGCGGTACGCGGCCGAACGGGGCGACGGCGGAACCGACGAATTCAAAGCGATGGTCAAGGCGCTGCATGCGGCTGGCATCGAGGTGATCCTGGACGTGGTCTACAACCACACGGCGGAAGGCAACCACCTGGGACCGACTCTCAGCCTGAAGGGCATCGACAACGCGGCCTATTACCGCCTGTCGCCGGAAGATCCGCGCTTCTACGTGGATTACACCGGCACGGGAAACACCGTGGATACCAGCAGCCCCGCCGCCCTGCGGTTGGTGCTGGACAGCCTGCGCTATTGGGTCACGGAAATGCACGTGGATGGGTTCCGCTTTGACCTCGCCTGTGCATTGGGCCGCGATGTCGCAGGCGCCTTTACGCACCGCGCAGCTTTCTTCGCGGCCGTGGCGCAAGACCCCGTTCTCTCCCGCGTGAAGCTGATTGCCGAGCCATGGGATCTGGGCCCGGACGGATACCAGGTGGGTGGCTTCCCGGATGGCTGGATGGAATGGAACGGCCGCTATCGCGACGTGGTGCGCGACTACTGGCGCGGTGCCGACAGCAGCCTGCCCTCCTTTGCCGCATGTCTCTGCGGAAGCGCAGACCTTTTGGAGGCTCGCCGCCGCCCCGCCACGGACAGTGTGAACATCGTCACAGTACACGACGGATTCACGCTGGCAGACCTGGTCAGCTACAACGAAAAACACAATGAGGCCAACCAAGAGGACAGCCGTGACGGTGAGAACCACAACCGAAGCTGGAACTGCGGCGCGGAAGGGCCCACCGATGACCCTGGCATCCTCGATCTGAGGCAACGCCAGATGCGCAATTTCCTCGCGACATTGTTCGTATCGCATGGCACGCCCTTGCTCCTGGGAGGTGACGAGAACGCGCGCACCCAGAACGGAAACAACAACGGCTATTGCCAGGACAGCCCTTTGTCGTGGTACGACTGGGACGAAGCCCAAAAGCATGCAGACCAACGCGGATTCACGCAGTCGTTGATCGCCCTGCGCCGGGAATTGCCTACATTGCGTACCGCCCCTGCCAACAGCGATATGACCGGGTGCGTAGGCGTGCACTGGCATAGCGTCTGGGGTCTCCCGATGACTCCGGAAGAATGGGACGACCCTCTGGCCCGGTGTGTTGCAGCGTTGATGGACACCGATGCAGGCCACGGTGCTGCGCTCGTACTTTTCAACGCGTCAGGGGAAGAAGCGACCTTCACGTTGCCCAAGGAGGATCAGACACGTGCCTGGGCAGTGCGTGCAGATACGCGCACTGCCGAGGTGCCACCGCCACAGGCACCTACCGTCCCCTCCGCCGGGCAGTATGTTCTGCCGCCGCATTCCATGGCCATCCTTACCGCAACCAATCCCGACACGCTTCCATGAAACACCGGCACGACATGCCGATAGGCGCAAGCCTTCTGCCGGAAGGCGGCGTCCGATTCACTCTTTGGGCTCCTGCGGCGAAACAACTGACTCTGCAATATCGAACGGCTGCCCATGCAGCACCTGGACAGGCAGAGGCCCAGAGGGGCGAAGACGGCCTTTGGACAGTAGAGATACCGCAGGCAGGTGCAGGAACGTTGTACCAATGGCAGCCGGACGGCGGGCCGCTCGTGCCGGATCCGGTGTCGAGAAGCAATCCGCACGGCCCCCACGGCCCCAGTCAAGTCACGGATCCCTCGGCATTCCATTGGGATGACGAGAACTGGCGCGGTCGCCCATGGAACGAAGTCGTTCTGTATGAACTCCACGTTGGAACGTTCACCCCTGAAGGCACGTTTGCCGCAGCCATGGGGCGGCTCGAGTGGCTGGTAGAGATCGGCATCACGGCGGTGGAGTTGATGCCTGTGGCAACCTTTGGCGGCCGCCATGGCTGGGGCTACGACGGCGTGCTGCCCTTCGCTCCACATCCTGCTTACGGCTCTCCCGACGACATGAAGCGCTTCATCGCCGCAGCCCACGCGCATGGGCTGATGGTGTTCCTTGACGTGGTGTACAACCATTTCGGCCCCGACGGCAACTACCTTGGTGGATACGCGCCTTCATTTTTTTCCGCGACCCACCATAGCCCCTGGGGCGCCGCCATCAATTTCGATGGCAGGGACAGCGGGCCGGTGCGTGAGTTCTTCGTGAACAACGCGCTTTATTGGGTCAATGAGTTTCGTCTGGATGGTTTGAGGCTGGATGCCGTTCATGCCATCGTGGACGACGGCACTCCGCACATCCTCGACGAGATTTCTCGGCGCGTTCGTGAAGCGACGACGGACCGGCACATTCATCTTGTTCTGGAGAACGACAAGAATGAAGGCACGCGTCTCTCCTCTCGCCCTGGGCCGGGGCGCTATGAAGCGCAGTGGAATGACGACTTCCACCACGCCTTGCACACCAGCCTGACAGGGGAACGCCAAGGCTATTACGCAGACTATGCACAGGCACCGCTCGAAGCCTTGTCCAACGGGCTCGTGAACGGCTACGTCTTCGCGCCTGCACTGCGCAACGAAGAAGGTCGACGCGCGGTACTCCAGCCCTCTGTCGCCCAGCCGCTGGAAACGCTGGTGAACTTTTTCGGCAACCACGACCAGGTGGGAAACCGCGCGTTCGGCGAACGACTCGCGCACTTGATCGAACCACCCGCAGCAGACCTCGCATTGCTGCTCACCCTGCTCACGCCGGCAACGCCTATGCTTTTCATGGGCGACGAATTTGGCGCGCAGACACCGTTTTTGTACTTCGCCGACTGGGAAGGTGACCTCCGCGAAGCGGTGCGCAAGGGCCGGCAACGCGAGTTTCGCCTGGAAGCCGGCTCCGGAGCCGAGCTGCCCGACCCTTGCGATATCCAGACCTTTGAACGCAGCCGCTTGAACTGGAGTGAAGCAGGGTCAGCAGCCGGAAGTGCCCGTCTGGCGCTGACGCGCGCCAGCCTGGCCGCCCGGCGCGACTGGATCGCTGCGCGCGCACACCGGTTGTGCAAAGGAGGACACACCGCGGACCGGATCGGTTCGACCGGCCTTCGCGTGACCTGGGCCTATGACGATGGAGCACAGCTCTTGATGGAAGTGAACCTGGGTAACGATTCCATCGCAGTTGGGGAATCGGCCGGCGATGTCGGTACTGCCCACGTTAGCGATACGACTGTATTCAAGCACCGCTGGAGCGATGCCCGTGATTGGGCTCCTTGGTCGGGCCGCTGGACCTTGCGGAGAGCCACAGCATGACTGATTTTCACAATGCCGACCCCGCTGCCCTCCGGCAGATGGCTGAGCGTGCAGGCATCGCCCTGCATTACACGAGCTTTTGGGGAGAGTCGCGCGAGGTGCCGCATCAAGTGATCGAAAAGGCACTGGCTGCCATGGGATCGCATGCAGATGCCTCGGCGGTCCCATCACCAATCGTCATAGAGGAAGGACAGTCCTGGGTCGTTGACCTGGGACATGCCACTGCGTGGCGGCTCGTCACCAGTGAAATTGAGACCCAGGAAACAGTCTGCGAAGGCACAGGGCCATCGGTACAGTTGCCTGCAAGTTTGCGCGCCGGTTACTACCTTCTCACCGGCATGCCAGTGGAGCGCTTTGTGATCGTCGCTCCGGCGCGCTGTTGGTCTCCGGAGCCACTGCGCCATGGCGAGCGCTGGTGGGGACTGAGCGTTCAACTCTACGCTTTGCGCTCGGAACGCAATTGGGGCATCGGCGACTTCACCGACCTCGCCGAACTGATTGCCACAGCAGCGGCGCAGGGCGCGGCCTTTCTGGGCTTGAGCCCGCTTCACGCATTGCGGATGGACCGGCCCAACGAGGCAAGTCCGTACAGTCCATCCAGCCGCCTTGCACTGAACCCGCTTTTTATCGATGTCTCCGCAACGCCTGAATTCCTGCGTTGCAACCGGGCGCAGGCCTTGTGGGCAGATGGAGTCTTCCAGCAGCGCCTGCAGGCCTTGCGCGAAGCCGATGCCGTGCACTACGAGGGCGTGGCTTCCGTGAAGGAAGAGGTTCTTTCCTTGCTGTGGGCCGAATTCCTGCACAACGATTGGAAGCCTCTGAGCCCTCGCGGCTTGGCATTCCAGACATTTTTGCAGGAACATAGCACCACGTTGGGCCCCCATGCCCTGTTCGAGGCAATCCAGATCCAGCTTTCTCGCAGTTCACCTGACATCTGGGGTTGGCCGGCATGGCCGGAAGCCTTGCAGGATCCCGCGGGCTCCGGGGCTCAGGAGTTTTCCAAAGAGCATGCGGAACTGGTGGCCTATCGCATGTGGTTGCAATGGATCGCCCATACGCAGCTGCTCCACGCCAGCGAACGCGCCCGCGCATTGATGCCCCTCGGCTTGTATTGCGATCTGGCCGTAGGCGCCAACGATGGTGGCTCTGAAACGTGGACGAGCCAGGCTCTTTACGCGCGCGGCATGCATGTTGGCGCGCCACCTGATCCTCTCAATACGCAGGGCCAGGACTGGGGCTTGCCTCCGCTCAATCCGGTGGCCTTGACGGCAGCCCGGTTCATGCCGATCCGGCGCTTGCTGCATGCGGTGATGCATCCTGCCGGGGCCCTGCGCATGGACCACGTCATGGCTTTGATGCGGTTGTTCTGGACCCACTCGGGGGAAGGAACCTACGTCACCTATCCCCTGGAGGCCCTCATGGCCGTGCTGGCCATCGAAAGCCACCGGCACCGCTGCCTGGTGATTGGCGAAGATCTCGGCAATGTGGCTCCACAGATGCGTGACGCCATGGCGCAGAGAGATGTGCTTTCGTACCGGCCCCTTATTTTCGAGCGCATGGATGGAGGCACATTCCGCCCACCGGCCCAGTGGCCGGCTCGTGCGCTGGCCGTGGTCAGCACGCATGACCTTCCTACCCTGCGCGGCTATTGGGCTGGAGAAGATATTGAAGTGCAGCGCCACCTGGGCTGGCTGCAAGACTCCGAAGCGCATGCACGCAGTCTGATCGAACGCGCCCAAGATCGCGTGCGGCTTCTAATGGCGCTTCAGGAAGAAGGCCTCTTGCCGGAAGGCGCCACCGTGGACGCCCAGTCCGTCCCAGAGGCCACATCCGAACTCATCGCTGCCGTGCATGCCTACCTGGCTCGGACACCCTGTTGGCTTGCCGCCGTGCAGATCGAGGACGCCATCGGCCAATTGGAGCAAGTCAATGTACCGGGCTCTACCGAAGACATGCAACCCAACTGGCGCCGCCGGTTGGCCGTACCCCTTGATCGGTTGGCCACACATCCTTGTTTCGTGGCGGTAGCGGCGGCAATGCGAGAGCACCGGGGGCGCCCTGCGATGCAGCACCCAGTCGAGGAATTGCCCGCGCTCGAAACGGCAGACATCCCACTCGCCACCTATCGAGTCCAATTCCACAAGGACAACACGTTCGCCCAGATGACGGGGGCGGTGCCATATCTGCGGGCACTGGGAGTCAGCCACCTCTACAGCTCGCCCTACCTCAAGGCCGCCCCGGGCAGCATGCACGGCTACAACGTGGTTGACCCCACCCGACTCAATCCCGAAATAGGAACGGAAGAAAGCCACACCGCTCTGTGCGATGCGTTGAAAGCCTCTGGACTCGGTCAATTGCTCGACATCGTGCCCAACCACATGGGGGTGATGGAAGCATCCAACCTTTGGTGGATGGATGTCATGGAGCATGGCAAAGCATCGACCCATGCCACCTTTTTCGACATCGAGTGGGAACCCGCTTCTGAAAGCCTGCAGGGCCGTGTGCTTCTGCCGATGCTCGGAGCGCAGTTTGGACAGGTGCTCGAAGCTGGCGAATTGCGTCTTGATTTCGATGCCGATACGGGGCAGTTTGTGGTCCGTTATTGGGACCACCGTTTACCTATTGACCCCCGTCATTACGCGCGGATCTTCGCTGCATTGCCCGCGCCGGTTCCCGATGGCGATTCGGATGCGGGAAGCGCAGCACAGGTTCACTCGCTGATCGACGCCTTCGGCCGACTACCCGATCGCAATTCCTCGGAAGAGGCAGAACGCACCGTGCGCTTGCGTGACTCCGCGCTCCACCAGCGTCGGCTGGCGGAGTTGGCAGCAGCAAATCCTTGGCTGCGTCATTGGATCGCGGCATGCCTGGAAAAATGGAATGGCCACCAGGGTCAACCGGAGAGTTTCGACGCGCTGGACAAATTGCTGCGAGACCAGGCCTACCGGCTCGCGGACTGGCGTGTGGCCGGGGATGACATCAATTACCGCCGATTCTTCGATGTGAACTCGCTGGCTGCACTTCGCATGGAAGACCCGGCCGTTTTCGAGGCTGCGCACGCATGCATCTTCCGCTGGCTGGCTGAGGGCCGTATTTCAGGCCTGCGCATTGACCACCCGGATGGCCTGGCACATCCAGCACAGTACTTCGGCCGCCTGCAGCGTCGCTACTCCGCACTGTCGAGAGCGGCAGGGCAGCAGCCTCGGGCCTTGTACGTCGTGGTGGAAAAGATTCTGGCGGACCATGAACCCCTTCCTTCCGATTGGCCGGTGCATGGTTCAACGGGTTATCGATTCGGCAGTCTCGTGAATGGGCTTTTCGTGGATCCGGCTTCGCAGGCTGCGTTCGACGATGCTTACGCCAGCTTCACAGGAGATCGCAAAGAGTTCGAGGAAGCGGTCTACGAGTGCAAGAAGCACATCATCGAGACTTCCCTGTATAGCGACCTCGGATGGCTTGCAGATACGCTCTACCGCATTGCCCAGGCGGACCGGCGCACGATTGACTTCACTCGCAATCAGCTCCGGCTGGCACTCACGGAAGTGGCAGCGGTTTTCCCCGTCTATCGCACCTACCTGGTGCCAGACGACGCTGCCGCCAGCGACACCGACAAACGCCATATCGAATGGGCCATTGCTGCGGCACGTCGCCATATGGGAACCAGCGAAGGCGGCGTCCTTGCCTATCTGCAGAGTGTGCTGCTGGGCGACGCCGGATCGGCACCGCAATTACGCTCACGTTTCATCCGTCGTTGGCAGCAATTTACCGCTCCGGTGATGGCCAAATCGGTAGAAGACACGGTGTTTTACCGATATGTCCGTTTGGTGTCGCTCAATGAGGTGGGGGCCGAGCCGCGTCGTTTCGGGCTCACATGCGCCGCATTTCACCAAGCCAACCAACAAAGGGCTCGCCATCTCCCAAATGACCTCCTCGCGACGTCGACACACGACAGCAAGCGGTCGGAGGACCTCCGCGCCCGGCTGAACGTGCTGTCGGAAATCCCCGCGCTCTGGGAAGACACAGCTCTGCAACTGAGGGAACTGGGAAATCGCTTTTGCTCCGAGGTCGATGGAACGGAGGCCCCTCGGCCCCACGACCTGTGGGCGCTTTATCAGGCATTGGTAGGCATCTGGCCTACGCACCCCACCGAGCCCCCGGAGCGGGTTGAACTGCGCGAGCGCATACAACAGTACATGGTGAAAGCCATGCGCGAGGCAAAGCAGGAGACGAATTGGCTTTTTCCGAACGAACGCTATGAAGCTGCCGTAGCACGCTATATCGATGGTGCCCTGGCGACCGAACGGTTCGTACGGGAGTTGGAAAGCTTTGTCCAATCTATTGCGCCCTACGGCTTTCGCAACAGTCTTTGCCAACTGGCTCTCAAACTGACCGTCCCTGGTGTGCCAGACATCTATCAAGGCTGCGAGCAGTGGAACTTCAGTTTGGTAGATCCGGACAACCGGCGGCCTGTGGACTTCAAGTCACTGGAGAGCTCGCTGAATAATCTGCAAAGCCTTTATCGTGGCGGCTATCCAAAGCCATCGGACTGGGAGGAGTTGATGGGGCCGATCCCCTCTGCAGAGGCCAAGCAATTGGTGACCTGGAGGTTGCTGCAGTTGCGGCAATCTTGGCCCGAACTCTTCCGCCAATCCACCTACCTACCTCTCTCACTCGAAGGGCCGTGCGCAGACCACGCATTTTCGTTTGCACGTATCCGGGATGGAAAAGCCATCGTGGTGGTGTGCGCGCGGCTTCTTTATGGTTTGGCAGCCATGGGATGGCGAGGCACCCAGCTCAACGTGACTACAGCCCACCCTACCCTTGCAAAAACCGTGCGTTGGGAAAATTGGTTGACGGGAAGAATTCTCGAATCACGTGAAGGCCAAGGCTGGGACATGGAAGAGTTGCTGGGCGAAATAGTGCCTGGTCACCCGTCTCTTCCCTTCGCGGTGCTCGTAGGGCGAGAATCTGAAGAATGAAAGTTCTCTTTGCTACTTCGGAATGCGCACCGCTCATCAAAACAGGAGGATTGGGTGACGTCAGTGCCGCGCTACCACCTGCCTTAGCAGCTCGGGGCCATGAGGTCATGGTGCTGATGCCGGCTTATCCGGACATGCCTTTGCAAGGGCAGATCACAGGCCTTTTCACCGTTCCCGCGCAAGGGGCATGGCCAGCATCTCAATTGCTAAGAATGGAGCACGGCGACGGCGTGAAGTTGCTCTTGCTCGTATGTCCAGAACTGTATGCACGGGCTGGATCGCCTTACGCTGATGCAGGTGGTGCAGAGCACAGAGACAATGCGCTGCGCTTCGGGTTGTTGAGCCGTGTGGCTGCACTGATCGCAACGCCTCGATCACCCTGCGGTTGGACTGCGGATATCGTGCATGCCAATGATTGGCCTACGGCATTGGCACCGCTGTATCTCCACCAATACAGGCAAACAGCAGGCAAAGGAACCGTTACTGCCCGGAGTGTGATGACGGTCCACAACCTTGCTTTTCAAGGAGTGGTTTCCATGGATTGGGCCCACCCACTTGAAATTCATGAAGACTATCTCGGTATGGAAGGCGTGGAATTCTGGGGCCAGCTATCGATGATGAAAGCCGGCCTGCAGTTTGCCGATGCCATTACTACCGTCAGCCCGACTTATGCCCGAGAGATACAGACGCCAGCACTGGGATTCGGTTTGGATGGCGTACTTCGATCTCGGTCCAGCGTGCTTCGGGGCATCCTGAACGGCATCGATACCGCTCTTTGGAACCCACGGAAAGACCCGCTGATCGCTGCGCCGTTCTCAGCAGAGAGCCTTGAAGGCAAGGCGACCAACAAAGCCGTATTGCGTGACAGATTGGGCCTGGCCTACGACGAGCAGCGGCTGCTCTTTGGCTTGGTCGGCCGCATCACCCACCAAAAAGGCATCGATTGGGTTATTGCAGGAGCCGAACGGTTACTGAACCGAGGTGGGCAACTTGCCGTCTTGGGCAGCGGGGATGCTGCGCTGGAAGCGGGGCTACAAGAGTTGGCCCAGCGCCATCGGCGGCACATGAGCGTGACCATTGGCTTTGATGAATCCCTGGCTCACCAAATCGAAGCAGGAGCAGATAGCTTTCTGATGCCGTCGCGTTTTGAGCCCTGTGGACTGAATCAGATGTACAGCCAAGTCTACGGAACACTTCCAGTGGTTTCCCCCACAGGTGGATTGGCAGACTCAGTGATTGACGCGGATGCACCCGGCAAGCGCGGCACGGGTTTTGTGATGAAAGCCTGCAACCAAGCGGCATTTGATCGCGCTGTGGATAGAGCGTTGGCATTTTGGAAGTTACCTCATCAATGGCGGCAACTTCAACAGTCGGGCATGCGCTGTGATTTTGGTTGGAGTGCGTCTGCACGGGCTTATGAACAAGTGTACGAACAGGTTTAGCCAAACCCAGAAAGCACTCGCAAGCAGCCCATGCCTTGTCCTACAGGCCACGCCGCCCCTGATGGCAATACTCGCTTGGCAGACGCCTCGCCAGTCATACCGCCACTAGGAGTTTCAAATGGTCCGCAAAACTTGGCCCTTCCTGTCCTCATACCAGGAACGTACAGAATCTGGTGAACGGTCTCATGCATCGGCTTCAATGCCTGATGTGGCTCCGCCTTCCCACTCAAACCGAGTAGTACCTCTCGCCGGTGCACGGGCTTCACGGATGGCGTCTATCAAATGCCAGACTGTATTTCCAGCACAGGTACAACCCTCTCATAACGCCACATAAATGGAAGAAGACGAACGTTACCCGACTTCGGCAACGTTCAACCTCTTCCTACAAAAGGCATGTTGGTGGCCATCACCGTGTGAAACAACACATTCGCCTCGAGCGGCAGGCTGGCCATATAACAAACTGATTGGGCAACGACACCCACGTCCATCAGGGGCTCAGCGGCGATTTGTCCATTCGCCTGGGGAACACCTTGGGTCATACGCTGCGCCAGTTCGGTACCTGCGTTGCCTACGTCGATCTGTCCTACCGCAATACCGTATTTTCGGCCGTCCAACGCAGCTGTTTTTGTGAGCCCCATCACAGCGTGCTTGGTAGCGGTGTAGGCAATGGAGTTGGGCCTGGGGGCGTGTGCGGAAATGGATCCATTGTTGATGATGCGCCCCCCGCGTGGACTCTGCGACTTCATCACGCGAAAGGCTTGCTGGAGACAATAGAACATTCCGTTCAGATTGATGTCCACGACACGCTTCCACTCTTCAAGAGGAAGGTCTTCCAAGGGAACAGCAGGAGCGCCTACGCCCGCATTGTTGAACAGAAGATCTACGCGCCCGAATTGCTGGACAGTCACGTCGAACAGCTGAGACACCGATCGCGGGTCCGAAACATCCGAGGGCACGGCCAGCACCCGGGTGCCCGCCTTGCTTTCTTCCGCAACAGCTTTCAGTTGCGCTTCCCTGCGGCCTGCAAGCACTACGCTCCAACCGGCGGCCAGCAAAGCAAGAGCAGCAGCCTTGCCTATGCCGGATCCACCGCCGGTGATTACAGCGATACGGGGCGAATCCAAGGGCTTTGTCATCGTTTTTTGGCTCGGTAGAGAGACTGATAGGTACGCAGTGGCACCCTCGGCTCAACGCCTGGATTTTCCTCGCTTGGCCGCTCCGCCTGAACGACGCGCAGACCCTTTGGATGCGGAAGCGCTATTGGCGCCTGTCGCGGAGTCATGTGAGCGAGCATCCTTCGGACTGCTCTTTCTCGGCTTCCGGCCAGCGGACTCCAATACGGAAGGCTCCGAAGCCGTTGCATGTTTGGTGCTCGGTTCCCGCCCACCTCGTCCGCGTGAAGCCCTGGCCATCAAAGGAGTTTCCTCGCCTCCCTCACGCACCAAACGGAAGTCGATCCGCCTTCCGTCCAGGTCCACTCGACTGACCTGAACTCTGACGCGCGTACCAATGGCATAACGGATTCCCGTGCGCTCCCCGCGCAACTCCTGCCGTGCTTCGTCGAATTTGAAATATTCGCCCCCCAGTTCCGTGATATGCACCAGCCCTTCGACGTACATGGCGTCGAGGGTGACGAAAATACCGAAACTGGTGGCGGCAGTCACCAAGCCGCTGAACTCCTCGCCCAAATGCTCGCGCATGTACTTGCACTTCAGCCAGGCTTCGACATCGCGACTCGCCTCATCCGCACGGCGCTCGTTGGCGCTGCAGTGCAAGCCTGCAGCTTCCCAGGCCTGAACCTCCTTTAGAGCCGCAGCAGAGAGTGGTTTCCGCGGTTGCTGCGTAGGAGCCGAGACCCGCGCAGCCAGACGCTTGGCCAGTTTTGCGTGTGCCTCTCCCGGCGTGGGCAAGGCAGGCAGCCGGTATTTTGTCTGCCCAAGAATTGCCTTGATAACACGGTGCACGAGCAGATCGGGATAGCGCCGGATAGGACTGGTGAAATGCGTGTAAGCCTCATACGCCAATCCAAAGTGACCGCTGTTGACAGGCGTATAAATGGCTTGCTGCATTGACCGCAGCAACATGGCGTGTATCTGTTGCGCGTCGGGCCGCTCTTTCGTGGCTTCTGCGATGGCCTGGAAGTCCCCGGGCCTGGGATCGTCTCCGATCGTCATGCCTACGCCCATTGCCTTCAGATAGTTGCGCAGAATCTCCTGTTTCTCAGGAGTGGGGCCTTCGTGCACCCGGTAGAGTCCGGGCTGTCCGCCTTGAGCGATGAAGTCGGCACTGCACACGTTGGCTGCAAGCATGGCCTCCTCGATCAGCCTGTGAGCTTCATTGCGCGTACGCGGTACGATTTTTTCGATGCGCCCGTTATCGTCGCAAACGATCTGCGTCTCTGTGGTCTCGAAATCGACAGCGCCGCGCGATTTACGTGAAGATAGGAGCGCTCGGTATGCATCGTGCAAATGCAATAAATCCTGCACCCGGGCCCGACGCTTGGTGGCTTCAGGCCCGCGCGTATTGGCCAAAATTGCCGCCACCTCGGTATAGGTGAAGCGTGCGTGGCTGAACATTACAGCAGGGTAGAACTGGTACGCATGCACTTCGCCTTTTGCCGTCACCAGCATGTCGCACACCATGCACAAACGTTCGACCTCTGGATTGAGCGAACACAAACCGTTGGAGAGTTTTTCCGGCAGCATCGGGATCACGCGCCGAGGGAAATACACGCTCGTCGCCCGGTCATAGGCATCGATGTCGATAGGGCTGCCGGTTTCCACGTAGTGGCTGACGTCGGCAATTGCCACGAGCAGACGCCAACCCTTCGCCCGACCAATCTTCGCCGGCTCGCAGTACACGGCATCGTCAAAATCCCGGGCGTCTTCCCCATCGATAGTGACCAACGGAACGTCCGTGAGATCAATCCGGTGGCGCTTGTCTTGCGGACGGACCCTATCGGGCAGCGTTTTGGCCTGCCCCAGCGCAGGTTCAGAAAATTCGTGTGGAACGCCATACTTGCGCACGGCGATTTCGATCTCCATGCCCGGATCATCGACTTCGCCAAGCACTTCGGTAACACGGCCCACGGGCTGGCCGAAAAGTGCCGGAGGTTCCGTAAGCTCCACCACGACAACCTGGCCCGTCTTTGCCAGACCGGTTGCACCTTTCGGAATCAACACGTCCTGACCATACCGCTTGTCTTCGGGAGCCACCAGCCACACACCGCTTTCCTGCAAGAGCCGACCGATGATCGGATAGTGCGGGCGCTCAATGATTTCCACAATGCGCCCCTCTGGACGCCCCCGGCGGTCATGCCGGACCACCCGGACACGCACACGATCCTTGTGAAGCACCGCACGCATTTCATTCGCGGGAATGTAGATGTCGCCTTCACCATCGTCACGCAAAACGAAACCATGACCATCACGGTGCCCTTGCACACTTCCTTCAATTTCGTCGTCAGCAGGCGCCACAGGCGCGCTGGATTTTGTTTTTTTGATATACAATCTGAGTCTTTCCTGAAATGCCCAGGTGGCGGAATTGGTAGACGCACTAGTTTCAGGTACTAGCGAGTAACATCGTGGAGGTTCGAGTCCTCTCCTGGGCACCAAGTTTAACGAGAACCTGACCGGTTTTTGTCAATCAAGCCGCTTCCTACGAAGCGGCTTTTTTGTTTTTTGAAGATCTTCACGGACGTGAACACACTGGTCAGGTTCATGTTGTTGATTCTTCCTCGATTTTTCCGATGAGGCTAAAAATACCGCTATAATTCGAGGCTTCCTGAGATGCCCAGATGGCGGAATTGGTAGACGCACTAGTTTCAGGTACTAGCGAGTAACATCGTGGAGGTTCGAGTCCTCTTCTGGGCACCAATTTTTAAAGGCCGCTGCAATGTCAGCGGCTTTTTTGTTTCTCCATGCGTGGCTTTGGTGGAAGCATTAAAACGCCATTCGTGATCCATTACGCCACGTGCCGGGCGTCGGCAAGCGCCTTCCGGCCCCTTCAGCCGCAATGCTCGTGCGCTGAGCCACAGCCCATGATCAGGGAACTGCATGGCGCCCCGGTAGACACCTATCCATCCAGTTCCGGCGCGCAAACCGCCTAGGCGAACCCACTCCCCGTCAAAAAGCAGAAAGCCGCCTGAACGGCGGCTTTCTGGCAATGATCGAGCCCATTTCCGGGCCTCCATCAAATCATGTCGTGGCTCATTTCTTCAGCAACGCCTTGAGGGCCTGCTGGAAACGCCTTGCGCTGACTGCATCGCTCGGGCTCGCAAGAACGCGCGCAGCGTCCTGGGTCCAGGTCTGGGCTGGCTGCGGGTCATTACGGCGGGTCAGCAGCTGCAGTTGCAGCGCCCGACGGGCAGGCAATTGATCCGCCGGGGTCGGCACTTCCGCAGCCATCTCCAGGCGCAAAAGAGCTTCAGACGCATCCCCGGCTGGGGATGAAGACACTGCCTGCGCCCACGCGCTCCGCACGCTGGAAGAGACTTGCCCGCCCAATTCCTGAGCGGGTGGCAATTGAGCGGCATCGCGTGCCTCCCAGGCCGCGAGCAGGTGGGTCAGTGCCTCTCCGTGTGCTTGAGCGGCCAGCTTGCGCAGCGCTGCCTGGGCATGGTCCAAAGCATCGCGCTGGGCGCGGAAGGCCGCGTCGCCAAGCCGTGGGCCTCGCTGTTCCACA
This sequence comes from Acidovorax sp. NCPPB 4044, assembly GCF_028069655.1. Taxonomy (NCBI): domain Bacteria; kingdom Pseudomonadati; phylum Pseudomonadota; class Betaproteobacteria; order Burkholderiales; family Comamonadaceae; genus Acidovorax; species Acidovorax sp. NCPPB 4044. The sequence continues at coordinate 2,540,983 of NZ_JAMCOS010000001.1, forward strand.
GCCCGCTCTCCAAATCGCCCGGCCCGGTCTACGCCGTCGCGGCCTCCACGGGTATCCCTGCGATCGCGTTCGCCAGGTCGGCCGCCGCGGGTGGACGCCGGTGCAGGCACATCACGCCGGGCACCGGGCCTGTCGTCGCCACGCACAGCCACGACGGGGCGTGCCTGCGGTTTGGGAGCGGAAGCAACGGCTTCCTGAGCCTCCGCAGAAGCTGCGGTTTGCGCGTCATCATCGGCTGTCTTTTCAGGCGATGCATCTTGCGAAAGCGGTGCGCCCTGGTCAGGCGTGCGTTTTTCAGCAGCGCGCTGCCCACGCACAGCCGCTTCCAGTGCAGCCAGAGCTGTCCGGATCTGCTGCGCATCACCAGAGGCATTCGCCTGCTCGACCGCTTTCGAAGCGTCGAGAACGGCCCGGTCGTGGGCGCTCATTTCTCCCGCAGCTTTTTCGCGATCGGCCGTCTTGCGATTGAATGCTTCATCGATCGGCTTGCGGAAAGAATCCCAGAGCTTTTGTTCGTGCTTGCGATCCAAAGGCACTGACTGGGCTTCTGCCTGCCAGCGCTGCTGGAGGTGCTTCACTGCATCGATGCGCAGCGTCGGGGCACCTCCCAGCACTGTGGCTTCTTCGATCATCGCATGGCGGCGGGACAGGCTTTCCTTCTGCGCAGCCTCGAAACGCGCTGCTGCCGCAGAAAAGGCCTGCTTCCACTGCGGCTGCAGTTCGGCAAACACTTTCTCGTTGACGTGACCACCTTCGCGCCACCGGTCGGAGAACTGATGAAGGGCGCGATTCGTCTGCTTCCAATCGGGCTTGCCTTCATTGGACTGCGCGGCAGTCCAGGCCTGCAATTCCTCGATGAGCGCCAGCCGCTGGGCCTTGTGCTCGGCCGCATCGGCACGCACTTTCTCAAGCCAGGCTTCCACCACCTTGTGGGCCGCATTGCAGGCCTCATCAAACTTTTTCCAGAGGGCATGGTTCGCCTGCCCACCTTGGTCGGTCTGCTTCCATTGCTCGCGCAACTGGCGCAGGCTTTCCTGAATCTTGCGGCCACCGAGGGCCTGCCCCTCGGGGCGCTGAAGAAGCCCCTCGGCGCGGGCCACGAGGTCTTCACGCACCTGGTCGGCGCTCCAGCGCTGCCAACCCTGCAATTCGCCGGCGGCCACCAACGCGGTGTGCACTTCGTGCTCCAGGGCAGCGTCGATATGCCGGCCATGCGGCTTCAGCACCGCGCGCAGCGCCGCTGCCGCTCCGGCGGATGCCTTGCCATGCCCCTGCGCGGTTTCTTCCTGCAGCTTGACCAAAGCAGCACGCACGGCCTGCTCGGCCTTTTCGCGCGCGACAGGGTCCGGCTTGGCAGTCCTCGCCGGCTTGGGTGCAGCGGCTTCAGAGGCAGCGCTTTCAGAGGCAGGTGCCTCACCACGAGCAATACGCAGCTCCTCCGCCCATACCGGGACCGGTGGCAACGGAGCCGCAGGGTTCTCCGCTGCAGCCGCGGCCTGCGCGATGGCTGGCTGGAACGCGTTCCACACGACGAGCAACTGGGTCCGGGAGGCATCGAGCTGCGGCGGGAAGCGGGCTTCGACGCTGGGCCATGCGGCATCGCCCGACAATTCGTCGGCCTGCTGCTGCCAGCGATCCACGTCGACACGCAACGCTTCCAATGCCGCCTGGGCATCGCGCCAAGGCTTCGTGGACAGCACTTCAATCCGCTGTGCCAGCAGCACGGCGGCTTCGCGCTGGACCTGCACGCGGTGCTGCAGGTCTTCGATGATCTTCATGCGCTCTGCCAGCCGGGTCTTGAGCGATGCAAGCGGTTCGCGCGACAGCGGAGCACCGGCCTTGGCGGCGTCGCGCTGCCATGCCAGCGCGTCGGCAATGTGGAGCCGCGAGCCGTCCAGCAAGGCGGTGGCTTTCTCGGCCCATTCTGCCGCGATGGCTTCCTGGCCCTTGGCACGGCGGATCTCATCGAGGCGCTCACGCACGGCACGGGCCGCACCCTTGTCGCGGCCGCTCAGTTCCTTGAACACTTCCTGCAGTTGCTCGGGGCTGGGCTGAGAGGCCAGCCAATCGCGGATGCGCGAGGCGCGTTCGCCCGAGGTGGCAGCGGAGAAAGCCCCGCCCGTCAACGCGTCCAGCGGATGCGGCTCGGAGGCTTTGGCCGGGGCCGGGTTCACTTCAGGGACGTCAGACATTTTGTTGCGAGAAGAAAAAGGAAACATGGTTCTGATCAGGAGGGGCCGGATGCCGCGGCACCAATGCCCGGGCACCGGCCCCAGGGGCGGGCGGAACGCCAAAGGCGCTATTTTGGCCCGGTTTTGTTTGCCGGTCCCGGTGAGTCGGCATGGACCGCAGGGAAAAACCGGCCACCGTGATGCATATAGGGATGTTCCGGCAGGCTGCAACCGCCCTCCTCGGCGGGGGCGTGCTTGCCGAGGCAAGCAGACCCCGGGCAGGCCGCATTCAGCGGGTGGAGAGTGTAAGTTCCGCCTGGGGAGCCGCTCCGCTCCGCGCCGTGTCCACCCGCGGTGCACCGACGAACAGCCGATCCATGGGCAATCCCAACCCTGCGAGATGGTCGCGCACCGCCACGGCACGCGCCTGGGCCAGATCACGCACCGCGGCGCCGGGTACTTTCATCTGCGACAGCAGCAGTGCCTCCATTTCGGCGACGGGAAGATCGCGGGCCAGGCCCAGAAGATTGCGTGGCTTGGCAATGTCCGATCGGCGATAGAGCTCCTTGAGCGCTTCCGGATAGGGCAGCGGGTCGCTGGCGGCAGAGAGCGCGGAGGGCTGCGCAGCAGATGGGGCCTGGCGCCGCTGCTGCAGCAAAGTCACCTGCGCCGCCAGGCGTTCACGCTTCCAGCCGTCTTCTTCTCCTTCGGCATAGGCATGGCCGGTTACGGTCAGCTGCAGGGCCGGGCGATCCCGCAACGTCGTGGCCACCTTGCCGAGTCCTTCGCGCGCTGCGCTGTCCAGCAAGGCACTGCCAGGAGCAAATGCGACGGCACCCTGCTCCGTCGAGCTTCCACCGAAGGCGTTTGCCAACAAGGAAAAAGGTGACGCGACCGCCTTCAGCACCATGCTTCCGATGGCCCGCAGGATGACGGGGCCCAGGCTGAACTGCGGATCGTTGAGCGAGCCGCTGATCGGCAGATCGAGATCGATCACCCCATTGCGGTCCGCCAGCAGGGCCACCGCAAGCCGCACCGGGAGGCTGGCGGGGGCTCCCTGCACCGGTTCCCCGAAGGCGAGCTGGTTCAGCACGAGCCGATTCGTGGCGGTCAGTTGCCCGCCCGGCAGCACCTTGTAGCCCACATCCATGCTCAGCTTGCCGCGCTCGATGCCGTGCCCTACATACTTGACGGCGTAGGGCGAAAGCGGGGGCAATTCCAGGTCGCGCACACGGCCCTGGACATCCAAGGCGAGTGGCTTGGCGAGCGGGTTGAGCCGCCCGGAAATGTCGAGCGACGCAGTGCCCTGGGCGCGCCCCTTCAGTTCGAGCTCTGCCATGTCCGGGGCCGTGCCTCCAGGGCCGGTCTCGGAAGAAAACGCACTGAGCCGGCCGGCAAGGTCGCTGAGATCCGCAGAATAGTTGGGCTCGATGAAGTAGTCGGTGAAACGCACTGCCCCGGCAGACACCGCCACCGGCCCGAAGCGGACCACGGGTGCAGGCCGCGGCGGCTCCGCCGGGGGCGTTGCCGCCACGGAAGGCTCGCCACGGTCCCGGATCAGGTCCTGCAGGTTCAGCCGCCCGCTCTTCTGAAGCACGATGCGCGCAAAGAAGTCCCGCAGCGCGGTTTCGCGCACATCCACACTCACAGGCCGGCCAGGCACCATGTCCACCTGAACGCCCTGGAAGGCAAGATTGCGCCACCGCAGCAACTCCTCTCCACGTGCAGCCAATGCGGAAGGTTCCGCCACGGGCACGGAGGCGGCGCGCACCCGCACTTCGTCGAGCGCCGCGTTGCCACGCGCCGATGCCGTCGCGCCGGCCGCCGTGGCTGCGTATTGCACGTCGCCCTCGAAACCCGCCTCTGCCCGCACCACATGCACATTGAGCCACGGGGCTACATAGGGCTCGAGGGCATGCAGGGGAAGGCGCTGCGCAGTCAGCCTGCCCTGCACGCTGAACGGAGCCGCGGACAGCATGCCTTCATAAGCCAGGCGCCCCGGCTCCCGCCGCCCTGCCCCCACCTGGGCGGACACCGTCAACGGCATGGGAGGCAGCGGCTTGCCCGCCGACACGGGCGGGAAAGCCCATTGCCGGGCACGCACCGCAATGGCAGACATCTGCAGTTCCACGGGCACTGCGGGAACCGCATCCCGGAACGCGATCGCGCCGTCGCTCACGGACACATCCGCCAGCCGGACCGCCCACGGCGCGCCGGATTCCCGCCCCTTGGCGCTGCTCTCCAGATCGGCCGGTCCGGGAGAAGCAACCACCCACCGATCGAACATCCATTGCCCATCGGCGCTGCGCTCGGCGCGCAACCGGGGCGCCTGGGCAATGACCCGGGCGACGGATACCGAGCGTGCCGGCAGATCGATCCAGGCATCCTCGATCTGCAGCCGCTGCGCCTGCGCCCACGCACCGGCCGACATGGCCTCGGGAGCGGTACCGCCTGCAGCCTTGGGCGTTGCGCACCGCCCCTCCGAGAGGCACGCCACCGCCACCCCATCCGCCGACAGATGCGCGACCTTCGCGACCATGGCCCCGGTGCGGTGGTTCCACGCAAAGCCCGCGTCAGCGTCGAGCACTCCATCGACCTGCGGCGCCAAGGCTGCCGCAGCATAGGCATCGAAAGCCGAGAGCGGCACGCCGCGAACGGACGCAGCCACCTGCCCCCGGTCGGGCCAGGCGGTTCCAGCTGCCCGCAGCGTCGGCCCCGAGCCCACCGCAGAGGGCGCGGAGTCTCGCGGCGCCAGGCGCGCCTGCAAAGCGAAGGGCGTGCCGCCAGTCCAGGGCCATGCAACGGATGAAGCCTGGGCCAGGACATCGTTCCACTCCAACGCCACGGGGCGCACGGCTGCTTCGTCGCGCCATGCGATACGGCCTTTCTGCACCGCCACCCGGTCGATCTTCACTTGCCACGGCTGCGTCAAGGCCAACGGTTCGGCGGGCCGGGTCGCGGCCCCTTCACGGGAGGCGCCTGGCCACACCAGACGGCCTTGCGCGTCGCGCCGCACTTCGAAGTGCGGCGCCGTCCATTGCACCGAGGACAGATGCACCACGCGCTCCAGGGGGCGTACCGAGGCAGCGCGCACTTCGAGCGCCTCGAAGGCCACGGGGGCCGCGCCAGACGGACCTTCCATCTGCACGCCCGCCAGGCGGGCATTGCCGGTGACCGTCAAGCGGGGCTTGTCTTCCGCCTGCACGAAGTCGAATTCCAGCGTGGCATCCAGACGGCCGGTGCGCAGGCGCAGCGGCACACCGGAAGGCCAGTACGCATGCAGTGGCGACACGTCCAGACCGTGGATGCGCAATTGCGCCTTGGCATGCCGGTCGTCAGCGAACGGCGTGGCCTGCGCGCCTGAATCGAAGGCGCTCCCGTTGAGCGTGAAGGCCAGCCTGGGCGTGACCGTGACTTCCCGGTCCGCAGGCAGATTGCTCAGGAAAGGAAGGCTGAGCTCCAGCGTGTGCAAGGTGTGCGACTGTCCCGTCGCATGGTCGGAAAAGTCCACGGCGCCATTGCGCAGCACCAGGTTGTAGAACGCAAAACGCGCGCCGCCGCTGTCCGGGTCTTTTTCCTGCGGCACGGACCGGGCCGCCCAGCGATGCAGCAGGTCGTCGATGTCGTACCGACCGCTTTCCTCGCGCGCGATTCGCAGCCGTGGCGCATCGACCTCCACCGCATCGAGCACCGGCCCCAGCCTTACCAGGGACTGCAGTTCCATATCTATATAGATACGGCGAATCTCCAGCAATGGCGGCGCCTGGGGGCTGGCCGCCGCCACGGAGAGGTCGTTCACGGCCAACTCCAGCGTCCAGGGCTTGAACTCCACACGGCCCACCTGCGCGCTGCGCCCCCATTGGGACAACGCCCAATGCTCGATCCCCATGCGCACCAGTGGCGGCACGGCCCACCAAGCCACAGCCCATGTCAGCAGAACCAGGGCCACGCCGCGGGCCAGCCACCGCAGCCCGGGGTGGCCGAAACGGGCGCGCACCTGCGGCAGCAACGGTGCCGCACCCCACTTTTTGATCGGCGAAAAAATATTGCGCATGCCTGGATTCCAGCAGAAGCGCCAGCGGGCAAAAGGTAACAAAGCGCAAAAAGAAAGCCCGGTAGGACCTTGCGGCCGGCTACCGGGCTTGACGGCTGACACAACGGTCCTTTGCCATCGATTTGCACCATGGAGGGTGAAGGTCCATGAAGCAGGAGGCAAGGTATTGCCTCCAGGGGTTTGCCTTGGAAGTTTCCGCCTGCCCTGCCATGGCACTGCATGCCATCGGCTGGTGGTTTCGCTTCTTCCGGCGATGCCTGATCACTGTCAGACGCCTCCAATTTAACGAATCCTGCACGGCCGTCCAAACGAGATTCGCAATCATCCCGGACGTGCCGATTGGCATCATTGAAATCGATCGTCATCGCCATGTCACCGGCGATACCAGTCCCACGCAAAGACCCCTAAAAACTGTGTTTGCATCCACTGATATGAGAATAAATTGATCTAAAGGATTGATTTCTTAGTATTGACCCAGCATTTAGAACCTTCCTAGAATCCGCGAGCTTCGAAAACCGAGGCTTTCAACCCACTCTCCATCGCTGCCGAACCCGGCGAAGTCGGTTCCCCACTCTCTGCTTCGCGCAGGAGTTTGGACAAGGAACCGGATGGCGTACCAATCCAGGCGAGATGCCTGGCACGGAGTCCCCCCTCGGTGGACCCCGCAACAGGCCTCGACTCAGAAAGGAAGAGCTATGACAGCGTCAGGAACAGTGATCGACGGAGCGCGAACGTTTGCGTCCGACGTGATCGACGGTTTCCTTGAAATCACCCACAGCGGTTTTGCGCTGGTGGGACTTACGGTCGCGTTCGGCGTCATCACTCTCACCGCCCGGCCCGATCTGCGCCAGGTCGGCGAGGAAAAACTCATGGGCTGGCTGCAGGCCCGGCAAGTGGCCATGACGGGCATTCCCATGGAGCCCGAAGCCAGCGAACGCGCCACGGCCGTGAACCCGACCGAGCTGCCCAAGGAACAGGCAGCCGTTGCTTTCTGGCTCAGCAAGAAATACCGCGTCGCTCCCGAGCCGCTGGCCGCGCTGGTCACCGAGGCCTACGAGATCGGCGGACGCACCAAGCTCGATCCCACGCTGATCCTGGCGATCATGGCCGTCGAGTCGAGCTTCAACCCCTTCGCGCAGAGCGCCGTCGGCGCCCAGGGCCTCATGCAGGTCATGACCCGCGTACACACGGACAAATACGAGAACTTCGGCGGCCACCGTGCGGCGTTCGATCCGGTGAGCAACCTGCGCGTGGGCGTGAAGGTGCTGCAGGAATGCATCGCGCGTGCCGGCTCGCTCGAAGGCGGCCTGCGCTACTACGTGGGCGCAGCCAATCTGCCGGACGATGGCGGCTATGCCATCAAGGTGATGGCCGAGCACATGCGCCTGCGCCAGGTGGCCAACGGCCGCTCGGTGCCCATCTTCACGCCGCCCGCGCCGGCAGCCCCCGTGGCTCCGCCCATGCTCTCCACGCAGGCGCCCGTGCAGACGCTGCCCGCCAAGGCCGCGGGCACGGCAGACGCCACGCCCTCCACGGCCGAGGACAAGGTCGCCCTGCTGTCGCCCGAACTCTGACCGCTTCCTTTGCACCGCCGGCCGCTGGCCGGCAATGCCCGCCGGGGCTGTTGCACAACCGGCCTCTCCCCCGGCCCTTCCGTCCGCTACACTCGCGGGGTACGCGACTGGCGATAGGCGCGGCGCTCCCCGCAAGGGCAGATGCCGCCGCTGACGTGGAATCCGGCAGGAACCTCATCCTGTGAACCACTGGGAAGCGTGCCGCACGGGCTGCAAGGCCCGCTGTGTTCCGCCGTTCGCCTGGGCAGCCCTTGTTTTCCAAGGGACACCATTCATAGGACTGCCACGCCATGTACCAACGCAACAACCTCGTCGAGCAAACCGATCCCGAAGTGTGGGCCGCCATCCAGGCCGAGAACGTCCGCCAGGAACAGCACATCGAACTGATCGCCAGCGAGAACTATGCCTCCCCCGCCGTGATGGCGGCGCAGGGCTCGCAGCTCACCAACAAGTACGCCGAAGGCTACCCCGGCAAGCGCTACTACGGCGGATGCGAACACGTGGACGTGGTCGAGCAACTCGCCATCGACCGCGTGAAGAAGCTCTTCGGCGCCGACGCCGCCAACGTGCAGCCCAACTCGGGTTCGCAGGCCAACCAGGCCGTGCTGCTCGCCTTCCTCAAGCCCGGCGACACCATCCTCGGCATGAGCCTCGCCGAAGGCGGACACCTCACGCATGGCATGCCCCTCAACATGAGCGGCAAGTGGTTCAACATCGTCTCCTACGGCCTGAACGACAAGGAAGAGATCGACTACGACGCGCTGGAAGCCAAGGCCCGCGAGCACCGCCCCAAGCTCATCATCGCGGGTGCCTCGGCCTACAGCCTGCGCATCGATTTCGAGCGTTTCGCGAAGATCGCCAAGGAAATCGGCGCGATCCTCTGGGTGGACATCGCCCACTACGCCGGCCTCGTGGTGGCAGGCGTGTACCCGAATCCCGTGCCGCACGCCGACGTGGTGACGTCCACCACCCACAAGAGCCTGCGCGGCCCGCGCGGCGGCATCATCCTCATGAAGGCCGAGCACGAGAAGGCGATCAATTCCGCCATCTTCCCCGGCCTGCAGGGCGGCCCGCTGGAGCACGTGATCGCCGCCAAGGCCGTGGCCTTCAAGGAAGCGCTGGCGCCCGAGTTCAAGACCTACCAGGAGCAGGTGGCCAAGAACGCCAAGGTGTTCGCCGAGACGCTGGCCGCGCGTGGCCTGCGCATCGTGAGCGGCCGTACCGAAAGCCACGTGATGCTGGTGGACCTGCGCGCCAAGGGCATCACCGGCAAGGAAGCCGAGGCCGCCCTGGGCCAGGCCCATATCACGATCAACAAGAACGCGATCCCGAACGACCCCGAGAAGCCGATGGTGACCAGCGGCATCCGCGTGGGCACGCCCGCTATCACGACGCGCGGCTTCAAGGAAGAAGAGACGCGCATCACGGCGAACCTCGTGGCCGACGTGCTGGAGAACCCGCGCGACGAAGCCAACCTGGCCGCCGTGCGCGAGAAGGTGCACGCGCTCACGAGCCGCTTCCCGGTCTACCGCTGACCGGCGCGACCCGCCCTGCACCGCCCCGATGAAGTGCCCCTTCTGCAGCCACCCCGAGACCCAGGTGGTCGAAACGCGCGTGGCCGAGGACGGGGATTTCGTGCGGCGGCGGCGGCAGTGCGGTGCCTGCGACAAGCGTTTCACGACGTATGAGCGCCCGGAGGTCAATTTCCCCAACGTGGTGAAGAAGGACGGCCGGCGCATCGAATACGACCGCAGCAAGCTCATCGGCTCGTTCAGCATCGCGCTGCGCAAGCGGCCGGTGAGCACCACGCAGATCGACAGCGCCATCGAGCGCATCGAGGAAAAGCTCCTCAACCTGGGCCAGCGCGAGGTGCTGTCCAGCCGCATCGGCGAGCTGGTCATGCGCGAGCTCAAAAAGCTCGACAAGGTGGCCTACATCCGCTTCGCGAGCGTGTACCGCAGCTTCGAGGACATCGACGAGTTCCGTGCGCTCGTGGATGAAGTGCGCAAGTAGGTCCAGCCACGCGACAGCCCCGTTCCTGGTGGAGGACAGCGCGGCGCGATAGGTGTGATTGCTATTAAATCAATAGCAAACTATTGAATGAATCCGGCGGCATGGAGCACTTTTCATGCTTGGCCCGGCCCATTACCCTTCCCATCTCGCCTTCTTGGCGCCGCCGCGGCGCCGGGCATGGTCCTACGCGCGGGGCAGCCCGGCCTCGGCACAATCGCCGGACGCGCCGCCGCGGCCCCGGGTCGCCATCCGCGCGGGCCCGGCGCGGCCTCCGCGCTGGCAGCCCCAGTCCGCCGGCGCCTCCCGGCCGCCCTGTTGTGCCCCGCATTCCGCCCGCCGATCCATGCCGCCTTCCGCACCGCCCTTTTCCTCCCCTTCTCCATCCCGCGCTTCCACGCATCCCTGGCAATTCTTCCGCGCCGGGGGCGTGGACCAGGTCGCCATCCGCTCAGGGGCCGACATCGCGCACCTGGCCGAGCTCGACCAGAAGCTCTGGGTCGCGCTGGCCTGCCCCACGCGCGGCGTCGAATTCGATGCACGCACGCTCGACCTGATCGACACGGACGGCGATGGCCGCATCCGCCCGCCCGAGCTGCTGGCGGCCTGCGCCTGGGCCTGTGCCCGGTTGCGCGATCCGGACGAGCTGGCGCGGCCCGGCGACACGCTGGCGATCGCCGCGCTCGACGAGGCCACGGAGGACGGTGCCGCGCTGGCTGCGCAGGCCCGCCGCATCCTGGCGCTGGCCGGGCGCGAGGGCGCCGACACGCTCACGCTCGCGGACGTGCTGGAGCGCAGCGAGCAGTTGAATGCCCAGCGCTTCAACGGCGACGGCGTGGTGCCGCCGCAGGCCGCAGGGGACGACGAGGAGGCGCGCGAGGCGCTGGAGCGCATCATGGCCACGCACGGCAGCGTGCCGGCCGTGGCGGACCAGCCGGCCGGCGTGGACCGCAAGACCGCCGAGGCTTTTTTCGCCGAGGTGGATGCGCTGCAGAAATGGGCGGATGGCGTGCAGGCCCATCCCGAAGGCATGCCGCTGGGCGACCGCACGCTGCAGGCGGCGCAGGCCGTGCAGGCGGTGCGCCACAAGGTGGACGATTTCTTCACGCGCGCGCGGCTGGCCGCCTACGACCCGCGCGTGCGCTCGGCCATGCACCCCTCGGATGAGGACTACGCGGCGCTCGCGCGCCAGGAACTCTCCCCGGGATCGGACGCGGTGGCCGCCCTGCCCCTGGCCCCCTTCACCCCCGATGGCGACCTGCCCCTCGCGCGCGGCATCAACCCGGCCTGGACGGCCGCGGTGCAGGCGCTGCGCGACAAGGCCCTCGGGCCGCTGCTGGGCACGCAGGCCGAAACGCTGGCCGAGGCCGACTGGAAACGCGTGGTCTCGGCGCTGCAGCCCTGCCTCAAGCAGCTCTCGGCCCGGCCGGCCACGCACCTGGACAAGCTCGATGCCGACACCATCCGCCAGCTGCACGGCAGCGGCGTGCGCGAGCGGGTGATGGCGCTCATCGCGCAGGACGAGGCCGAGAAGGCGCACAACGGCCACACGCTGGCGCTGGAGAAGCTGCTGCGCTTCAAGCGCGACCTGCTCAGGCTGCTGAACAACTTCGTCTCGTTCTCGGCCTTCTACCAGCGCGAGGGCGCGATCTTCCAGGCCGGCACGCTCTACCTCGATGCGCGCAGCTGCGACCTCACCGTGCAGGTGCCGGACGCCGGCCGGCACGCCAAGCTTGCGGGCCTGGCCAAGACCTACCTGGCGTATTGCGACTGCACGCGCAAGGGCAAGAAGATGGGCATCGTCGCGGCCTTCACGGCGGGCGATGTGGATTTCCTCTTCGTGGGGCGCAACGGCGTGTTCTACGACCGCGACGGCCTGGACTGGGATGCGACGATCACCAAGATCATCGAGAACCCCACCAGCATCGCCCAGGCGTTCTTCTCGCCCTACAAGAAGTTCCTGCGCATGATCGAGGAGCAGGTGGCCAAGCGCGCCGCCGCGAGCGATTCGCGCGTGGAGAAATCGCTCGGCTCCACCGCCGGCAGCCTGGCGAACGCGCCCGCCAAGACGCTCACGGCGGCCACCGCCATGCCCGCCGACGGCCAGCGCCGCGTGGACGTGGGCACCGTCGCGGCGATCGGCGTGGCGCTGGGAAGCCTGAGCGCGGTGGTGGTGGGCGTGTTCGCGAAATTCGTGGACCTGGGCGCCTGGATCCCGATCGCGCTGGCGGGCATCGTGCTCGCCATCTCGGGCCCGAGCATGCTGATCGCGTGGCTCAAGCTGCGCCAGCGCAGCCTGGGGCCGATCCTGGACGCGAGCGGCTGGGCCATCAACGGGCGCATGCGCATCAACACGCGCCTGGGCGGATCGCTCTCGCAGACGGCCCACGTGCCGCCGGGCGCGCGGCGCATGCTGGACGACCCGTTCCCCGAATCGCGCAAGCCTGCCTGGGCCGTGGCGCTGGTGATGGCCGCACTGCTGGCGCTGGGCGTGCTGGCATGGCGCATGGGCTGGTTCCACCGGGTACCCGCGGCACCCGGAGCGGCCACGGTCGCCGCGCCCACCGGCGCCGCACCGGGGGCTCCGGCCCCTGCCGTGCCGGTGGCCAGCAGCCCGGCGCAGCCCGCTTCGGCGCGCTGACGGCGCCGGGCCCGCTTACAGCAGCGACGAACGGATCGGTGCCACCGCGTGCACCACGTCGCCGCACTGCGCGCGGTGGCGCAGGGCATGGTCGGCCAGCACGATGGCCAGCAGCGCCTCGGCGATGGGCGCGGCGCGGATGCCCACGCAGGGGTCGTGGCGGCCCTTGGTGATGACCTCGGTGCTCTGGCCGTGCACGTCGATGGATTCGCGCGGGCTGATGATCGAGCTGGTGGGCTTGATGGCGATGGTGACCTCGATGTCCTGCCCCGAGCTGATGCCCCCCAGCACGCCGCCCGCGTTGTTGCTGGCGAAGCCGCCCGGCGTGAGCGAATCGCCGTGCGTGGTGCCGCGCTGCACCACGCTGTCGAAACCGGCGCCGATCTCCACGGCCTTGACGGCATTGAGGCCCATCATCGCGTGGGCGATGTCGGCATCGAGCTTGTCGTAGAGCGGCTCGCCCAGGCCCACCGGCACGCCGGTCGCCTGCACGCGCAGGCGCGCGCCGCACGAATCGCCCGCCTTGCGCAATGCATCCATGTACTCCTCATAGCGCGCGACATCGGCCACGGGCGCGAAGAAGGGGTTGGCATGCACGTGGTCCCAGCTCTCGAACGGGATCTCCAGCTCGCCGAGCTGGGTCATGCAGGCGCGCAGCTGCACGCCGTATTTCTCGTGCAGCCACTTGCGCGCCACCGCGCCGGCCGCCACCGTGGGCGCCGTGAGGCGCGCGGACGACCGGCCGCCGCCGCGCGGGTCGCGCAGGCCGTACTTGTGCCAGTACGTGTAGTCGGCATGGCCCGGGCGGAAGCTCTGGGCGATGTTGCTGTAGTCCTTGCTGCGCTGGTCGGTGTTGCGGATCAGCAGGGCAATGGGGGTGCCGGTGGTGCGCCCCTCGTACACGCCCGAGAGGATCTCGACCGCGTCGGGCTCGCTGCGCTGGGTGACGTGCCGGCTGGTGCCGGGCCGGCGGCGATCGAGGTCGCCCTGGATATCGGTCTCGGACAGCGCCATGCCCGGAGGGCATCCGTCGATCACGCAGCCAATGGCCGGTCCATGGGATTCACCGAAGTTGGTGACTGCGAATAGGGTGCCGAGTGTGTTGCCGCTCATGGCGCGGGATTATCCCAGAGCCGTCCGATGGATTGAGGCTGCCCGCGCGGCGCGTCCTCGGGTAAAAGGCAGCACGCGCCATCCACAGGGCGCAGCCTTCAAACACCTACGGCCGCGCCCGTCGAGAGGCCGCGGAGCAGGCCAAGCGAGCAGACGCCGCGGAACCGGCTCCGCCGGGCCGCTGGCGTCGTCACCCTTCCCGATGCGCGCAGCGCGTCGAGAGAAGGGGGAAGCCGCGCAGCGGCTCAGGGGGTAGCTTCCTTCTCCTCAGGCCAGTCGCGAATGTAGGCCTTGAGCATCTTGTTCTCGAAGTTCTGGCTGTCCACCACGGCCTTGGCGACGTCGTAGAAGCTGACCACGCCCATGAGCATCTTCTTGTCCATCACCGGCATGTAGCGCGCGTGGCGGTTGAGCATCATGCGGCGCACCTCGTCCATTTCGGTCTCGAGCGTGCAGGTGAGCGGTGCATCGTCCATGGCCGTGCGCACCAGCAGCGTGCCCACGCCGCCGCCGTTCTTGACCACGGCCTGGATGACTTCGCGGAAGGTGAGCATGCCCACGAGGTCGCCATGGTCCATCACCACCAGCGAGCCGATGTCCTTCTCGGCCATGACCTCGACGGCTTTCGCCAGGGGTTCGTCGGCCGTGACGGTGTAGAGCGTATTGCCTTTGACGCGGAGGATGTCGCTGACTTTCATGGGGGAGGTCTCCAAGGGGACGCCGCGCCGCACGCGGAGGGTGCGGGGGCCGGGGTTGCCCGCGCAATATAGCCCACAATGTTGCGCTGCGATCACACACAGGAGACAACGGATGCCCGGCCATTCCGACCCCGGCTTCGACACGCTCGCGCTGCACGCAGGCGCCGTGCCCGATCCCGCCACCGGCGCGCGCGCCGTGCCCATCCACCTGACGACGTCGTTCGTCTTCGAATCGAGCGACCATGCAGCCTCGCTCTTCAACCTGGAGCGGCCGGGGCACGTCTACAGCCGCATCAGCAACCCGACCAATGCCGTGCTGGAGCAGCGCGTGTCGGCGCTGGAGGGTGGCGTGGGCGCCATCGCGGTGGCGAGCGGCCAGGCCGCGCTGCACCTGGCGATCTGCACGCTGATGGGCGCGGGCGGGCACATCGTGGCCAGCACGGCGCTCTACGGCGGATCGCAGAACCTGCTGCACTACACGCTGCGGCGCTTCGGCATCGAGACCACCTTCGTGCGGCCCGGCGACCTGGACGGCTGGCGCGCCGCCGTGCGGCCCGAGACGCGCCTCTTCTTCGGCGAAACCGTGGGCAACCCGGGCCTCGACGTGCTGGACATCCCCGCCGTGGCCGGGATCGCGCATGGCGCGGGCGTGCCGCTGCTGGTCGATTCGACCCTCACCTCGCCCTGGCTGATCCGGCCCTTCGAGCACGGGGCCGACCTGGTCTACCACTCGGCCACCAAGTTCCTCTCGGGCCACGGCACGGTGATCGGCGGCGTGGTGGTGGACGGCGGCAGCTTCGACTGGGACGCCTCGGGGCGCTTCCCGGAGCTGGCCGCGCCCTACGCGGGCTTCCACGGCATGGTGTTCGCTGAGGAATCCACCGTGGGCGGCTTCCTGCTGCGCGCGCGGCGCGAGGGGCTGCGCGACTTCGGCGCCTGCATGAGCCCGCACACGGCGTGGCTGATCCTGCAGGGCATCGAGACGCTGCCGCTGCGCATGGAGCGGCACATGCGCAACACGGAGCGCGTGGTCGGGTTCCTGGCCGCGCACCCGTTCGTGGCGCGCGTGGGCCATCCGCTGCTCGAATCCCACCCCAGCCATGCGCTCGCGCAGCGGCTGCTGCCGCGCGGCGCGGGCTCGGTCTTCAGCTTCGACCTGCGCGGCGACCGCGCGCAGGGCCGCGCCTTCATCGAATCGCTCAAGGTGTTCAGCCACCTCGCCAACGTGGGGGACTGCCGCAGCCTGGTGATCCACCCGGCCAGCACCACGCATTTCCGCATGGACGACGAGGCGCTCGTGCAGGCGGGCATCACGCAGGGCACCATCCGCCTCTCGATCGGGCTGGAAGACCCCGACGACCTCATCGACGACCTGAAGCGCGCGCTCAAGGCGGCCGAGAAGGCCGGCAGCGGAAAGGCGGGTGCGTGATGCAGGTGACCGTGAACGGCCACGCGGCCTATGCCTACACGGGCGGCAAGCCCTTCGACGCGGCCCGGCCCACCGTGGTCATGGTGCACGGCGTGCTCAACGACCACAGCGTGTGGGGTTTCCAGAGCCGCCACCTCGCCCACCACGGCCGGAACGTGCTGGCCGTGGACCTGCCCGGCCACGGCCGCAGCCAGGGCGATGCGCCCGAGAGCGTGGAACAGGCCGCCGACTTCGTGCGGGCGCTGCTGCGCGCCCTGGGCGTGGAGCGCGCGGCGCTCGTGGGCCACAGCTGGGGATCGCTGATCGCGCTGGAGGCGGCCGCGCGGCTCGGGCCCGCTGCCACACACCTGGCCATGGTGGGCACGGCCTACCCGATGAAGGTCTCGCCCGCGCTCATCGAGGCCGCGCTGAACGAGCCCGAGAAAGCACTGCGCATGGTGAACGTGTTCTCGCGCAGCAGCCTCGCCTCGCCCTCCGGCGCGGGCTTCTGGGCCTTCGGCGCCGGCATGGCGCTCGGGCGGCGCGTGCTGCGCAGCAACCCGCGGGTCAACGTGTTCCACCGCGGCTTCCTGGCATGCGACCGCTATGCCGGCGCCGAAGCGGCCATCGCCGCCCTCGCCTGCCCGGTGCTGTTCGCGCTGGGCGCGCAGGACCAGATGACGCAGCCCCGCGCCGCGCAGGGGCTGATCGCTGCGGCGCGCGATGCCGGCCTGTCGGTGCGCGTCGAGATGCTGCCCGTGGGCCACCACCAGATGACCGAAGCGCCCGAGGAAACGCTGGCCGCGCTGCGCGCGTTCCTGGGCACGCAGCGGCCGGCCGGCGGCACCGTGGGGGATGCTTGAAGCCAAACAAGCTCCATGCCGCCGTATCCATTCAATAGTTTGCTATTAATTCAATAGCAATCCAGTGCCACCCCGGCCTTTCGCCGCCATGGCAGGGCCGGGCCTGCGGTGGAACCCCGGCCGATCCGGCTGCTTCACATGGGAGCGCACCATGCCTTCATCCGATTCCCCCGTCGCCGCGCTGTGGCGCCTGGCCGGCCTGCCCGGGCAGGCGCTCGATGGGCTCGAGCTACCGGGGCGCGATCCGGTCTTCCCGTCGTCGTTCGCGGTGGGCACCGCCGCGCAGGCCTCCATCGCCGCCGCCGCACTGGCCGCCTGCGAGCTGGGGCACGTGCGCGGCGCCGGGCGCCAGCGCGTGTCGGTCGATGCGCTGCACGCGGCCGTGGAGTGTTCGGGCTGGTTCGCGCTGGACGGCGTGGCGCCCGATCCGTGGGACACGTTCTCGGGCCTCTACCGCTGCGCGGACGGCCACGTCCGGGTGCATGCCAACTTCGCCCACCACCGGGACGGCGCCCTGCGGCTGCTGGGCCTGCCGCCGGAAACCGCCACGCGGGCCGACGCGGAGCGGGCGTTGGCCGGCTGGGGCGCGCTGGATTTCGAGACCGCCGCCGCCGGACGCGGGCTGGTGGCCACCGCGCTGCGCACCTTCGCCGGGTGGGACGCCACGCCCCAGGCCCAGGCCATCGCCGCGCAGCCGGTGATGTCGATCGAACGCATCGGCGATGCGCCGCCCCTGGTGCTGCCGCCGATGGCGGACGGCGCGCGGCCGCTGGCCGGCCTGCGCGTGCTGGACCTGACCCGCGTGCTCGCCGGCCCGGTCGCCGGACGCGCGCTGGCGGCGCTGGGCGCGGACACGTTGCTCGTCAACGCGCCGCACCTGCCCAACATCGAGGCGATCGCGGACACGAGCCGCGGCAAGCGTTCGGCGCACGCCGACCTGCGCACGGCCGAAGGGCGCGATGCGCTCTGGCAGGCGGCGGAAGGCGCGCACGTGTTCTCGCAGGGCTACCGGCCCGGGGGCCTGGGCGCGCTCGGGTTCTCGCCGCAGGCGCTGGCCGGGCGGCGGCCGGGCATCGTCTGCGTGTCGCTCACGGCCTATGGCACGCAGGGCCCGTGGGCCGGCCGCCGGGGCTTCGATTCGCTGGTGCAGACCGCCATGGGCTTCAACCACGCCGAGGGCGAGGCCGACGGCAGCGGCCGGCCGCGCGCGCTGCCGATGCAGATCCTCGACCAGGCCAGCGGCTGGCTCATGGCCTTCGGCGCGGCGGCCGCGCTGCGCCGCCAGCAGCAGGAGGGCGGCAGCTGGCATGTGCAGGTGTCGCTCGCGCAGACGGGGCACTGGCTGCGCGGCCTGGGCCGCGTGCCCGGCGGGCTGCGGGCCGCGAAGCCGGATTTCGGCCCCTACCTGGAAGAAGCGGATTCGGGCTTTGGCCGGTTGCGGGCCGTGCGCCCCAGCGCCGTGCTGGAACGCACGCCGGCGCGCTACGACAGGCGCTCGGATCCACCGGGCAGCTCGCCGCTGCGCTGGTGAGCCGCGCCCAGCGCGGGCGTGAGCAGGCGGCACAGGCCGGTGAGGTCTTCGACGGTATCCGGCGCCGCGCCCTCGTGCGGCCAGACACCCGCGCCCCGGTTGATCCACACGGCCTGCATGCCGGCCTGCATCGCGCCGTGGGCGTCGAGCGTGGCATCGTCGCCCACGTGGAGCACCGCCTCGGGCGGCACGCCCAGTTGCTCGGCCGCCGCGTGGAAAATGCGCGGGTCGGGCTTGGCGATGCCGAATTCACGCGCCGTCACGCTGCCCTGGAAATAGCCGTGGATGCCGATGATCCGCAGGTTGGCGTTGCCATTGGAGAGGGCCAGCACGGGATAGCGCTCGGCCAGGAATTCGAGCGCGGCGATGGCGTCGTCGTACAGAGCCACGCGCTGGCGCTCGGCGAAGAACACATCGAACGCGGCATCGGTGAGGGATTCGTCGTCGCCCGCGCGCCGCAGCGCGGTGCGGATGCTCTCGCGGCGCAGCGCGCTCAGATCGTGCGACAGGTGGGCATGCGCCTGGAGCACCTCGGCGCGGATCACGGCATCGGACTGCGGATCGGCCAGCAGCGCGGCGGCGGCCGGCGCATGCGGCGCGAGCCAGTCGTTCATCACCTGGCGGGCCCGGTGGATGGTGGGCCAGACCGGCCAGAGGGTGTCGTCGAGATCGAGGGTAACGGCGCGGATGCGGGCGGTATCGAGCATGGTGGCCGAGAATAGCGCAACCGTTTGCCACAATGCCCCGGCGCGCCCCCCGGCCGCCGTGCCCCCATCCCTCAACGACCGACCCGATGCCGTCCATGCCCGCGCCCGCCGCCGCCCACCTGCCGACCGCCTCGCCGCCCACCACCCGCACCGCGGTGCTCCTGTGTAACCTGGGCACGCCGGAGGCGCCCACCGCGCCCGCGCTGCGGCGCTACCTGGGGCAGTTCCTGGCCGACCCGCGCATCGTGGAGATCCCGCGCGCCGTGTGGCTGCCGATCCTGCACGGCATCATCCTGCGCATCCGCCCCGCCAGGTCGGCCGCCAAGTACGCCAGCATCTGGATGCCCGAGGGCTCGCCGCTCGCCGTCTGGACCGAGCGGCAGGCCACGCTGCTGCGCGGCTGGCTGGGCGAGGCGGGCCTGCGCGTGCAGGTGCGCCACGCCATGCGCTACGGGCAGCCTTCCATCGCCGCGCAGCTGGAGGCGCTCCAGGCGAGCGGCGTGGACCGCGTGCTGGTGCTGCCGCTCTACCCGCAGTATTCGGGCACCACCACGGCCAGCGTGGTGGACGACGTCTGCGCCTACGCAACCCGCACGCGGCGGCTGCCGGAGCTGCGCTTCGTCAACCGCTACCACGACGACCCGGGCTACATCGGCGCGCTGGCGCAAAGCGTGCGCGCGCACTGGCAGCGCGAGGGCGGGCCGGCCGAGCTGCTGGTGATGAGCTTCCACGGCATCCCGGAGCGCGCGGTGCGCCTGGGCGATCCCTACCAGCAGGAGTGCCTGGCCACGGCCTCGCTGCTGGCCCTGGCCCTGGGCCTGCCGCCCGAGCGCTACCGCGTGACCTTCCAATCGCGCTTCGGCAAGGCGAAATGGCTGGAACCCTATACCGAGCCTTCGCTGATCGCCCTGGCGCAGCAGGGCACGCGCAGCGTCGATGTGATGTGCCCCGGCTTCACCAGCGACTGCCTCGAAACGCTGGAGGAAATCAACCAGGAGGCGCGAGAGGCGTTCCTGCACGCGGGCGGCAAGGACTTCCGCTACATCCCGTGCCTGAATGGCGACAACGCCTGGATCACCGCGCTCAGCCAGATCGCGCAGCAGCACCTCGCAGGCTGGGAAACCGGCCCGGCGCGCACCGCCGCGGCCACGGCCGCCTGACGCGCATACGGGCCCAATCGCCATGTTCCGCATCCGCCTTTCCCTGGCCTTCGCCGCGCTGGTGGCGCTGGTGTGCATGCAGGCCGCCTTCGTCTACTGGGGCGCGAACCGCGTCTACAACTTCACGCAGCACAGCCGGCTCGCGAGCGACATCCTCACCGAGCTGAACGAACTCGCCGCCAACAAGCAGCGCCTGCGCGTCTGGGCCTCGCAGCGGCTCATGAACGTCGATGCGTCGGTGGAGGTCCGCGATGCGCTGCTCGCGAGCATGAAGAAGAACGCGGCCCAGCTGCGCCAGCTCACCGAGCGCGACACCGCCCTCTGGGCCGAGATGGCCGAGAACGAAGGCATCGCCACGCCGCCCGAGGTGCCCGAGCTGAACGCCGCGGCACGGCTCTTCGACACCAACATCGCGGCCGTGCAGGCGCGCCTCGTGCTGCTGCAGCCGCTGCAGCCCGGCGCGGAATTCGCGTCGGTGTGGCAGGAGCTGAACCAGGTGTTCGACATGGCCGACGGCCGCGACCTGCGCGAACTGCTGGGAGGCGCCATCGAGCGCCAGCGCCGCGCGGTGCCCATGGCGCGCGCCGACACCGAGCGCGGGCTGCGCGAGCTGCGCACCCAGGCGGTGGGCATGGCCATCCTGACGCTGGCCACCGCCATCGTGCTGGCCGTGCACCTCACGCGCCGGCTGCAGCGGCCGCTCGACCGCCTGCTGGCCGGCACGCGCGCGCTGCAGGCCGGCGCGCTCGACCACCGCGTGGAAACGGGCTCGCGCGACGAGTTCGACCGCGTGGCCGAGCATTTCAATGCCATGGCGGCCGAGCTGCAGGAGCACCGCCGCATGGCCGATGCCGCGCGCCGCCGGCTGGAAGACGCCGTCGAGGCCCGCACCGCCGAGCTGCGCACGGCCCACGAGGCGCTGCAGCGCAGCGACGAACGGCGCCGCCAGCTGTTCGCCGATCTGAGCCACGAACTGCGCACGCCCGCCACCGCCATCCGCGGCGAGGCCGAGATCGCGCTGCGCGGCGGCGACCGCCCGCCCGCCGAATACCGCCAGACCCTGGTGCGCATCGTGGGCGCGGTGGAGCAACTCACCGGCGTCGTGGAAGACCTGATGCTCGTGGCGCGCGCCGAGGCCGACCAGCTCGTCATGCGGCCCGCTCGCATGTGCCTGGGCGCCCTGCTGCGCGACGCGGCCGAGCAGGCGGAGGCGCTGGGTGCGCTGCACGGCGTGCACGTGCGGCTGGAATCCGCCCTTGCGCCGGACGGCGCCGCGCCCACGGACGACGACCTGAGCGAAGTGCCCCTGCTGCACGCGGATGCCGAACGGCTGCGCCAGGCGCTCATGATCGTGCTGGACAACGCCGTGCGCTACTCGCATGCCGGGGGCACGGTGCGCCTGGGCTGGCGGATGGCGGGCGACGGCGGCGTGGACATCGAGGTGCGCGACGAAGGCATCGGCATCGACGCGGAAGAGCTTCCGCTCGTGTTCCAGCGCTTCATGCGCGGCAGCCGCGCACGGGCGCACCGCGCGGACGGCACCGGCATCGGCCTGTCGATCGCCCAATCCATCGTCGAGGCGCACCACGGCCACGTCGCGATCGAGAGCGCACAGCCCGGGGGCACCCGGGTGCGCCTGCACCTGCCCCCTGCCTGCGTGGCCCCCGCCGGCGCGCAGGCGCCCGAAGGACTCCAGCCATGAACCCAACACACGCCCAGATCACCCCACGCGCCTTCCCGCACCGCGCAGGCCGCCACCGCAGAGAGGCCGCGCGATGAGCCAGTCCCCGATCCTGATCGTGGAAGACGATCCGCGCGTCTCCGACTTCCTGCAGCGCGGCCTGCGCGCGGAGGGCTACGGCGTGCAGCTTGCGCGCACCGGGACCGAGGGCCTGGAACTCGCGCGCACCGGCGAGCACGGGCTGCTGATCCTCGACGTGATGCTGCCGGGCATGACGGGGCTCGACCTCTGCCAGTCGCTGCGGGCCGAAGGGCTGCAGGTGCCGGTGCTGATGCTCACCGCGCTCAGCACCATCGAGGACAAGGTGAACGGCCTGAAGCTCGGCGCGGACGACTACCTCACCAAGCCCTTCGCCTTCGAGGAATTGCTGGCGCGCATCGAGGCGCTGTTGCGCCGCGGCCGCGAGCAGCGGCCCAAGGCCACCGCGCTGCAGGTGGCCGACCTGGTGCTGGACCTCGAACGCATGCAGGCCAGCCGTGCGGGCAAGCCCATCGCGCTCACCGCCAAGGAGCTGGCCTTCCTGGAACTGCTCATGAGCGCTCCGGGCCGGCTCTGCAGCCGCGAGCGCATCCTCTCCAACGTGTGGGGCGTGCACGAGGACCCGCTCACCAACGTGGTGGACGTGTACGTGCGCCGCCTGCGCGCCAAGATCGACGACGGCCACCCGGTCGCCCTGCTGAAGACCGTGCGCGGGCTGGGCTACCGCCTGGACGACAGCGTGGCATGACGTGACGTGATGTGACTGGAAAGCCGGGGGAGTGCGCGGCCCGCGCGCATTCATCCTGCGTTCATGAAGCCGTCAGCGGACCTTCATCGCGCAGCACGGCCTGCGTTCATGCGAGCGCCGAACAATGAAGTCCTGCCCCGATGAAAGGCAGCACCGCAAAAAACGGTGATTTGTTCGACTCTCCAAGGAACCCTCATGACCATGATCCGCGCAGCTTCCATCGCAGCCACCGTGCTCGGCCTCTCGGCCCCTGTCTTCGCACAGGCGCCGGCCGCGGCGCAAGGCTGCCAGCCCATCACCGAAAAGCAGGTGACGGCCCTGTTCGATCGCTGGAACGCGTCGCTGCAGACGCTGGACCCCGACAAGGTGGTCGCCAACTATGCACCGGACGGCGTGCTGCTGGCCACGGTATCCAACCAGCCCCGCACGACCACGGCGCAGATCCATGACTATTTCGTGAAGTTCCTGAAGGGCCACCCCGAGGGCAAGATCGACAGCCGCGTGGTGCGCATCGGCTGCAACGTGGCGCAGGACGTGGGCACCTACACGTTCGCGTTCAAGGACGGCAAGAAGGTGCATGCCCGCTACACCTACGTGTACGAGTTCGTGAACGGCGACTGGAAGATCGCCCACCACCACTCCTCGGCCATGCCCGAGACGGTCGCCGCCAATTAACGCGGCGGGGCACGGACCGTGCGGCGGCGTGCATTGCGCCACCGCGGCACGGCGCCGCAGCCCTCTTCCTTCCCCTCGCCACGCCGGGACCTCAGCGCCCCGGTGGCCCAGGAACGCAATCGCCATGGCCCACCCCCATCCGCTCCCATCGCACCCGGCCGCACCATGCGCCGCGGTGCGTTATCGGCACCTCTTCCACGACCATGCCCCCTGCCAGCCGCAGCGGGCCCGGCGCCATGCGCGGCCGCAGCCGCCGGGCGCGGGGGACGGGCCATCGCCCGGCTGAAGCGGTGGCGGCCACGTAACGTACAGGCAAAGGCAAGGGCCGCCGCAGCGGCCCCTGCCGGAACAGGCCGCGCCGGGTCAGACCAGCGGCGTATTCGCCAGGCGGCGCGCGTTCGCCACGGCGGCGCGCCGCACGGGCGCGATGCCCTTGCCGAGCACGCCCACCGCCGCGTCCTGCCACTGGCGCGCCAGCGCGGGGCCGGTGGCCATCGTCCAGGGGGTCCACCAGAGGCGCGCCATGCCGGCGGCCATGGCCTGCTGGGCCAGCAGGGCCTGCGTGCCCATCGCGGCCCAGGACTGGACGAAGGCCCATTGCTTCTCGGCGACCATGCGCCCGAACTCGCGCCGGTCGCGCTCCGAGGGGTTGTTGCCGGCCAGGGCCATGCGGGCGACGCGGTGCGCCACCACCGAGGGGACGGCCATGGCGAGCTGCGCGCCCTGGAAGGCCAGGGCCTGGGTACGGCGGGAAGATCGGATGGGCATGGGCATTCCTTCGTGTGGACTGAAAACCCACTCTAGCCCTGCCCGCTGCCGGCCTCCTGTCAGCCGGCGCGCCGGCTGCGCAGTGGCGGCTGCGCCACCCGGCCGTCAGCCGGTCAGTCGGGTACGGAGATCGCTCCGCTCGTGACGGTGATCGCGTTGGCGGCGGCCGGCGTGGCCGCGATGGGTGGCACATTGGCCGCCGTGATGGCGGGCGCGTCGCCGGGCGTGCCGCCGCGGGGCACGGTCCGCACGACCTGGCTGGGCGGCAGGGCCTGGCCGTTCACGAGGTGGTCGTACATCGCGTCGAGCGCCCTATTCAGGTACACGTGCAGCGGCACGTAGCGGCTGTCGTAGCCCGGCAACGCGGCCGTGAGGCCGATGAAGCCGTCGAAATGCTGTGCGTTGGTGACCTCGATGTAGCGCAGGCGGCTGGCGGAGCCTTCCACGCGGCGGTTCAGCGCCGCGTAGGGGCGCGAGGTATGGTTGACGGGCAGCAGCGCATCGTCGCGGCCGTGCACGATGATGGCGGGCTTGCCGCGCAGGTTGCCGTTGCGCCGGGTCTCGTCCAGCCCGGCCTGCAGGCGCTGCGCCGCGGCGTCGGTGCCCGTCAGCAGGTTGCGCAGGCACAGCGCGCCTTCGAGGTTCCAGGTCGGCACGCCCGCCGTGTTGAACGAGAAGACATCGCGCACCGGCACGCCCCGGCTGCGGTTGTTCACGATTTGCACGCCCGCCGTGGGAGGAATGCCGTTGCCGGTGGAGAACATGTCCGCCAGCACGGCGGGCGGCGTGGGGCCGACCGCGCCGATCGACGAGGTGGTGGCGAAGCTGTAGCCGCAGAGATTGTCCTTCACGCTGCTGCGCGAGAGCGCGTTGGCGTAGGTGACGGCAATGGCCGGCGCCACCTCGAAGGCCGCGAGCGATGCGTGCAGCGCGCCCGACTCGGGCTCCCAGCCGTAGGACACCAGCCGGGCCAGCGCCTCCTCGGCCTGGGCGCTGGTGGAGGTGGCGGTCAGCAGGCCCTGCGCGCGCAGGCCCGCGCAGCGGTTGGCCGCCGCCGGGAAGGCCGGGTCCGCGAAGCGGATCGCGAAGGTGGCGGCGAAGGGCGTGGAGGCCAGCGAGGGCGCGAGCGCCGCGCAGCTCTGGTAGAGGTGGGCCTGCGTCACGTAGTCGATCAGCGGGCGCCCGTTCACGGCCACCGTGCGGCCGCCGCGCTGGACGGTGACACCGGCGTTGGCCGGCAGTTGCACCGAGGGCTCGGAGACGGCCACGCCGTCGATCAGGCCCTGCGTGTCGAGCTCGGCCGCGGCGATGGCGGCGCCGCCGCCGTTGGAGAGGCTGGACGCGATCACCGTGGTGTTGGACGGCTGGAAGCTGCGCAGCGGCTGCCCGCCGGGGGAGCGGTCACCGAAGCGCTCGTTGATCACATAGAAGGCGAACTCCACGGCCTGCAGCGTGGCATTGCCCCAGTCCTTCTCGGGGTTCTGGCCCGAGTGCGCGTGCTTGAAGGCCAGGCGCTGCGGTGTGGCCGCGTTGAAGGCGGCCAGGTCGGCGGCCGAGAGCCCGGCATTGAACGCGGCGCGGGTGCCTGCGAGGGTGGCGGTGGTGCGCGTGCCGTCCACCAGCGCCACGGTGTCGGTCTGCAGGTCGTGCGGCGACGTGCCCGTGCCCTTGTCGGTATAGGCCACGGCGCAGCCGCGCTTCAGGCCCCATTCGCCGGTGGAAATGCCGCCGTAGATGCCTCGAGAGCCCGACGAGGTGGCGGTGACGATGCAGGGGCGCGAGCGGTCGAATCCGTCCGGCACCTGCACCATGAGCGTGATGTTGCGCCGCCCCGTGCCGTCGTCCGAATAGGCGATGGCCTCCAGCCCGGCGACCTTGCCCTCGCCCGAGCCGACGCGGCCCTGGGCGTCGATGTTGGGGCCGTACAGCGTGCCGTAGCCGCCCGCGGTGGTGGTGTCCACCAGCGCGCGGTAGTTGGTGTAGATCGCGTTGCGCCGCAGTTCCTCGGTCGTGGGCTGGGCGCCTTCGTAGCCCGGGGCCTGGTCGTCCTGCAGGCCCGTGCGGCCCATGCCGGCCGTCAGCAGGTCGTCGCCCACGCCGTCGTAGGTGGTCTGCCGGATGTCGTTCAGGTAGGTGGGGCGGGCGTTGAAGTCGAAATCGAGCGAGGCACCGCTGCCCCCTCCCCCGCACGAAGACACGGCAAGGGCGGAGAGCAGCAGCGGGGCGATGGTTTTCTTGTGGTTCATGGTCGATTCCTCTGGGAGCGGCGGACGGCCGCGGCGCCAGGCGCCAGAGGCGGGGCTTGCCGTCCGGAGGCCGCATTCAACCACGCCCGGGGCCGCGCCGCCAGGGTTTCTCCCCGGGCACATGGCCCCGCACGGTTGGGCCGGACTGCCGGGCGTGCTGGCTCTTTGGGCCGATTCCATGAAATTCAATGCGAACTATTCGCAATACCTTTTAGAATCGGAAGTTTGCGAAAAACAGTGCCCTGGTGGGGAGCCCCGGCGGACGCTCATGTCCCCGGGGCGCGCTGTCCAGCCCGGCCGGCCAGCCGACCGCCCCACCCGCCCCCCCTTTGCGCACGCAGCCCGAGCCATCCATGCCCTCCTCGACCCCCGCCTCCGCTCCGCGTCCCGCCGCCGGCCTCTCCACCCCGGCCGAGCCCTCCGATCTGGAGGACGCAGCTTCCACGCGCAGCGGCAGCCTGTGGGGCTGGCCCATCGCGCTCGGGGTGCTGACCACCAGCGGCCTCATCAGCGCACTGGTGTCCGACGGCTGGGGCGACACCTGGTCGTGGGTGGCGCTCGGCGTGCCCGTGGCGGTGATGGCCTGGTTCGGCCTGCGGCGCCGCACGCACTGACCGAAATAGCTATCAAAACAATAGCAAACTATTCAATGGATACGGCGGCATGAGGCCTCCAGCGCTCTGAATCTCCGCCTCCGCAGGTTTTTTCCTTTTCTCCACCCCTTCCAGGCCCTCCGCCATGCTCCGCCACCACCCCATCGCCCTCGCCGCATCGCTCGCCCTCACCTTGCTGGGCCAGCAGGCCGGCGCCCAGACCGCCAGCCAGCCGGCCCCCGCCCCGGGCGCCGACACCCCGGCGCTGCCGACGGTGACCGTGGGCGCCAGCGCCGACGCATCGGCCCAGGGCCTGTCGCCGGCCTATCCCGGCGGCCAGGTGGCGCGCGGCGGGCGCGCGGGCATCCTGGGCACCAAGGATGCGATGGAGACGCCGTTCGCCATCACCAGCTACACGAACGAGCTGATCCAGGACAAGCAGGCCAAGAGCGTGGGCGAGGTGCTGCAGAACGATGCGGGCGTGCGCATGGCGCGCGGCTTCGGCAACTTCCAGGAGGCGTACTTCATCCGCGGCTTCGTGCTGGGCTCGGACGACATCGCCTACAACGGCCTCTACAGCCTGCTGCCGCGCCAGTACATCGCCACCGAGCTGTTCGAGCGTGTCGAGGTGCTGCGCGGCGCCTCCACGTTCCTGACCGGCGCCACGCCGGCGGGCGGCGGCATCGGCGGCGCCGTCAACCTGCTGCCCAAGCGCGCGCCCAACGAGCCGCTGTCGCGCGTGACGGTGGGCACCGGCTCGGGCGGCCGTGGCGAGGCGGCGGTGGACATCGGCCGGCGCTTCGGCCCCGATGGCAGCACCGGCATCCGCTTCAATGCCGCCTACCAGGACGGCGACACCGCCGTGGACCACGAGAAACAGCAGCTCGGCCTGGTGGCCCTGGGCCTGGACTGGCGCAGCCGCGACGTGCGCCTGTCGGGCGACATCGGCTGGCAGGACCACCAACTCCGCGGCACGCGGCCCAACGTGTCGCTGAGCGGCGTCGGCTCGGTGCCGGCCGCGCCCGACGCCTCCGCCAACTTCTCGCAGCCCTGGTCGTATTCCAACGAGCGCGACGTGTTCGGCACCTTCCGCGGCGAAGTGGACCTGGCGCCCGACGTCACCGCCTGGGGGGCTTACGGCCTGCGCCGCGGCAAGGAGGCGAACTCGCTTGCCAACCTGACGGTGAGCAACGCTGCCACTGGCGCCGGCACCACCTACCGCTTCGACAACACCCGCAAGGACCGCGTGGACACGGGCGAGGTCGGCGTGCGCGGCAAGCTGCGCACCGGCGCGGTGGGCCACGAATGGGTGGCGTCGGCGTCGTATTTCGAGGCCGAGAAGGACAACGCCTATGCGATGGACTGGCAGAACACCATCGCCTCCAACCTCTACCAGTACCGGCCCACGGCCCTGCCCGGCTTCAGCGCCAACACGCTCTACGGCGGCTCGCTCGCCGCCCCCAACCTCACGGGCCGCACGCGCCTCGTGAGCTTCGCGGTGGGCGACACGCTGTCCTTCCTGGACGACAGGGTGCTGCTGACGCTGGGCCTGCGCCACCAGAAGCTGGAGGTTTCCGACTTCGCCTACGGCACGTCGGCCCCGCTCGCCCACTACGACCAGAGCCGCAACAGCCCCATGGCCGGCCTGGTGTTCAAGATGGCGCCGCAGTGGTCGCTGTACGGCAACTACATCGAAAGCCTGAGCCAGGGCCAGACCGCGCCGGCCACGGCCAACGGCGTGCCGGTGCTCAACAGCGGCCAGCAGCTCGCGCCCTATGTCTCCAAGCAGAAGGAAGTGGGCGTCAAATACGACGGCGGCCGCCTGCGCGGGTCGCTGGCGCTCTTCAGCACCACCAAGCCGCGCGCCTACATCGACTCCGCCAATGTGTTCGGCACCGCCGGCCAGGACCGCCACCGGGGGATCGAGCTGGACGTGCAGGGCGAGGCTATGCGCGGCCTGCGCGTGCTGGGCGGCGTCACCTGGCTCGACGCGCAGCAGCGCGAGACCGGCACCGCGTCGCTCAACGGCAAGCGCGTGATCGGCGTATCGCGCCTGCAGGCCAATGCGGGCCTGGAATGGGACGTGCCCGGCATGCCGGGTCTGGCGCTCGACACGCGCGTCGTCTACACGGGCGCCAGCTACGCCGATGCCGCCAACGCCCTGCGCGTGCCGGGCTGGACGCGCCTGGACCTGGGCGTGCGCTACGCCACCGAATGGAGCGGCCGGCTCGTGACCCTGCGCGCCCGCGTCGACAATGTGGCCGACCGCAACTACTGGGCCTCGGCCGGTGGCTATCCGGGATCGGGCTACCTGGTGGTCGGCGCCCCGCGCACCTTCAAGCTGAGCGCCAGCGTGGATTTCTGATCCACGCGCCCTGCGTGCCCCTTCCCGTGCCCCTCTCCCCACGCGACACAACGACATGACACCCAAAGCCCTCAAAACCTGGTCCTGGCTGCACAAATGGAGCAGCCTCGTGTGCACCGTGTTCATGCTGCTGCTGTGCCTCACGGGGCTGCCGCTGATCTTCCACCACGAGATCGGGCACCTGCTGGGCACCGAGGTGGAGGCGCCGGCCATGCCCCGGGACACGCCCCGCGCGAGCCTCGACAAGGTGCTGGAGGTCGCGCGCGCGCAGCATCCGGACCGCATCGTGCAGTACGCCTCGCAGGGCGAGGACGACCCCAACGTGTGGTTCGTCACGCTCACGCACACGCCCGACCCCACCACCGACTTCCGCTCGGTGGCGGTGGACGCGCGCACCGGCGAGATCCTGGCGCAGCCGCGGTTCGACCAGGGCTTCATGTACATCATGTACAAGCTGCACGTGGACCTGTTCGCCGGCCTGGCCGGCAAGCTGTTCCTGGGCTTCATGGGGCTGCTGCTGCTCGTGGCCATCGTGAGCGGCGTGGTGCTCTATGCGCCGTTCATGCGCAAGCTGGAGTTCGGCGAGGTGCGCCGCGACCGCTCCACGCGCGTGAAATGGCTCGACCTGCACAACCTGCTGGGCATCGTCACGCTGGTGTGGGCCTTCGTGGTGGGCGGCACCGGCATGATCAACACCTGGGCCGACCTGCTCATCAAATACTGGCAGCACGACCAGCTCTCGGCGCTGATGGCGCCCTACGCGGGCCAGCCCATCACGCCGCAGGCCGAGCGCGGCTCGCTGCAGAAATCGCTGGACGTGGCGCTGGCGCGCGCGCCGGACACCAGGCTGTCGTTCATCGCGTTCCCCGGCACGGCCTTCTCCAGCCCGCACCACAACACGTTCTTCCTGCACGGCAGCTCGCCGCTCACGTCCAAGCTCTACCAGCCCGTGCTGGTGGATGCGCGCACCGCGCAGGTCACGGCGGCGCCGGAGCTGCCCTGGTACCTCACTGCGCTGCTGATCTCGCAGCCGCTGCACTTCGGCGATTACGCGGGCATGCCGATGCAGATTTTGTGGGCGCTGCTGGACATCGCCACCATCATCGTGCTGGGCAGCGGCCTGTACCTGTGGCTCAAGAAGCGCTCCACCGCCGCCGCGCAGAAGGAAAAGGACCAGGCCAAAGCCAACGGGGCGCCCCGAGGCACCCCGCTGGAACCTGCCGCTGCGCGCACCGCGCGGTCCTGAGACGACAGGCCCGGCGGACATCCACCTACTCGGCGACCGGAGTGGGCCACGCCCGCGGACGCCGGAGGCACGGCCCCCGCTGGCCACCGGTGGTACCCCTTCCCGCGCACGGCGCGGAAGAAGGGTGAAGGATCGAATCGCCGTTGGGGGTTGCCTCTAAGCCGCAGCCAGCCGCATGCGGCGCGCGGCCCAGCCGCGCAGCAGGCGCGGCAGCACCAGCACGGCTACCACGATCACGATCAGCGTGAGCGACATGGGGCGGTTCACGAACACCAGCCAGCTGCCCTCGCCGATCGAGATCGCATTGCGCATCTGGGCCTCGGCCAGGGGCCCGAGGATCATGCCCACCACCACGGGGGCCGTGGGGAAGTCGAAGCGCCGCATCATCACGCCCAGCAGGCCGATGCCGTAGAGCAGGAACAGGTCGAACGCGCTCTGGCGCATGCCGTAGGCACCCACCGTGGCGAAGATCAGGATGCCCGCGTAGAGCTGGGGCTTGGGGATCTTCAGCAGCTTCACCCACAGGCCCACCAGGGGCAGGTTCAGCACCAGCAGCATCAGGTTGCCGATGTAGAGCGAGGCGATCAGCGCCCACACCAGCGCGGCCGAACTCGTGAAGAGCTGCGGGCCGGGGTTGATGCCGTAGTTCTGGAACGCGCCGAGCAGCACGGCCGTGGTGTTGGAGGTGGGGATGCCCAGCGTGAGCAGCGGGATCAGCGCGGCCGTCACCGTGGCGTTGTTGGCGGCCTCGGGGCCGGCCACGCCTTCGATGGCGCCCTGGGTGCCGAACTCTTCGCGGTTGGCGCCCTTGGCGAGCTTCTTCTCCGTCGCGTAGCTCAGGAAGGTGGGGATCTCGGTGCCGCCCGCGGGGATGCAGCCGAACGGCGTGCCCAGCAGCGTGCCGCGCAGCCAGGCCGGCACGGAGCGCTTCCAGTCGCGCGCGGTCATGTGCACGCGGCCCATGGCGTTGCGCGTGTCCACCTGCCGGCCTTCGTACATGGCGGCATACAGCACCTCGGCCACCGCGAACAGGCCCACGGCCACGAGCACGATGTCGATGCCGTCCAGCAGCTCGGGCTTGCCCAGCGTGTAGCGCGCCGCGCCGGAGATCTGGTCCATGCCCACGCAGCCCAGGGCCAGGCCCACGAACAGCGCGGTGAGCCCGCGCACGGTGCTCTGGCCCAGCACTGCGCTCACCGTGGTGAAGGCCAGCACCATCAGCATGAAGTATTCGGGCGGCCCGAGCTTGACGGCGAATTCTGCGACCGAAGGTGCAAACAGCGTCACGACCACCGTGGCGATGGTGCCAGCGACGAACGAGCCGATGGCCGCCGTGGCGAGCGCCGCGCCCGCGCGCCCGCTCTTGGCCATCTTGTTGCCCTCCATCGCCGTCACCATGCTCGCGGTCTCACCGGGCGTGTTGAGCAGGATGGAGGTGGTGGAGCCGCCATACATGGCCCCGTAGTAGATGCCGGCGAAGAAGATCATGGAGGCCGTGACCTCCACCTTGGCCGTGATGGGCAGCAGCATGGCCACGGCCACCGCGGGGCCGATGCCCGGCAGCACGCCCACGGCCGTGCCGAGTGCGCAGCCCACCAGGGCCCACAGCAGGTTGGCGGGCGTGGCCGCGGTCGCGAAGCCCTGCAGCAGGGCGTTGAAAATATCCATCATCACAACCACCCCGTTTGCGTCAGGCCCGGCAGATTGATCGCCAGGAATTGCGTGAAGGCCCAGAACACGGGCGCAGAAATGGCCAGGCCCGTGAAGGCATCCACGGCCCAGGTGCGCGGCGATCCGGCGGCCGGCTGGTGCGCGGCGCGGCGCAGGCCCTGCACCGCCAGCAGATAGCACAGCGTGCAGCTGAGGATGAAGCCCACGGTGCCGATGAGCGCCGCGTTGAGCAGCAGGCCTGCCGACACCCAGACGAAGGCCTGCCTGTCGGCGCGGGCCGCGCCGCCCGGTGCGCCCATGGAGCGGAAGCCGCCCGAGAACACCTCCCACAACAGGAAGCCGCCGCAGACGGCCAGCACGGCCGACACCAGCCAGGGCAGGAAATTCGGGCCCACGCCGCCGTAGCCGGCTTCGCCCGGTATCTGCAGCGCGCCGGCCGCGAGCGCGGCCGCGACGAGCAGCACGCCGCAGCCCACGATGGCCTGGGCGCGGCGGGAAGGCACGGCTCCGGCGCTCGGGTCAGGCGCGTCCGTGGGAGAAGGTGCAAGAGGCTCTGTCATGGTGGATATGTCCTCCAGGGATGAGGCGCCGCCGGCCGCGCGGGCGCGCGCCACCGGGGGGTGGCGCGTGCTGCGCAGGGCGCGGTGCGCCGGGGAATGCGTCGGCGCCGGGGCGCCGTTCCGGGCGGCCGGTCAGACCATGCCGGCCTTGACCATCGTGGCGCGCATGCTGGCGAACTCGGCATCCACGAAGGCGCCGAATTCGTCGCCCGCGAGCCAGGCGGCTGTCCAGTCGTTCTTCTCCATCGACTCGGCCCAGCTCTTGCTCTTCGTGGCCTGGGCGACCATGTCGATGAGCGCCTTGCGCTGCTGCGCGCTGATGCCGGGAGGCGCGTACACGCCGCGCCAGTTGCCGATCTCGACGTTGACGCCCTGCTCCTTCAGCGTGGGCACCGCCGAGCCCTTCAGGCGCTGGCCCGAGGTGACGGCCACGGGCACCATCTTCTTGGTGTTGATGTACTCGGCCATCTCGCTGTAGCCGCCGCCGCCGATGGTGACGTTGCCGCCCAGGATGGCCGCGATGGCCTCACCGCCTCCGCGGAACGCCACGTAGTTGATCTTGGCCGGGTCCACGCCCACTTCGCGCGCGATCATCGCGGCCGCGATGTGCTCGGTGGAGCCGCGCGAGCCGCCGCCCCACTTCACGCTGCCGGGGTCCTTCTTGAGCTGGGCGATCACCTCGGCCATGGACTTGAAGGGCGAATTGGCGGGCAGCACGAACACGTTGTATTCGCTGGTCAGGCGCGCGATGGGGGTGGCCTGCGACAGGTTCACCGGCGGCTTGCCGGTGATGATGCCGCCCACCATGACCGAGCCCATCACCATGAGCGCGTTGGGATCGCCCTTGCTCGCGTTGACGAACTGCGCCAGGCCGATGGCACCGGCCGCGCCGCCCTTGTTGTCGTAGGTGACCGAGGAGGCCGCACCGGCGTCCTGCAGCGCCTTGCCGAGCGCGCGGCCCGTGGTGTCCCAGCCGCCGCCGGGGTTGGCGGGCAGCAGCATCTTGATCGCGGACGCGGCGCGCGCCGACAGGGGCAGCGCGCCCGCGGCCGCGAGGGCCGCCAGGGATCTGAGGAAGGTATCGCGACGCATGCGTGTCTCCTTTTATGGGTGTACTGAACCGGGCCGATGATGCGCGCGCTTCCTGTCAAACGGCTGTCCGCCGACTCAGGGAAAACACCCATGACGGAGCCGCGCGGAGGCGGTGCTATGGTCCGGCGCATGCAACTGCTCCTCGTGGAAGACGACCCCGCCATGCAGGCCACGCTGCAGCGTTCGCTGGCGCGCCGGGGCATGGAAGTGACCGCGCTCGGCGATGGCCGGGCCGCCCTCGCGCAATGGACCTCGCGCCCGCCCGACGCCGTGGTGCTGGACCTGACGCTGCCGGGCCTGGACGGCCTGCAGGTGCTGCAGCAGGCCCGCGCGCAGGGCCTGCGCACGCCCGTGCTGCTGCTCACCGCGCGCGGCACGGTGGGCGACCGGGTGCTGGGCCTCAATGCCGGGGCCGACGACTACCTGCCCAAGCCCTTCGACCTCGACGAGCTGGAGGCGCGCCTGCGCGCGCTGGTGCGCCGCCTCGGCGACCTGCCCGAAGCGCGGCCCGCCGCGGGCGCCGGCGCCGTGGTGCTCGGCGCCATTCGCTACGAGAAGGACAGCGGGGCCATCTACCTCGGCAACGAAGTGATGGAACTCACCCCGCGCGAAATGGCGCTCATGCACGCCCTTCTCGCCCAGCCGGGCCATGCCGTGGCCAAGGAGAGGCTCTACGAACTGGTGTTCCCCGGCCAGCTCGACGTGCAGTACGAGGCCATCGAAGTGGTGGTCTACCGCCTGCGCAAGAAGCTGGCAGGCACGGGCCTCACGCTGATGACGCTGCGCGGCCTGGGCTACCTGCTCAAGGCCGACCCATGAGGCGCTCCGGCCCGGGCCGTGCGCGTTCGCTGCGCCGGCAGCTGCTGGCGGGCATCCTGGTGCCGGTGGCACTGTTCATCGCCTACAACACCGCCAACCTCTACAGCGAAACCCTCTCGGCCCTGCACACGGCCTACGACCGCACGCTGCTGGCTTCGGCCAAGACCATCAGCGAGCAGATCGACGTGACCGGCTACGACGATGCCGCCCAGCTGCGTGCCACCGTGCCGTACTCGGCCCTGGAAGCCTTCGAGGCGGACAACCAGAGCCGCATGTTCTACCGCGTCTCCAACATGCACGGCGAAATGGTGTCGGGATTCGCCGAGCTGCCGATCTGGCGCGGCCGCATTCCCGCGCGGCCGCCCTATGCGGCCCTGGTCGATTTCTATGACGACGAGTTCCGCGGCCGCCCCGTGCGCGTCGCGGTGCTGCTCCAGCCGGTGGCCAGCGCCTCCGGCCGCGGCATGGCCGTGATCCAGGTGGCCGAGACGCTGGAGTTGCGCCGCACGCTGGCGCTGCAGATCCTCTGGACCACGCTCGCGCGGCAGGCGCTGCTTGCGCTGGTGGTGGCGCTCATCGTTGTCGTGGTGGTGCAGCGGGCGATGCGGCCGGTGCGCCAGCTGAGCGACCAGCTCCAGACACGGCCGGGCGACGACCTGCGCCCCATCGCCGCGCCCGGCTCACCGCGCGAACTGCAGCCGCTCGTCGATGCGACCAACCACGTGATGGGGCGGCTGGCACACCTGCTGGCCCACCAGAAACGCTTCGTCCGCGATGCCTCCCACCAGTTGCGCACGCCACTCGCGGTGCTCAAGACGCAGGTGCAGTCGGCGCTGCGCGGCGATGCGCCGCCCCAGCAGGCGCTGCTCGAAATCCAGGTCACGGTGGAGCGCGCCACGCAGCTCGCCAACCAGATGCTGGCGCTCGCCAAGGTGGAGCAGCTGCGCCAGCAGAGCGCGGCGCCGCAGACGCGGTTCGACGAGATCCTGCGCAGCGTGGCGCTGGAGATCTCGCCCCTCATCGCCCAGAAGGACCTCGACTTCGGCATCCACACCGATGCCGTGCCCATCCACGCCCATGAATGGATGCTGCGCGAACTCACGCGCAACCTGCTGCACAACGCCATCCGCCATTCGCCCGGCTCGGGCGTGCTGTCGGTCGACTTGCGCTCGGACGGCCGCCATGCCGCGCTCACCGTGTCCGACCAGGGGCCCGGGATCGACGCAGAGCTGGCCCAGCGGCTGTTCCAGCCGTTTTCGGCGGGCGATGTGCGGGCCGGCTCCGGCCTGGGCCTTGCGATCTGCCAGGAGATCGTGCAGGCGCTGGACGGGCACATCGAACTGGTGAACCGCGATGACAACGGCCATATCGCCGGGCTCGACGCCATCGTGCGGCTGCCGCTGCACGCTCCATCCGCAACGGCCGACACCCCGGCGTTGCCGGCTCGCGGACAATCGGGCCCATGACCCCACCCGAATCGATGCGCCTGGACAAGTGGCTGTGGTGCGCGCGCTTCTACAAGACGCGCTCGCTGGCCGTGGAAGAAATCGGCAAAGGCCGCGTGACCATCAACGGCCAGGCCGCCAAGGCCTCCCGGGAGCTGCGCCCGGGCGATACCGTGGCGCTGCGCCAGGGCCCCATGGCGCGCACGGTGGTCGTGCGCGGCTTGAGCGCCATGCGCGGCCCGGCCGTGGTAGCGCAGCAACTCTACGAGGAAACGCCCGAGAGCATCGCGGCGCGCGAGCAGGCCGCAGAGATGCGCCGCCTCGCTCCGGAGCCCGCCGCCAGCCTGCACGAAGGGCGGCCCACCAAACGCGACCGCCGCGACATCGACCAGGCGCACGACTGGGGCAGCCGCTGGAGCGCCTCGGTGGACGAGTGAGGCGCCGCCCGCGGCCGGCTCATCCGGCGGCCGTCGGACGCAGCATGCGCAGCACCACGTTCAGGTAATCGTCCATGCGCTGGCGGGCGCGCTCCGCCTCGCGCTCCAGCTCGCGCAGGCTCTTGGTGCCGTCTGCCGCATCGAGGGCTTCGCTTTCGCCCAGGCAGATCGCCGACTGGCGGCGCGCCAGGCGCACTTCGGCGGTCTGCCAGTCGCGGCGCAGCTCGCTCCACTGCTCGGAAGCCGCCCGCAGCGCCGGGGCGCGGTCGGTCTCCGGTGCGGCGCAGGCCGCAGCGGGCCGCTGCGATACCGGCGCAGAAGAGCGCCTGCGCCGCAATCCGTCCTGCCCCAATGACGAACGCGCGAGCGCAAACGTCTTCTCTGCCGCCAGTTCCTCGGTGGCCCAGCGGCCACGCACCGCATACCATGCACCGCCGCCGACGGACCACGCGCCGCGCCAGCCATCGCCGCTGGCCCATACCATGATGCCGACCTTGCGGCCCGCGTGCTCGCGGTACCGCACGGGTTCCCGGGCCGATGGAGGAGTGGCGCCAGCCTGCGCAGTCCGGTGGGGGGTCGTCGTAGGTAGAAAGTCCATGCCGCTGCGCGGGCAAACGGCGTGCCCGGGCGCGCCGCCTTTTTTGCAGGCACCGGGCCGGTCTGCGGGTCGGCCTGGTAAAAATTTCTCACCGATGAGCATTCCGCTGAATGGCAAATCTTCCGACGTGCCGGCCCGTGGGGATGAGCTAGCATCGTCCCCCCAATCGCCTTCCACGCACCGCGAGTGCACACCCCACAAGGACAAGAGATGGACGAGATCATGACGGGCGATGCCGACGATGCCATGGCAGGGCCGGTGCCTGCACGCGGCTATCAGGCCTTGCCCGTCGTGGGCCTGGGAGGCTCAGCGGGCGCGTTGCAGGCCCTGCGCGATTTCTTCGCGGCCATGCCGCCGCAGCCCGGCATCGCCTTCGTCGTCGTGCTGCACCTGTCGCCCGAGCATGAGAGCGTGCTGGCCGAATTGCTGCAGCGCGTGACGTCTCTGCGCGTGCAGCAGGTCACCGACACGGTGACCATGGAAGCCGACACGGTCTACGTCGTGCCGCCGCGCAAGGTCCTGGAAGCCCGGGACGGCACCCTCACGCTCGGCCCCCTGCCGGCCGACCGGCAGCGCCACGTCGCCGTGGACCTGTTCTTCCGCACGCTCGCCGACACGCATGGCCCGCATGCCACCGCCATCGTCCTGTCGGGTGCAGACGGCGACGGTGCCATCGGCATCAAGCGCATCAAGGAGCATGGCGGCCTCACCATCGCGCAGGACCCCGAGGAAGCGTCGTCCAGCGGCATGCCCAGCTCGGCCATCGCCACGGGCATGGTCGATTGGGTGCTGCCCGTGGGCCAGATGGCCCATCGCGTGCTGGAGTACCACCGGATGGAGCGCCGGCTGCAGTTGCCGCCTGTCCAGAGCGCGCCGCCACAGGCCTCTGCCGGCACCGACATTCCCGACGAAGATGCGCTGCGCGAAGTGCTGAACTTCCTTCGCCACCGCACCGGGCGCGATTTCAGCGAGTACAAGCGCGCCACCGTGGTCCGCCGCGTCGGCCGCCGCCTGCAGGTGAACGGCATCGCCACGATGGCGGGCTACCTCGATTGCCTGCGCACGCGCCCCGGCGAGGCCGGCGCCCTGCTGCAGGACCTGCTCATCAGCGTGACGAATTTCTTCCGGGACCCGGCGTATTTCGCGGCGCTGCAGGCCTATCTGCCGGAACTCTTCCAGGGCAAGAGCGGCGCCGACACGCTGCGCGTGTGGGTGGCCGGCTGCGCGACCGGCGAGGAGGCGTATTCCATCGCGATGCTGCTGACCGAGCATGCCCGCACGCTCGACTCCGCGCCCGTGCTGCAGATCTTCGCCACCGACCTGGACGACAGCGCCATCCGCGTTGCCCGCGACGGCTTCTACCCGGCGGCGATCGAGGGCGATGTCGCGGCCGACCGGCTGCGGCGCTTCTTCGTCCGCGAGCGCGGCGGTTACCGCGTGCGGCGCGAACTGCGCGAATGCGTTCTCTTCGCGGTGCACGACCTGCTCAAGGATTCGCCGTTCTCACGGCTCGATCTCATCTCGTGCCGCAATCTGCTCATCTACCTGAAC
Organism: Acidovorax sp. NCPPB 4044; assembly: GCF_028069655.1. Taxonomy (NCBI): domain Bacteria; kingdom Pseudomonadati; phylum Pseudomonadota; class Betaproteobacteria; order Burkholderiales; family Comamonadaceae; genus Acidovorax; species Acidovorax sp. NCPPB 4044. Next base: position 2,579,447 of record NZ_JAMCOS010000001.1, read on the forward strand.
CGGGAAGCGCAGCGGCGCGTGCTGGATACCTTCCATTTCGCGCTCCTGCCCGGCAAGACGCTGTTTTTGGGGTCGGCCGAATCGGTGGAGGACAGCGATTCACGCTTTGTCGTGGTCGATGAACAGCACCGCATCTACAGCCACCAGATCGCGCCCCGCACCGAGCTGCTGGCGTCTGGCGGCAGCGACACCATCGTGGCCGCGATGGAGGCGCAGTTCACGGCGCACCAGGGGCCGATCGTGCACTCGGCGGCCATGGCACGGCCGTTCGCGGATGCTGCCCGGCCCCTGGCGTCGGCCCCGGGCAGCAAGCCGCTGTCCTGGGGTGAGGTGCACCTGCGGTTGCTGGAGCACCTCGCGCCACCGTCGATCCTGGTCGATGGCGAGCAGGAAATCCTCCACATGTCGCCGTCGGCGGGCCGTTTTCTGTCCTTCCATGGCGGGGAGCCTTCGCGCAACCTGCTGCGGCTCATCCACCCTGCCCTGCGCATCGGGCTGCGGGCGGCCCTCTACCGCGCGGGCCGCACCGGCCAGCCCGCGCTGCTGGAGGCGGTGTCGCTCGACATCGCGGGCAGCTCCGTGTGGCTGGCGCCCGAGGTGCGGCCCATGCCGGACCTGGTGCCGGGGCTGTCGCTCATCCTGCTGCCCACGGCATCTGTGGCCGCGCTGCCAGCCGCCGCCACGGCCGAGCTGCCCTCGGACGCCGCGGCCGAGCAGCTCGACCGCGAACTGGAGCTGCTCAACGCACAGCTGCGCAGCACCATCGAGCAGTACGAGGCGTCCACCGAGGAATTGCGGGCCAGCAACGAAGAGCTGCAGGCCATGAACGAGGAGCTGCGCTCTGCCACCGAAGAGCTGGAGACCAGCCGCGAGGAACTGCAGTCCATCAACGAAGAGCTGACCACCGTCAACCACGAACTCAAGAGCAAGGTGGACGAGCTGGGCCACGCGAACAGCGACATGCAGAACCTGATGGATGCCACGGCCATCGCCACGGTGTTCCTGGACCGCGATCTGCGCATCACCCGTTTCACGCCTTCCGCCGTCACCCTGTTCAACCTCATCGCGACGGACGTGGGCCGGCCGCTGTCGAACCTGCGCACGCAACTGCAATACCCTGAACTGGCCGAGGACGCCCGGCGCGTGCTGGAGCGGCTTGCGCTGGTGGAGCGCGAGGTGGGCGCGAGCGACGGCAATTGGTACCTCGTGCGCATGCTGCCCTACCGCACACTGGACGATCGCATCGCCGGCGTGGTGCTGACCTTCGTGGACATCTCCGAGCGCAAGCAGGGCCAGGAGGCGCTGCGCCGCTCCGAAGACCGCTTCAGCGCCATCGTGAACCAGGCCGTGGTGGGCGTGGCGCAGACCAGCCTGGACGGCCGCATCACCTTCGTCAACCGCCACTACAGCCACATGCTGGGCTATGGCGACGAAGAGCTCATCGGAATGCAGCTGCTGGACCTCGTCCATCCGGGCGACCGGCGCCTCAGCGCCCATCTCATGCAACGGCTCACGGAGTTCGGGGAACCCTTCCATATCGAGAAGCGCTGCCTGCGCAAGGACGGCAGCACGCTGTGGCTGCACAACAGCATCAGCTTCCTGGCCGATGCGGAAGGCCGCCCCACGGCGTCGATCGTCGTGTGCAACGACATCAGCGAGCGCAAGCGTGCAGAGAACGCCTTGCGCGAGAGCACCGAGCGGCTGCGCCTCGTCGTGGAGAACGCGGTGGAATACGCGATCTTCTCGACCGACCTGGACCGCCGCATCACCACCTGGAACAGCGGTGCGGAGCGCATCCTCGGCTACAGCGAGAACGAGGCCATGGGGCAGTTGGCCGACATGATCTTCACGGCCGAGGACCGTGCCGCGGAAGCGCCGCTGGCCGAAGCCCGCACGGCCCTGGCCACCGGCGGGGCCCTTGACGACCGGCTGCACCAGCGCAAGGACGGCAGCCGTTTCTGGGCCAGCGGCGCGCTGATGCCCATGCACGACAGCGCGGATGCGGTGGTGGGCTTCGTCAAGATCCTGCGCGACCAGAGCGACCAGCGCGAAAGCCAGCAGGCGCTGGAGCAAAGCCGCTCGGACCTGCTCAAGGCGCTGCGTGAAAACGAAGAGGCGCGTGCCGCTCTGCAGGCGGCCGACGCCACGAAGGACCGTTTCCTGGCCGTGCTGTCGCACGAGCTGCGCAACCCGCTGGCTTCGATTGCGAGCGCATCGGCGGTCCTGACCAACGACAGCGTCGCGGCCGACGAGCGCGAGCAGGCTTCGCGCATCGTCGAGCGCCAGGCGCGCGCGATGGCCGTGCTGCTGGACGACCTGATGGACATCTCCCGGCTGCGGCTGGGCCGCATGGCGCTGCAAAAGCGCGAGGTGCCGCTGACCGAGATCGTCGAGGCGGCGCTGGAAGCCACGCAGGGGGCCATCCACGCAGCGGGCCATGAACTCGTGCTCGACCTGCCGCGCGATCCCGTGGTGCTCGATGCCGATCCGGTGCGCATCGCGCAGGTGCTCGCCAACCTGCTGAGCAACGCCGCCAAATACACGCCCGACCAGGGGCGCATCCGCCTCGCGGCATGGGCCGACTCGGGGCAGGTGTTTTTCTGTGTGGAGGACAACGGCATCGGCATGGACCCCGACAGCGTGGACGACATGTTCACGATGTTCTCGCAAAGCCCCAACGCAGGCGCCCGGCACACGCAGGGGCTCGGCATCGGCCTGGCGCTGGTGCGCAACATCGTGGAAATGCACGAGGGCCGCGTGCGCGGCGAAAGCGATGGCCCGGGACGGGGCAGCCGGTTCACGCTGCAACTGCCGCTGCCCCCGCAACCGGCTGCGGCCCGGCACGAACACCGCAGCGCCGCACAGCCCGAGCGCAGCGGTACGGAAGGCCCGCGCATCCTGCTCGCCGACGACAACGTGGACGTGACGTGGTCCATCTCCCACCTGCTGGAAGGCTGCGTCGTCACCACGGCCGCCAACGGGCATGAGGCCCTGCAACTGGCGCGGGAGGTGGAACCCGATGTGGCCGTGCTGGACCTCGGCATGCCGGGGCTGGACGGCATTTCCGTGGCGCGCGCCTTGCGGGCGGAACCGTTCGGGGAGCGCATGCTGCTCGTGGCGGCCACCGGCTGGGGACAGGAGCACAACCGGCAACAGGCGCGCGATGCGGGCTTCGACGCCTATCTGGTCAAACCGCTCGACGTGCGGGAACTGCAGCGCCTCATCAAGGCGCATATGCAACCCGCCAAATAACACCTTCGCGGCACCGGCCGGACGCTTCCTTACAGGGCCGGCATGTCGGCGGAGGCCTGCGCTTCGCGCACCAACTCCGTTCCGGGGGTCCAGGCATAGGTGGCCGAAGCCGCGCGCGAAGGCGATCCGCCCTGGTTCACCGCTTCGCGGTACTGCAGCGAAGTTTCGCCCTCTTCCGCAGGCGTTTGCACGAAACGGGTGCCGTCCTTGCGGAAGTCCGTCTCGGCATCGACCACCTCGCGCACGTAGTCGCGGTGGCTCTCGAAGCGAATGAATGCGGGCAGCGCGCCATCGCCGAGCACTTCGGCAGGATCGCGCCGCTCCAGCCGCTTGAACAGCTCCTGCACCACCTGGAAATGCCCCAGTTCGTAGTCCAGGAACATCTCCCAGATCGCGCGGATGCGGGGGTTGCTCTCCTGCTCCACGCAGCCGGCATAATTCCATACCTCGCAGGCTTCGGCGATCAGCAGCTTCTCCAGCGGCGTCTCGTGCGGATTCAGCATCGAGCCGTAATGCGTGATGTGCTGCGACTCCACGGAAGCGATTTCCGCGTACAGCTGCCGCGCCACCGGGTCGGCGAACAGTGGCCCGATATTCATGTAGTAATCGTGCGTTTGGTACTCGCCGCCGGTCAGCGTGAGCGCATGCAGCTTCGTGGCCAGCACGGCATCGGGGCCATAGGGCTCCAGCAGATCGTGCTCGGGCGCCCGGTGGTGCACCCAGGTGGCGCGTGCCGGCACGATGTCGGTATAGCCCTGCGTGATGTTGTTGGCGTCCTTGCCTTCCAGCCTGTCCAGCAGCGCGCTGTAGCGGTAGAGGTGGTCGAAATCCTCCAGCAGCGCATAGCGGTAGCCCTGCGCGAGGTAGCTGTCGGGTTCGAGCCTGGCCACCGACGCGGTGATCTCGATGGCCGTCTGTTCGTAGCCGATGGTGGTTTCCAGCGGCGAATGGTCCGCGCCGATGAGCCAGTTGATGGTGGTGGCCTGGTGCTGCTCGACACGCATGAGTTGCGCGATCTGCGGACGGGCATCGGCGTTCATGCGCAGCAGAACCTGCTTGGTGCGCAGCGCATCGAGTTCGACGCCATTCATGAGAATGGCACGCACCCGCGTGAAAGCATCGTCGTCGAGCTTGCTGATGGGCTTGCCCACCATGTCCTTCCAGCTCAGCCGCTGGCGGTCCAGCGCTGTGCCTTTGTCCTGGAAAAGATGGATCGTCATGGGATTTCCTTGAATGAATGGGGCGGCATCTCTGCCGGGAAAATGCGTGCGGGCGCTGCGAGTCAGACCGCTTCGTTGGGCAGCGGGCCGGAGACCACCAGGGCGCCGAGCCACGCCTGCACGGTGCTCAAATGCCGCTGCTCCTCTGTCAGCGCCTGCGCGAATTCGCTGACCAGATCGGCCTCTCCGGCCTGCTCGGCCAACTGGATCAGGAGTTCCCATCCGGCGTTGTCCGTGAGTTCGGCCGTCAGGATGGCCGACAGGGCCTGGGCCAACGTGGTGCGCGGGTCCGTCACCACCTGAATAAGCCCCATCGATGCAGTGGCGACCACATCGGCGCAGGGCGTCTGCGCAGTGGGATCGCCGCCCAGCTTGCGCATGGCCTCCGACAGCAGCTGGAAGTGCTGCAGCTCTTCGGCACGTATCCGCTGCAGCGTCGCGAGCGCCGACGCATCCGCCAGCAAGGCAACATCGTCCGTGCCCAGGCCCGCGGCCTGCAGGGCTTCGGCCGGGGACGGCACCTGCGCTCCGGCATTCAGCGCGGCCTGGTATTTCACGATGAGCGCGTCGTACAGCCGTGTGCCTCCGCGTTCGAACGCGATGCGCTCACCGATCTTGTCCAGAAGGATCTCGGGGTGATCGCCCATCAGCTTGCTCACGCCGGTGCGCACCATGCCGCCCAGGGAGGTCGGAGGCGGCACTCCTCCTAGCGGGTCTGCTTCCTGCGCGTACAGCAGCCGCATCTCTTCGCTTTGCGAAACATCGATGGGGCCGGGTGGCGAATACCGTTCGACGGCCTCTGCCATTGCGCGGGCGCCGGCTGGCGATGCAGAAGCTCCCGTGCGATTCATGCCGGTGGTCGTGGCTTCCATGAAAACTCCTTTTCTGTTGTTTCATCGGGGGAATGCGAGCGGTTCATCATTCGCAATCCCCTGCGCCACAGGACGTAGGAAGCCGCGCAAGATACGGCCCCCGTTACAGGTGTGCATCCCCTCCACGCCGTGTTGTGCAGCGCTGCCGGGCCGCGGCACTCGGGGCCGGCAAGGTTTGCCGCAAATCTCGCGCAAAGCCGGGAAAAAGTGGCCTTGGATGGAGGATTGACCACATCGACATGCCGCCTTGCATCGACAGTCGCGAGCCGGCTTGCAAGAAAAAACGGAGGGGGAATGCCGTGCTGGAAAGGCCTCTTTCTCCCCCTGCAAGACCGCCAGAACACGCTGATCGCACGGCAGCGCCTGCCTCGTCGAGCCGCCTGTGCGCGACGTGCACGGCACACCAGTTGCCGCCACTGCATCGACAGCGCTTGATCGCGCCGTCACCTTCACATCACCCTTCGTTATGTTCCAAAGGAGAAATCACATGGCATCGAATCAAGGCAACCAAGGCAATAACAACCAAGGTAACCAAGGTAGCGGTTCCGGTCGCGGATTTGCCGGCATGGACCCTGAACGCCAACGCGAAATCGCCGCTGAAGGCGGACGCGCTGCGCATGCCAGCGGAAATGCCCACGAATTCAGCTCCGAGGAAGCCCGCCGCGCCGGCAGCATGAGCCACGGCGGCGGCAATCAGAACAGCGGCAACCAAAGCGGCGAGAACCAGGGCAGCAGCAGCGGCACCCAGAACAATGCCAACAGCGGCGGCACCCGCGGTGGCAGCAGCCAGCAGCACGCAGAAGCCGGTCGCCAAAGCCACAAGAACGACCGTTGACCCCAGGCAGGCATGAGCGCGATGCGCCCTCGCCCGCAGCACGCAGGCAGGGCGCGTTGCTGGATGCCCCGCGAACAGGAGGAGGCCGCCAGGCATGTGTCCAGGCGGCCTCCTCCTCTTTCTGCCAGCGCTGCTGCGACAGGCCCCGGTACGCGCATTCCGCAACACGCCACTGCCGGGTCGGGCACCGCCTACGGCGCCACGGTGCGCCGGCCGACCGCGAGGTTCCGGTAGACCGTCTACCTTCGGTTTTTTGCAAACCGCCGAAGAGTCCGCAGCCATCGACGTGACGAAGTTCAGGCTCAGCTCACCGCGGCTGCCCTTGTTCCACACCATGACCATGCGCGGGTTCGCCAGCTCGTCCAGGATCTGCTTCATCTGCGACGGCTTCACACCGTGGTTGTAGAGCGCGTCCATGGCGTGCACCCCGGCGTGCACAGGCAGGTCCGGCAGCCCCAGCATCTTCATGACGGCCGTGGACGACGGCAGCACCTCGTAGGTTTTCGTCGCATCCAACCCACCCCGCACGAACTGATCGACCACCCCGGCCCACTTCGCCCTGGCCTGAGCCAGCGCCCCATCAGACAGGCTGAACGCCAGCGCAGGCGCTCCACCGGCAGCCGCCGGCGCCGTGGCCGCCCGGCGCCCGCGCTCCACCCAGCCCCGGGCGGGAAGGATGAAGTCCCGGATGATTTCGGCATCCGTCATGCGCAGGCCGGAGAGGCCCGGGATGTGCACCCGCGCCCAACTGCGCACGGCGGCCACGGCCCGCTGCACGAAACCCAGTTCGGGCCTGGTTTGCGCTATCTCGGCCAATACCTCTTCCGCCGCCTGCATACGCTGCGCCCGGTCGTTGTAGTCCAGTCCGTACTCCGCTGCCTTGCGGCGCACCTCGGCGGGCCGCACCTGGGCGATCTGCTGTCGCACGGCCTCCAGCCCCGGGCCGAACACCCCGGCCAGCCCATGGTGGCCCAGCGCCTCGTGCATGAGCACGCGCGCCACATCCTGCTCGCGAGGCAGTTGCTCGGCCAGCAGGTACACCTTCCCGCCGAAATAGAAGCCCTCCGGAGAGCCCCCGGCGCCGCGGCTGCGCTGGCTCAGGTCGGCGTCCCGCACCTGCTGCGGCACCTTCGGGTCTGCCATGTCGAACGCCACCACCACCTCGGGGCCATTCGCCCAACCCGCCCGGATGGCAGATGCCGCGGCCTCGGTGCGGGCCACGGCTTGCGCCCTCGCCTCCTCGGGGATGGCCGCCACCTCGTCCATCGTCCGCAGGAAACCGTCCACGTCGAAGTCGTCGGCCACCCCCGTGTCGCCCTTGCTGCGGCTCTGCGGGACGTACTGCACCGGCTCCTGGCTCTGGAGGGCGGGCTCCGGCACCGCCGGTTCGGGGTCTGCCGCTGGCGCCGGCTCGGCGGCTACTTCACCACGCCCGTCTTCTGCAGCTCCTTGATCGCCTTCGCCATCCGGCTGTCCGCCGGGATCTTGGGCATCTTCCCGGCCGCTGCGTCGGCCATCTTCAGCAGGGTCTGCCCCTGCTCGATCTGCGACGGGTCCCCGTGCTTGCCCCCCTGGCTCATCAGCACCGCGGCCAGCAGCGTCGCTGCCAGCGGCTCCTCGCTCGCCTTGCGCGGCTGCGGGTGTGGGTTGTCCGGTTGGTTCGGTGGTTGCTGCTGCATCGCTGGCTTTCTCGGTCGGTTGCGCGCTGAGCGCGGAAAGGATGGCGGCAGGTCCCACCTGCTCGCCGAACATATCACCCTCGGCCCGCGTCGCTGCCGCGGCGCCCAGGTAGTCGCGCAGGGCCTGAGACACGCGCTCGCGCCCCAGGGCCCGGGTCAGGTAGTGGCCCGAGTACAGCAGCCGCAGCACGCCCACGGTCATGGGGTCGGGCACGTCGCCTGTCACCATGTCCACCTGGTTGATCGCGTCGTAGAGGGACGCGCGCTCGCGCCGTGCCTTCTGCACCAGCCGGATGGCCTGCAGCAGGTTGCCCGTCACGTCCACCTGCGGGTTCACGGCGCCTACGGCGGCCGCCTGGCGCAGGTTCGCCCACTCGCCCGCCACGTCCTTCAACGCCTCGCCGATGGCGCGGATGTCGTTGTCCGTGCTGCCGAACATGGATTCCACCAGGTCGCCGTCGCTGTAGGCCTTGTGCACGAGGGCCGCCTGCAGCCGCACCACGCCCGCGGGCGAGAGCGCGCCGCCCGCATCGAGCATGCCTGCCACGTCCTGGCCCTCCGCCTGCAGCTTGCCGACGAACGCCCGCGCGAAATCGCGGTTCGCAGCGCCGGCCATGTCGCCCGCCTCGAGCACGTCGAGCACGCCGGCATCCAGCAGCGCGGCGTCCGTGGCGGCCTGCTCGGCGGCCGACAGCCCCAGGGCCTGGCTCTGGCTCTTGGCGCCCATGTTCGCCTGGTTGTCGCGCTCCGAGTAGAGGCGCACCAGCATGGGCGCGCGCATGCCGGCGATTACCCGCGGGTCGATGCCGTGCACGGCGCTGTCGGCCATCAGCTCCTGCCGGTAGCTGTCTGCCGTGCCGCGCTCGTAGGCCGCGCGCAACCCCGCCGTCCGCCCGTTGTTCAGTGCCTTCACCGTGCCCGGGTGGGCAGCGTCGAAGAGCGGGTTCACTCCGCCGTCGGCGAAGTTGGACGGCTGCACGTCGCCGGCCTCCATCACAGCGTACTGGAACGGCACGCGCTGGCCATCGCTCATCACCGCCGTGTCGCCCCGGCCGATCGCATGCGCGGCGTGCACCTGGTCGCCCACGGCGAACACCATGGGCGCGCCCGTCTCGGGGCTGCGCGACGGGCCCAGGCGCATGTAATCGGGGCTCTGGGCCATGCCCTGCATCTGGACCACGCTGGCGGGTCGGGCTCGGTCGCGGTTCTGGATCTCGGGGGTGGCCGCGCCCACGGCGCCGGTGGCCTCGGGGTTCGTGCCGGCGCGCTTCGTCTTCACGGCGGCCCACTCGTTCTGCAGGCGATCCCACGCGGGCGAGCCCCGGCGCAGCCGCGCCACGTTCTCGCCGCGCTCGGCCACGAACTGCGGCCAGGTCTTGGCGCGCACCGCGCCGGGGTCGAAGGCGTCCACCGCCGGCGCGGCGGCAGTCGGCTGCGCACCTTCGGAAGCCAGCGCATGCCCGGCGCGTTCCCGGCTGCGCACGCGCGGCGCCCCACGCTCCTGGATGAGCGCTTCCATGCTGCTGTTGTCCGCGCCCCAGTCCTCGGCCCGCTCGGCGGCCTTGGGCAGTGGCGCACGTTCGCGAGCCCCACGGAAGCCGAAGTAGGCGTCCGCCACTCGGCGCACGGCCTGGCGCTCGCCGTCATCCAGCCCCGGCTCGCCGATCCTCTCCAGCGCGCCATCGAGCCGGCCCACGATCTGCACCGTGTTCCCCACGTCTTCGTCCAGCAGGTTCTGCAGGGCGTCGCGGACGCGCCGGCTGCGCAGTTGGGCATCCACGCGCTGGATCGCCTCGCCGTCGATCTGCGCAGGCGACCCGGCCTGCGCGGCCCCCGCCGCGGGCTGCTGCCCTTCGGTCGCCACGTTCAGCTCCAGCCAGGCGTCTTCCAGTCGCTCGCGCAGCTGCTGCACGTCGCCGGCCTGGGTGTAGGCCGAGCCAGCGCGCACGCGGTCCTGCAGCTCGCCCAGCGGGTCATCCACCGGCCGGCGGTAGACACGCTCGAATTCCTGCCGCTCCTGCGGCGTCAGCCGGTCGCCCACCGGTGCCTCCGGCACGGGCTCCGCAGCCGGCATCGGCTCTTCGGTGACGGCGGGCGGCGTGACGTCGGCGCCCGCCACCAGGACCTGGGCCTCCTGTTCCGCGAAGCGCCGCACATGGGGCGGCATGTCGGAGCGCTCCAGCTGCGCCAGCAGCTCGATGGCGTTCTGCTTCGTCTCGCCCGTCGCGCCGCGGGCTACGGCTTCCAGTTCCTGCAGCAGCTGCGGCCGGGCCTCTGGTTGGGCCGGTTCGCCCGGCGCTGCCGCGGCCTCGGCGGGCGCTGCAGCCACGGCCGGCGGTTGCTCCGGGATCGGCGCCTGGGCGGGCGCCGTGGCTGGCCCTTCCTCGCTGGCCGCCTCGACCGGGGCGGCGGCTGGCTCCGCGGCCGGCTTGCCCGGCGTGCCCTTCTGGGTGAGGCCGGTGTACGCGCCGCGCGCGGCCCCCGGTGCACCGCCGCCCATGGCGCCCAGCACGAAGTTCGCCGCGCTCCCCTCGCCGATTTCCTTGTTTCCCACCACCGACTTGGTGCCCAGGTCGGACGCCACACCCTCGGTCAGCTCCTGTGTCCCCTCCTCCAGCGACGACATGGCGCCGCCGGCCGCGGCCCGGCCCAGCACCGACTTGCCCGCCGCGCGCTGCAGCACCTTGTCCAGTCCGCCCGTCACCAGGCTGCCGGTGAAGCGGTCGCCCAGCGCGGCCACCGCGCCCTGGAGCAGCGCGCTGGTGTCTTCCGCCTTCCGGCTCACGATCTGGCGGGCCTCCGCCGGCAACGCGCCCGCGTCCACCATGCGTTTGAAGAGCGGGCTGTGCTCCTGCAGTTGCTCGTCCGTCATCTTCGCCACGAAGTCACGGGCGTTGCCCACGCCCTCGCCCGCGGCCATCGCGCCGCCCACGGCCCCGGCCGCCGACGGGCTGCGCGTCGCGAGCGCCGTGGCCACCACCGGCAGCATCGACCCGAACACATCCGCCCCCTGCATGGCGAAACCACGGAACGAGGGGTTCGATCCGAAATCGATCTCGCCCTTCAGCAAGTTGCCGGTGATCTGCGAACCCGCCACCGCGTCCTTGGTGGCCTGGCTCGTCGTGTCCACGATGGCCTGCTGCGCGGCCTTGCCCGCGCGCGCCAGCGGTGCAGCGCCGGGCACACTCACGGCTCCGGCGATGCGCTCGCCCTGGAGCTCGCGGCGGTCCAGCTGCCGCTCGCTCATCGGCCCGTTGATCGCCTCGTCCGTGTCCACGCCAGGGATGAAGGCTCCGCCCGGCATGACGGTGTCCGGGTCGCCGCCCGCGCCGCTGCGCACGCCCGCGCGCAGGCCCGACTGGATGGCCTCGGGGATGGAAGCAACGCCCGACACCACCGCGCCGGCCGCGCGCTTGCCCATGTCGGCAATGAACTCGCCTACGCCTCCGGACTTCTTGGCCGCAGGCTTGGGTGGATCTACGGGCGCGTATGCCTCCCACCACTTCTCGCCTTCGGCAGGCTTGCCCTCGTCAGTCGGGAATGACTCCCACCAGTTTCCTTGCGCCATACCTTGCTCCTGTAACCGGAGCAGGTTGGCAGGCTTGGCACGGGAGGATCAAATACGTCGTCGGCCTGGACTCCTACAAATCCGCGACGAAAGGCAAAAACCAATCTCGAGAGTTTTCAGACTGCCCAGTACTCGGGCGGCCTCTGCCGGCCAAACGTTCTGTCTACCGCAGTCGCAAAGGATCGAAAAGATGGGCAGCGCTTATATACTTTTTGCAGGTCAAGGTGCGGTGCAATGAGCTTGTTATGCGTTGCATTAGAGTACAGCGGTTTCGCCTTTGCCCTGCATATTGCCTCGATTTCGGTTTTGGCGTGCCTAATATTTTCAGGATTCTCGATCTCTCTCACCAAGGGAAGAGATGTAAAAACCTTTCTGCAGGCATTAACATCAGCGAGTATCCAAGACTCAATCATAGCCACAGGCACAACACAGATTGCCAGCCTCCCGTTCAAAGAGGCAGGCTTGATAACCTTCTCCATAACTTCACGACTCTTTCCGGCGGGATCGAGCGAATCTGCATCGTGACAAATAAAGACGGTGCGCACCGCTTTAAGTTTGGCCATACCGTTCAATTCTCGAGCACCATCTTTCAGCAACTCAGAACCCGACCCAAAACCTTTACCAATTACCGGCACGCTTTTGTCATCACAAATGCTACGCACTATCTCCTTAAGCATGGCATAGTCCGACTTATCCTCAGCCAGAATTGCAAACATTATCCCTCAATCATATCAATAAAATTATACAAAGGGCCATCGTTCTGCAAGTAGGCAGTGGCTGCATCTAGCTCATCGATTGATAACTCCCTCACCGAAGTCACGCCACCGTTAGAGTGAACAATTCTAATTTCATTCGGACTTGCTGCATTCATCACTTCTGGAGAGTGAGTTGCAATCAATATCTGACGCTCGGCAACATAAGTCCGCAGCATAGGAAGTATTTCATGGAGCAACCCGGCATGGATGCCGTCTTCTGGCTGCTCCAGCATGAAAACGCTATCTTCTTGATAAAAGAATGCAACGAATAGTTTAATTAACCTACGAGTACCAAAAGACAGCTCATTCCAACCACGGGCGTCGCCTGAAGCCTGATACTTTGGCGTCCAATTAAAGACGTAAAACCGCGGTTTTCCGTGCAAATCAAGCGCCACCTCGGCGATATCAAAGGAATCGATTATCCCTATTTGGCACAGCAGCGCTGTTAACTCTTCATATACTTCGGGCTTTCGATTTTTCAGATCAAGAAGCCGCATTTCAGTATCAGAGGGGAGCGCAGCAGTCTGTACCGGCGACTTTTGCCAGCTCAGAAAATCTTCAGCAGCTAAAAAACGCGAGCTACGTTCAGTTGAAGGGGTGTCGAGATGGTTGTGACTAAATTTAGAGACAAACCGAACAAAACTCTGCACCACTGGGGTCGCGCTATGCGCTGGTAGAAGTGACGTTATGGATAGGCTCGCAACCGAACTGTCACCAATAGGCAATTTTATACCCTCAATACCAACGGTAACTTCATTGTTTTCACGAACATATATTCTGTCGAGAGATCCGTTCGCCAACCTGGCGTGGAGCGATTCGAGAACCGAAAAATCTACCCTGTGTGATGAGTTTGTGTACACCACGCGCGCACCAACTTCGACAGAATAAACCAGTTTCTTACCATCAATCAATACTTCAACGCCAACACCTTGAGCCTCCCCGCTTCCAATTTCATCATACGAAATTGCATTAGTGCTTAGTATTTCAGACACCCAGTGAAGGGCACGGAATATGTTAGTTTTTCCGACACCATTTTTACCCACAAGAACAAGAAGATCTCCGATATCAGAGATCACAACATTCTCACAGGACTTAAATCTCTTTATTACAAGCTTTGTAAGCATTTAGTTACCTTACGCCGCAAAGTCCACGTTCGGTACGGATCGCAAGGAGCTGCGGCAAGCGGCAGTGTCGCACATTGCGCAAGCTACCGTCTTACGGAAAGGATTGAGACTACGTCTCTCTTTCGGATCAAGAGCCAGACCTTCGCGCATGAGCGGCTGATGATCGCGAACTCTCCCGCCACGGCTCTCGTCCGTGGCTCTTGAGCTAGGTACAGCGCCCAATACCACCAGGGCTACAGGCACGCAATCAAATGATCACCTCCCGTCCTGCTGCTACAGTCCCCGCACCGGAGGACACCCATGAACACAAAGCCCATCTACATCATCACCGCCGCCGTGCTGGCCTGGGGCGCGTGGATGTTCCGGTATGAGCTTGTGCAGCCTGGCAGCGGTGTCCACGTCTACCGCCTCGACCGCTGGACCGGCGACATCGCTGGAGCGTCCGGCCAGGGCATCAAGAAGCTCGACTACCAGGCCCCGGAGTCCAAGCAGGCCGAGGGCTGGTGGAGCAAATACCCTCGCGCCGACGAGCCGGCCAAGTAGCTCGGTCAGGGCTTGATTCTCACCACGCCGTTCGGGTCTACGAACTTCGACCCACTGGGAAGCTTTTCCACCTCGGCCTTGCTTTCAACCTTGCGAGGCCGCTCCCGCTGCACATAGGCCATGAGCGCTTCGTCGGTGGTCCGAAATTTGCCTTTGCCCACGAAGTCCCAGAACTTGTTCTCGCCCTCCGCATCGTGCTGCGGGCCCATGGCACCGTTGTCCGGCGTGAAGAACTTGCGCACCATGCCCACGTCGATGTCGGTGCGGCCCTTCCCCGTGCCGGGGATCTGGATCAGCCCCAGGCGCGCGGCCCGCGCCCCGGCTTCGGAGATGCTGGGATCTTGCTCCCGGGCCAGCGCCTCGCGCACGCTCATGATGTCCCGACGGTCGGCCAGCCGCTCGCTGCGGTCGGCCATGGCAAGGCCGTGGGCCTGGGCCGCGCGGGCGTCGGCGTTGCCAGCGCGGCGGTCGGCGTTGTCTGCCCGGGCCTCGCCCCGCAGGCGCAGCCCGAAGTTCGCCTCGTTCCAGGCATGCTGCAGCAGTGCGCTCGGGTCGTTCAGGCTCTGCGCCATCGCAAGCATGCCGCGCTGATCCACCGTGCGGCTGGGCGCGGGCTTTCCATCGAGGCCAGTCGAGTTGATGACGTACCCACCGTCCGGCCCGCGCTCGATGCCGGTGATCTTCGTGGCGCCCGGGACGTACTTGTTGTAGTAGTCCACGAGCGCCTGCGTGTTGCCGGCCTGGAAGGCGGCCATGGCCGGTGCTGCGTCCTTCTCGCGATTCCTGGCGTCGAGGCGGATCTTCGCATCCGCCAGGCCGTAGAACTGGTGCAGAGCGTCCTCGGCCTGCTTGCTGTGCCCGGCCTGGGCGAGTCGGCCAGCACGCTGCTGGATGTTGTTCAGGTACAGGTCCGGCGTCGCTTCGATCGGCTTGCCGTCAGGGCCGACCATGGCGGCTTTCAACGCGGCGCCCGATTCCTGGTCGATGGCCTCGATGCTGTCCTCGCGTTCCCACTGCTTCTCCTGCCGCGCCTGCTGCTTGGCGGCGAAGATCCCCTGCCGCGCCTGCTGGGCCATTCGCATGCCGCCCTCGGGGTCGTACTTGCCAAGCACGCCAGCAAAGGCCTGGGCCCGGGCGTTGTCGGCCACGTCCTGACCTTGGCCCGCGTACCGTTTTCCCATGAAGTCCGTGACGCCCTGCATGGCCACGGTCTTGGAATCGCCTGTGGCGTTCTTCGCAACGTAGGACTTCGATGCGGGGTCGAACTGAACACTGTCGAAGCCCTGCTTGACCAAGTTGTCCAACTCCTGGCCCTGCTGCGCCGTGAAGCCCGTGGACTCCTCCGGCTTGGCGTTGGCCACCTCGGCCGTCTCGATCTCGCGCGCAACCTTCGTTGTCGTGTCGAACGCCGCGTTGAAGTTCTTGAGGAAATCGGAAACCGAAGAACGTCCTTGTCGCATCACGCAACCTCCTTGAAATCGACGCCGAGCCTGTCGTAATCCACGCGCATGTACCCGGATTCGTCCAGGCTCACTGCTTCAGGGAACGCCTTCTGAACCTCGTCGGCCATGACGCCGATGTATCGGCGGCCCTGAGCGTCATCCTGGTAGCTGAACTGGTAGAGGTTCAGTCCGGTGCGCCCATCCACCCCGGCCTCTGAGATGTCTCGCTTCAGCCGGCGGTCGGAGAAGATGCCGGTCTTCGCAATGCCTGCGGCGAAGCCGCCGACGCCGCCGAGGATGCCGCCGATGCTTTCCCCTTGCCGCTGCATATTCGCGTGGTAGTTGGCCTGTGCACCATACATCGAGGTTGCGTTCGAACCCATCTGCCCGGCTGCACCCGCGGCTTGACCGTATCCGCTGTTCAAACCGGCAAGCCCCGTGTTTGCGATGCTCTGCCCTGCGGCGCCGAAGCCGGCTGTGGCAGCTGTCGCCTGGATGCCCATCGCCGGATAGCCGGCCAGCGCGTTGCTCGCGCGATCCGTGAGCGCACGGCCTTCGGCCCGGGCCGCGGTGCGCGCGCCGTTCTTCGCCTGGGCGAGCGCGAGCCCGGTCTGGGCGATCAGCGCGTTGTTGGTGGACCCGAATTTGCCGTCCTTCGGGTTGATGCCCATGCGGGCCATCTCGGCGGCTGATGTCCGGCTCGCGCTGGTGTAGGCCTGCGACACGTCCGCCGCGGCCTGGCCCGCCAGCTCCTCGCGCTTCGCCTCCGTGTTGAAGGTCGCAGCGTCCTGGATCATCCGGTCCTGCTGGCCGGTCAGTTGGTCGCGACGGCCCAGGGCGTACTCGCGGTCCTGCTGGGATTGCTCCCACGCCTTGCGAGAGGTGTCCAGCGCGAACTGGGTCTGCTCTTTCTGCAGCGGCGCCATCTCGTCGCTCTGGGCCAGGATGCGCTGGATCGCGCCGTCCTGTATGCCCATGCTTCGGATTTGCGCCTCGACCAGGCGCGGGTCGGGCGCGGGGGCGCCGCTGCCCTTCCCGCCTTCGAGCGTGATCCGGCCACCCGGGCGCGGCGAGAACGCGCCGCTCGGGAGCATGTCCCATTCGTGTTTATGCCACCGGCACATATCTGCAGTCCTTTCGCCACATCACGTACAAAATCACATCGCTACCATCGGGCGCCGCGCCGCGCAGCCGGGCCTCGGGCTGCCATCCCAGGTGCTCGTTCAGGCGCCGGGCCGCCAGGTTGTTCGCGTTCACGTACCCGCTGATGCGCTCGCACCCACACACGAGGAAGGGGTAGGCGAAGCCGGCCCGCAGGAATTCGCGCGTCATCCAGCGCGCGCCGGGCGCGCCGGCCAGGTGCACCCACAGGTTCCGGCCGTTGAACCCCTCGTAGACGGCGCCGGCCACCAGCACGCCGTCGCGGCGCAGGCCTATGGCCCGCTGACCCTCGCACGCGGCGAAGCCCGGGATGCGCTCGCGCATGAAGGGGAGCACCGCCCGAAGGTCGTATTCCAGCGCGTGAACAGTCATGGCCCGCAGGGTGGCAGGCTTGGTACGGGGGCCAGAAACGACGAAGCCCGCCGAAGCGGGCTGTGGGAAAGGTTTTCCGCCGAAGCGGGCCGAGCATGCGCTACTCTTCGCGTCCAGCCGTAAACACTTCGCTGATCACGTAGAGGAATCCAACGAAGCCTGCAGCGCCAAGGGTCGGCAGATTCTCCCGGACAACGTTCATCATCACGCTGGAAAAAAGCGTCATGGGCATCACTGCGAACGGCACCACGGCCAGGCCATTCAAGAAGTCAAAGACGGCCTTGTCTGCTCGCCAGCAGGGTGCGGTGCGGCCCTTCTTGAAGTACCTGCGGATTGGGCGCACGAAGATGCACAGCGCCCCGATGACGAAAGTTACGATGTTGAACCAGTTGCCATCAATGCCCCAACTGGCAAGCATCAAAGCAGGTGTACGAGCTTCAGGACAACTGCTGATCCACCAGCACCAAGCAAACCAGAGAGCACGCTGGGGGTCGCACCGGAAGACAGATCGACGCCAAACATACCAGCTACGATCACGCCGAGCAGGGCGCCGCTCGCGAGTAGTCTCAGCAGGGTAATTTTCGACAGCTTCATGGTGTGATCCTCCTCTGTGTTGGCGAAGGTGCTCTAGTCGGCACTACATCGTCTTCAACGATCTCGGCATTGTTCCATGTTTACATAGGTAAACCTAACTCTTTAGGCTAATTTTTGAGGTCTTTACTGCAATTTTCCGACTACACCAAAACGAATGCCCAGCGAAAATTGCGTTGTAAATTGGCAACTTTCAAGTCTTGATGAATGAGTTGAAAGGAAGCCCCCTCTTCACGCGAAGCTCGACTCACCCCGGCGGCGCAGGCCAGTCGATCGCGCCCGGGTCGCGCTGCCCCGTCACGTCGCGCAGCGCCTGCCGGTAGTCCAGCCAGGCCTGGCGCATGTCGGCCGGCGTGGGCGCGTCCGGTAGCACCCGCCAGTCGCACGCGCGCAGCAGCTCGTCCCGCCGCGCACGGACGTAGCCCCATAGCTCGGCCGAGTTCGGCACCCACTCCAAGCGCTCGAAGTCGAACGTGTGGCTCTGGCCCGGCCGCGGCGGGAGCGGCACCGGGGCGCCGGCGGCGTAGCTCCAGTAGTGCGTCATGGGAAGCACGTCCGCGCCCACGGCCACCCACCCCTCCGGGGTGCCCATTGCCGGCGGCACGTCGGCGATGCGAAAGATGGTCGCGAGGCCCGGGCAGCCCGGCACGTCCCGCAGCTCGGCGCAGCGGCGCTGGTTCATCGTTTTCCTCCTGTCGCAGTGATGGTGGTGCGCGCCACGGTCAACTGCTGGTTCGCGCCGGGCCCGTAGTTCGGGCTCACCACCTCGATGTCGTAGAAGTGGGTTCCGTCCCACCAGGGAGCGTCAAAACCCACCACGAAGATCTGCGAGGTCCATCCGCCGCGCATGGACGTGGCCGCATGCGTGAGCCGCGAGCCGTTGCGGCGCAGGTACACCACCACACTGGCGTCGCCGCCCAGGGGGTTCACCTCCGCGTAGGCCGACAACGTGACGCCGGAAGAGTTCGCCGGCATGGGCAGGTAGATGCCCGCGCCGCCAGCGCTGCCGCCGGCAGGCACGACGAACCCACCGGATTCGCCGAAGGACATGGCCGTCACGGCCCCGCCCTGCACCTGCAGCGTGCCGATGGCGGCCTGCCCGATGTACGCGGTCCCGATCGCTGCGGTGTCCATGAACACCGAGATGTTGTTGCTGGTGATGCGCTGCAGGCGGTTCACGAAGTCGGTGGTCTGCATCACCGAGCCGTCGGGTAGGCCCACGGTTTCTCCGATGCGC
This sequence comes from Acidovorax sp. NCPPB 4044, assembly GCF_028069655.1. NCBI lineage: Bacteria > Pseudomonadati > Pseudomonadota > Betaproteobacteria > Burkholderiales > Comamonadaceae > Acidovorax > Acidovorax sp. NCPPB 4044. The sequence continues at coordinate 2,598,098 of NZ_JAMCOS010000001.1, forward strand.
ACCATGTCGCGCCGCGCGAGCGCGCCAAGCCCGTTCACCTGCGCTGCCTGCAGGTTGCGCAGCCACTGCGCGTCCATGCCATTGGCGGACAGGATGACGTTGCCGGCGCTGTCGCGCACCGTGAGCCCCCGCGTGTCCACCTTGCGCGCGGCCACCGTGCCGTCCACCAGCAGGTCGCCGCTCAGCACCGCGCCGGGGATGGCCCAGTAGTACCCCATCCAGTGCCGGGTCTCGGTGAACGCACCGCCGTCGGTGATGGTGACGGCATCGCCCACCTGCAGGTGGTTGTTGTTGTGGCGCACCAGGGTGCTGACCAAGGACAAGGACCGCACGAAGACCAACGTGGAGCGGCAGGTGGATCTGAACGATCGGGCCTACAACGCCATCCGGCGCCAGCGCGCCCGCACCGAGGCCGCCGGGCGGGAGGTGTTCTGGAATCCGAACACCGGCAAGCCTTTCATCGATGAGCAGTCACAGCGCCGCGTCTGGCGCGCCGCCCTCCGGAAGGCGGGGGTGCGATACCGGGCGCCGAAGGAATGCCGCGACACCAGCGTGACGCTCGCGCTGATGGCCGGGGCGAACCCGATGTGGGTGGCCCTGCAGCATGGTCACAGCGTGCAGGTGATGATGCGGGACTATGCGAAGTGGATCCCGTCGGCCGACCGCGGGGCGAATCGCGCCGCCGTGAACGCTGCGATTTCTGGCCCGGCGCAGGACCAGAAAAAAGCGATTTAGGGATGGATTAGGGATGGACTCCCGAGGCCGTGAGCCAGAAGCAAAAAACCCCAAGCGAATCAATCACTTAGGGGTTCATGCTTTGGCGGAAACGGATGTTTACGACCTTAGCCTATGTTGCGCGCGCGCTGCAAAGCGCGCTTGATCACCGAGGACGAGACGCCGCATTTGTGAGCTAAACCTGCCTGCGTTATCCCTCCTGCCTTGTATTCCGCGACAACAGCAGCCTCATCCTCCGCGCTCAGCGCACGCACTCTGCCAGGGTGCCTCCCCCTCTCCCTTGCCGCCAGTTGGCCGGCAATAGACCTCTCCCGGATCATCGACCGTTCGAGCTGGGCCACCGCCCCCAAGATTTGGACCACGAACACCCCCATGCTGTTGGTCGTATCCAGCGGCTCCGTAACGCTCTTGATGGTGGCGCCTACCCGCTCGAGCTGGCGCAGGATCTCCAGCAGGTCAAACAGGCTCCGCGCTATCCGGTCGATCTTGTAGACCACCAACACATCCCCCTTGCCGAGGCTAGCCAAGCAGCGCGCCAACTCTCGACGGCCACGCCGTGAGGCTCCACTAGCCTTCTCTTCAAAAACCATTTCGCAGCCGGCCTTTGACAAGGCATCCAACTGCAGCGCCGTGTCCTGCTCTTGTGTGCTGACCCTCGCATAACCATAAATCATCAATCTCCCTTTCAAAGAAAAAGGAATTTATGGAAATGGAGCTCGACCTTAAAGCCGGAAATGACGACCGGGCAGGCTGTCGGATATCAGCGCAGGGTCAGCGGAGCACTGTAAGAAACGTGCAAGGAAGACAGGTCTATCAACCGCGGGGCAGGCCCTGCCAGCACCCAGGCAAGGACACGCGATGAACAGCGCAGACGCACAAAGGCCCCGATCCGCCGCGAGGCAGGCCGAGGCCTTGGGAATGGTCAACGGGGCGCGCTAGGGCCGCTCTGATCGGTGCATGGGGCACGTCGCGCGAGACATCCCCAACATGGGGCGCATGCCCCATACCCCGGTAGTCAGGGGATCACATCGGCAATGGTGGACACAACAGGCCCCGCGACGACAGCGGTAAGCCCTGCATAAAAAATGAAGCTGGTGCTTGCACGGCGAACCTGCTCGACGCGCTCGTACAAGCTGAGCATGAGGGCCAGGGCCATCAAGAAAAACCCACCACCCCACATGATTGCAATGATCATTTTTTTTTACTCCCTATGCTGGGGATTTTAATGCGGCAGATCGCCCGTGCGCCACTGGCCTACCACATCTTTCACAGTGACCAACTGGGGATCATGCGGCCGAGGATCTGGCATCGGCACAGTGCGCACTGCGGACGCCTCGGCGTCGGCCTGGACAGAGGCAGAGGCAGAGGCACCAGCTACCGCCATGCCAATCTGGGGCAGATCGCAAATCACAGTGCGCTCCCTGCCGCGCCAGGTCACAACGGCAACACAGTCGGCCAGTCGCTGCCACTTGTACCCCATGCTGACAAGGTCGGCGTCAGTGACGCTGAATACCGGCTGCCCGTTTTGCGAGACAGTGAGGACGCAGGATGTGCGGCCGGTCATCACCATGCAGCCAGCGAGGTGCAGCCCACGCGCCTGCATGGGCTCAGGATGTGCATCCACGACAGGCACTGACACAGCATGCAGAGGGGGCACAGTGGTGGCGACTTGCATTGCGACAGGTGGACCGGCGGGCACGTCGATGGTGGAGGCAGGAACAGCATTGCGAATAGGCCTGATGGCCTGCGCAGCAGGACGCTGGACCTCGGGCTTTGGCTTGGGAGTTGCCCAAAAAAAATCATAGGCGATCCACAGCGCACCGAGGCCAGCAACACCGAACATGGCAAGGGATGCACGTCGCCATTTGACGTTGTCGGGCGCAACGTCCTGCGCTGCAGCTTCAATGACAGCAGCGCCCTGCGTGTGCGACTTATAGAAGCCGAAAAACTCCGGCTTGTAAGGACGTAGATCGCTGGAGACTTCGCCGCCGCGCAGGCCTGCGAAGACCTTGCGAACGTACTGATCCGACTTGCCCAGGAACGTTGCCTTGCGCACGCGGATATGCATCTCCGCGAGGCCAGCAACGTCCTCCTCGAGGGCACGCATGCGCTGGGTCATGAGCAGTACGTCAGCGCCGAAATGGCGGCTGATCTTGAACCACTGGATCACTTCGTCCGGTGTCATCTTGCCCTTGCGAATTTGCTCGCGGGGGAAAGAGACGTGGCACTCGTCAATCACGAAAAGCGGGCCGATGTTCCCATCGCCGCGCCACTCGTCATAGAAGTCCCACACGCCCGCAAAAAGCCGTTGCCCCATGGGCGCAGCCACTGCAGGCTTGCCCTTGTGCATCAGATCCGGGTCTACGCCATCAGGGAACTTACCGACCAAGTAAGCAGGCTCCCCGCGGTTAGCCGCTTCGGCGTCCCAGGAACCGCAAATCGGCTGGGGGCCGCGGCGGATTTCGAGCAGGTCGCACCAATCGGGATTCACGGCACGGAACGCCTGCAGGTTCAGGGGCAAATTAGTCACCACCTTGCGTCCGGCCTTGAGCGCGGGGATCACATGGTAGGTGACGGCTTCATAGCTCTTCCCCGACCCGGGGACGCCTTCCAAAAGGTTAATCATGATCCAAGACGAGTGAAGGGGATGAGCTGCAGGAGCAACCGGATGCCGATAGCCGTGCCTATGATTCCAAGGGCAGTGCCGAGGCCAATGCTCTGCATGACGGTGACGACATCAGGCGGCAGACCTGCCCAGGTACCCGCAATTTGCGCTGTCATGGTGTCCAGGCCAGCAATGCCATCCACTGCAGTCTTCACAAGGGACAGGCACTGTTCCAAGGCCCAGAGGAACAGATCCTTGAACATGACCACGAAGGCCTTGATGGATCGAGGGATCAGTTCGATCCACCAGTCGATCCACTGATCGACCTTGTCGATGATCTTTTGCAGGCCCTTGACCAGGGACGAAAACGCGTTGGTCAATCCGGTGTTCTCTGCCATATCAGCCTCCAAAAACGAGCGCGCGGGCAAGCCACAGCGCGGTGATGATGATGCAAAGGCGGATGAATCCCCACACCATCGGCGGCGGTGAAACTTCGTAGGTGCCGAAGTCATAGATGCCCACGCCAACGGGGATCCGGAACACGATGGGAGCGCCGTTGCTGTCGGCTATTGCGGGGGCAAAGGACGCGGCCAGAGCAGACAGCTTGCCCTGGTTACCACCGAGGCCGGATTCGTTCCACACAGCACTAATGCCGCCTGGATACTTGGTTTCGTAGAGCTCAGGCTGAGCAGGTTTTCTGCCGCCCGTGACTTCTCCCACGGCGCCAACCGTGTTGTCTTTGTCGTCGTCGCCACCGGTGCACTTGTCGCCGGTGCAATTACCGTTGCCGGTGCCGGGCTTTGTGCCAGATCCACCGAGCGCAGCGCCTGCAGGTCCGCCCATGTTCCCGCCATTTCCCTGGCTTGGGGTGCGACCTACGCCGCCAGATCCGGAGCCTTCACCGCTGCCGGGCTTCTCTCCCGCGGTGGGGTTGCCTCTATCTTCTGGCTCATTGCTGGGCGGCCCATTAGGAGCAAAACCTGTCGCACCGGTAGGCACAACGCAAGTGGGAACACCGTTGACATCGCCAAGCTGGCCGGGGCATGCCTTGTCAGGAGTACGAGGGTTTGCAGCCTCGGTTGTCTTGTCTGCGGTGCATTCCTGATCGGTTTGGACAGCGAGGACATCACTTGAGAGGCGATACAAGCCATGCGAGCTGGGCGTCTGCGACCGGTAGGCTTCTTCGTTGCCCAACACACCGAACTTGCAACCTTCCTGGCAGATGGACGTGGGGATTTCAGCGGTGGCGCCCACCTGGTCTTTTTTGTCTTTGGTACCGGACCGAGCCCATCCGCGCGTGTAGTTAATGGTGGACATCTGGCCTGCAGCAGCCTCGCACTTGTTCGCGCATTTGCCCTCCCGTCGCTGCAACTGGTCGTCGCGGATATACATGCCGCTGTCCATGATCTTGCACACGCCCTCGCTCTTAGCTGTGATGACTGTGGATGCGTTGCCGTACCCTGGCATTGACTTCATTGCGGCACAGGCAGCATCCGTGGATGCGTGCCAGCTTTTGCCATCGGGCGACCACTCCACGCACGTCGCTGCAGCAACTGCAGCGGTGGCACACAGCAGGCCCAAGAGGGCTACCACAAGCCACGTAAGAATCGACTTAACCATTTCGCACCTGTACACAAAAGACAAGGGCGCTGACCGCCCCAATCACAGCCACCAGGGCCAGGAAGAGAGCAATCAGCGCCCCTATCAGCATGGCCTACCTCAGGCCTTTTTCACACCACGCTTGCCCAGGTCGATTGCCTTGTAGGCCATCGCGATACCGACAACGGCAATGCCGATGACACCGACAGCCGCAGCCACTTTGGTGAAATCGATTGCTGCGAAGATTGCGTCCATTTTTCAACTCCAAAAGCGGTGGTCCGGAACACCCGGGTTGCACCCATCAACCCCGCGCGCGAGGCTGATAGCTGCATTCATGCCTTGGAAACGGCCTTGATGGCGAGGGCGATGCAATAGCCCAGGAACCACCACACCACCACGCTGGACGCACCGAACACATAGGCAGCTAACACGACCTCGGGCGTGATGCCCAAGGCCGCGAAATCCTCGACCTGCGTGAAGGTCAGCAAGGCCTGCTGATCGGGCGGGCAAGGTGCCTGCGGCACGTTGCAAACGAGGATGTTCATGCTCAACCCGCGAAGTCATCCAACATGCCACCAGCACCACAGTCAGGGCACGTGAGCCAGTCTTCCCCGCCGCCGCTGTCGTCGCCAAAAAAGGCATCGAGCTCACCTTCGTGGCCACAGTGAGGGCACTCGGCTCGCTCGTCCATCAGGCCACCTTGCGCACTTCGTTGGCAGGCTGCGCAGGAGCAGGCTTCGGAGCCTCTGCAGGGGCCGCCTTGACCGTCTCGATAGGGCGGGCACCGACCACCATTTCCTTCGTTTCCCGGCCGTTAGAGACGCGCTCCACGTCCAGGGCAGCCATGAACGGGGTCGGGATGTGCTGCATGCGGAAGATGGTGTCCGCATCGGGCATCTTCCATTCCTCGACGCTGTAGCCGGCCTTGAAGTTCTCGCCCGGTTTGTTGTACCGGTCATCGAGCTTCACGCGGCAGAACAGCGCGCCGCTGTTGATCCCCTCCTTGTTCACAAAGCCCTTGAAGGCCTTCATACCAATCACTTCAACCACAACGCTGGACATAGCGCTTCCTTTCAATTTCCGGCAGCTCGTACCAGTCAGGCATGGACACCGGGCCGAGCTGGATCACCCGGGTCCTTGTTTTGAGGGGCACCACGTTGGACTTGATCGCGATGTCCACGCCGTAAGGCAGTAGTTCGCGACGGTGGCGGTAGAACGTGGCGCGTGACAGCTTGGTGGTCAGGTCGTCGCCGGCCTGCCACATGCGATAGGTGGAGAGCAGTGCTTTGGGCAACTCGGTGAGCTCATCCACATCAGCAGATGCGCGGGTGAACACTTCACAGCGCTTTTCAAATTCAAGTTCGAGCTGCTTCACGTCGAGCCCTCCGAGGTAGTGGCAACCCATGTCGTGCAGCTTGGTTGCCTTGAAGGTCATTTCCACTCGCACAAGGCCCACAACGTCGCACCACTGCGCCAAACGCATGACGTAGGGATCCGGCTCGGGCTTGAACATGCTTTCAGCGTCAGCACGGGCTTTGCAGGCATGACGCCGGAGCTCAGGCCCCTTCAGGTAGGCTTTGAAATACAGGTACCGCGACCCACGACCGAAGTCCACGGTTTCACCATCGCCATACGTGCCGGTTTTCAACCTGCTGGCCTGCTGGCTCTGCACGTACCGCATGAAGTGATATGCGTCTTCCTTGCTCCCGACCGCATAGTTCTGGGTCACATCAACACGGGTGACGACAGCGCCAGTCCAGCACGTGCGTGGTTCGCCCTTGAAGCTGGTGACGTAGCGATCGCCTTCGGTGAAGGGGGGAAGGCCGAGCTCTGCCAGCAAGCCGTTGATGATCCGAAGGCACTCCCTGAAGGTGTAGCCAAACACGTTGTCAGGCCGGCCGAGCTTCGACACGTTTCCATCGAACCACACCGTTTCGCCGTCGCAGCGCACAAACACCGAGGACTCATGCGATCCTTCAATCCGAAGCTTTTTCAGCGTGACCGACTCGACCTGCCCATCGCTGTCGATCCGCATCACGGCCCCATCGGCCACCTTGGGCAAGCCGCCACCGTAGTGCCGCTGATAGATCGAGAGCCAGTCACAGAAGCCCAGCAATTGGACTTTGGTGACAGGCTGCGGATACCACTCCGGATGACTCCCCGGCTTGGAAAATAGTTGATACAACTGAGGAACATCGACATCCAACAAGGCACCGCCGAAACTCTCATTTGTCTCACTGGTGAGACTAGACTGACGTGTTACTTGCACGTCAGTCCTCCGGAGGCCAGCGCCCGGCCCCTCCCCGCTGCGCGGGGCCCCTCCGTGCGCAGGCCTGCTGCGGACGCCTCAGAGGCCCGGCAAAGGGCATCCATGTCAACTGTGGCCCAGGCGATGTACTGGCCCGCCAACGCCGCAAGATCCATCCGCAGATGGATCAGGTAGAGCTCGTCGTCATGCAGCCGAACGCGGTGCATCCTGGCGAGGTGACGCGACAGCAGCACGATGCGGCGCGCCGTAATGCTCATGACCGGCTCTGGCCGGCTGTAGCGGATGGTGTGGTGCTCGATGTGGATCAGGGCCGAGCCGCCCAGGGCCGACGACCTCATGGGCGACGTTCCCTAACTTGGGGATTTCGCAGGTCCTGCGCCTGGATCTCCAGCAGGTCGCGCTGACGAGCCAAAAACGCAAGCTGGCTTTCGCCGGACTTGCGCTTGAGCTTGTGGCTGTTGCAGATCCCGCCGCTTGTCACCTCCAGGTCATGCAGGGTGCAGGCAGTGCGGGAAGCGATCAACGGAGAGTCATGACGCACAACCTCGAAATGCGCGCAGTTGCGGCACCCTGGCCGCTCTCCCGGAGTCTGGTAGCCCACCTGGGCATGCTTCGCGACGAGCCTCATGCCAAGTACGCCCCAAAGCATTGAGCCGGTCCTTCATCCCCATGACGGGGAACTGTAGGATCGCGCTCCATGTATGTAGATCCACTTTTATTGGGCGGCTTAGTGCTGCTGTCCGTAATGGGCTTAGTGCAAGCAATTTGGCTGCTTTGGGCCGCGAACAGATCCAGCGACGAGCCTTCGTTAGGCACGCCATCGTGGGCAAAGAGCTCCACTGCGCATCCAGATGCACCGGAGGGTTTCCGCTGGGTGCTGGTGCCGATCAGTTCACTGCCCGAGGCAGCAGCGGCCAAGCAGCGCTCAGATCCATGAATGCCCTCCCCCTGCCCGGCGGCTGGAGCCGGCAAGCTGGCCACCGTTTGGGTGGCAGGGGGAAGGCAAGCGGTAACGCTGGACACGTGGACAAAGCGAAAAAATCCGCCTGTGTCGTAGGCCAGTTCAAGGACGTTGCCATCCACTGATCGGACCTGATAGTCGTCGCCCTGATAGGTGACGCGCGCGCCTGCGGTAATGATGAAAAAGGGCATGCCGGCTCCTGTGTGAAAATTGCCAAATTGGTCAAGTTACCAATTTGGCAACCGAATGCTACACAGGAGTTATCAAAATGGCAACCGCAAATGAATTGGTGGAGCTGCTGGACGAGGCGTCAGCGGTCGCAGGAACTCAGGCAAGGCTTGCCGAGCTGATGGGCATCCCCAAGAGCCATATCACGCAAATGAAACAAGGAAAAAGGCCGGCGAACTGGCGTGTTCGGGGCAAATTGCGTGTGATCCTGGGACAGGATCCATCGCACGCATTCGTAGCTGCAATGGCCGAAGACTTGGCTTCGTCGGAGCACGAGGACGAAAAAAAAGCTGCAGCAGGCTTTGAGGCCATGCTTGCAGCTTTCCCAGATGGTTGGCGGAAACGGAGGGATTCGAACCCTCGATGAGGCTCTACACCCCATACTCCCTTAGCAGGGGAGCACCTTCGGCCACTCGGTCACGTTTCCAATCCCACGATTATGCCTCAGATCAGAGGCGTTTCAGACGAAATCACGCGGCTGCGGGCTGGTCGAGTTCAAACGCCCTGTGCAGCGTGCGCACGGCCAGCTCGACATATTTCTCGTCGATCACCACCGAGGTCTTGATTTCGGAGGTCGAAATCATCTGGATGTTGATGCCCTCTTCGCTCAGCACGCGGAACATCTTGGAGGCCACGCCCACGTGGCTGCGCATGCCGATGCCGACGATGCTCACCTTGCAGATCTTGGCGTCGCCCACGACTTCCTGGGCGCCCAGGGCCGGCACGACCTTTTCCTTGAGCAGATCGACGGTGCGCGCGAAATCGTTGCGGTTCACCGTGAAGCTGAAGTCGGTCTTTCCGTCCTTGCTGAGGTTCTGGATGATGACGTCCACCTCGATGTTGGCATCGGCCACGGCGCCGAGGATCTGGTAGGCGATGCCGGGCTTGTCGGGCACGCCCAGCACGGAGATCTTGGCCTCGTCGCGGTTGAAAGCGATGCCGGATACGACGGCTTGTTCCATTTTTTCGTCTTCCTCAAAAGTGATGAGCGTGCCGGAGCGGGCTTCTTCGTCGATGTCGATGTCCCAGGGCGTGAAGCTGGAGAGCACGCGCAGCGGCACCTTGTATTTGCCGGCGAACTCCACGGAACGGATCTGCAGGACCTTGCTGCCGAGGCTGGCCATCTCCAGCATTTCCTCGAAGCTCACCGTGTGCAGGCGGCGGGCTTCCGCCACCACGCGCGGGTCGGTGGTGTAGACACCGTCGACGTCGGTGTAGATCAGGCACTCGGAGGCCTTCATGGCCGCCGCCACGGCCACGGCCGAGGTGTCAGAGCCGCCACGGCCCAGGGTCGTGATGTGGCCCTGCTCGTCGATGCCCTGGAAGCCGGTGACGATGACCACCTTGCCGGCCGCGAGATCGGCCCGCACGCGCTGGTCGTCGATGGATTCGATGCGGGCCTTGGTGTAGGCGCTGTCGGTGCGTATCGGCACCTGCCAGCCCGCGTAGCTCACCGACTCCATGCCTTCGGCCTGCAGCGCGATGGCGAGCAGCGCGGAGGAGGCCTGCTCGCCCGTGGAGGCCAGCATGTCGAGTTCGCGGTGGTAGGCGGCGGAGGCGCGCGAGGGAGCGAGGTCTTTCGCAAGGCCGAGCAGGCGGTTGGTCTCGCCGCTCATGGCGCTGGGCACCACCACCATCTGGTGGCCCGCCCGCGCCCACTTGGCGACGCGCTTGGCGACATTGCGGATGCGCTCCGTGGAGCCCATCGATGTGCCGCCGTATTTATGAACGATCAATGCCATTGGATATCCGGGTGACGGTACGAAGGCCGCGGCGCGAGAGGAAGAAAGAAGGCACGGGAATCGGGTCCGTCGGGATGGGGGCCCCCCGTGTCTCACAGCCCCGGGGCCTCGTAGGCACCCTGTGCGCTGTGGCAGGGTGTTTTGGCGCGCCGCCTTCATTCGTGCGATTGAAAGGACCAAAACCCGTCAATTGTACCAACCGAGTTCCTCGCCTTCCCGCACCACGAAGCCCTTTCCCACCTTGATGCGGATGCGGTGGCCCCGCGTGGCGCAGGCCGCGATCTGGTCCAGCAGTTCATGGAGCTGGGCGGCGGTGGGCGTGGTGCCGAAGGCGGCGCGCAGCCAATGGCGCAGCATGTTGGCCTGGCGCTCGCGGCCCAGCGACCGCAGCGCGGCGATGCGCGGAGGCTGCCCGACGGCCAGCAGGTCCGCCTGCGCCAGTTCGCGCAGCAGCACGGCGGCCTCGGCCGCGTGCGAAGCGCTGCGCGCGAAGGTGTCGCGGAACTGGGGAAATGCCGCCTCCAGCGCCGGCAGCACCCGGGCCCGGATGCGGTTGCGCGTGTAGCGCTCGTCGGCGTTGGTGGGGTCTTCGGCCCATCCTTCGCCACGCGCGGCCAGCCAGGCGCGCACCTGCGCACCGGCCACCCGCAGCAGCGGCCGATGCCAGTCGATGCCGCCGCCCTGCCAGCGGGATGGCATGGCCGCCAGCCCCGCCACGCCCGCGCCGCGCGATAGCGCCAGCAGCACGGTTTCCACCTGGTCATCGGCGTGCTGTGCGATTGCTATGCTTTTCATAGCAGTCTTTTCAATGGATCCGGCGGCAAGCGCCTGCAATGATGCATAACGCCATTGGCGTGCCGTGGCTTCCGGACTGTCACCGGCGGCATGCCGCGCATCCACATGGGCGGTGCGCAATGGAACCCCCAGGCGCTCGCACAGCGCACGGCAATGCGCCTCGAACCCGTCCGCTGCCGCCTGCAGGCCATGGTGGACGTGCAGCGCATGCACCTGCCCGGGCCAGCGCTGCGCGCAGGCATGCAGCAGCGCGGTGGAGTCGGCGCCGCCGCTCAGGGCCACGCCCAGCGGCAGCGCCGGCCGGAACCGGTCCATGGCCACGTCGAATCGCTCGGTCATCGCATGCCCCTGCCACAGGCCGCGCGCAGCCCGCCAACGAAAACGGCCCCGAAGGGCCGTTCCGATGGCGAAGAGGCGGCAAGCCGCCCCTGAACGCGCAGGTCAGCGCTCGGCACGCGTGTCGTTGAAGCGGCCATAGCTCTGCAGGCGCTCGTAGCGGCGGTCGAGCAGGTCCTTGACCTTCAGGTCGGCCAGCTGGCGATGGGCATCGCCCAGCGCGCGCTTCAGGAAGGCGGCCATCTGCTTGTGGTCGCGGTGGGCGCCACCCACCGGCTCGCTCACGATCTTGTCCACCAGGCCCAGGGCTTTCAGGCGGTGCGCCGTGATGCCCATGGCATCGGCCGCGTCCTGCGCCTTGTCGCTGGTCTTCCAGAGGATGGAGGCGCAGCCCTCGGGGCTGATGACGGAGTAGATGGAGTACTGCAGCATGACCACCTGGTCGGCCACGCTGATGGCCAGCGCGCCGCCGGAGCCGCCCTCCCCGATCACCGTGGTGATGATGGGCACTTCCAACTGCGCCATTTCGAAGATGTTGCGGCCGATGGCCTCAGACTGGCCACGCTCTTCGGCATCGATGCCGGGGTACGCGCCCGGCGTGTCCACGAACGTGAAGACGGGCAGCTTGAACTTCTCGGCCGTCTTCATGAGACGCAGGGCCTTGCGGTAGCCCTCGGGGCGGCTCATGCCGAAGTTCCGCGCGGCGCGCTCCTTGGTGTCGCGGCCCTTCTGGTGGCCCAGGACCATGCAGGGGTGGCCGTTGAAGCGCGCGAGGCCGCCCACGATGGAGAGGTCGTCGGCGAAGTGCCGGTCGCCGTGCATCTCGACGAAGTCGGTGAAGATCTCACGCACATAGTCGAGCGTATAGGGCCGCTCAGGGTGGCGCGCGATCTTGGTGATCTGCCAGGGCGTCAGTTCGCCGTAGATGTCCTTGGTGAGCTGCTGGCTCTTCTTGCTGAGCTGATCGATCTCCTCGGAGATGTCCACCGCGCTCTCGGTCTGCACGTAGCGCAGCTCTTCGATCTTGGATTCCAGCTCCGCGATGGGCTGCTCGAAATCCAGAAAAGTCTTTTTCGCCAATTTTTACTCCTTGGGCTGTCTTGCCTTTGCAGGCCCTGCGCGCGGCGGCCGGGGGGCCGCCCTCAATAGTCCACCGGCAGGGGGGCGAGCGACCGCCAAATATACCAACTCGCCACGCTGCACCAGGGCTTCCAGGCCTCGGCGACCTCGCGGGCATCGCTGCGGCTGACCGGGTCGCCCGAAAAATAATGCTGGCTGATGCCCTGCAGCAGGGTGGCATCGTCCAGCGGCAGCACGTTGGGCCGTGCCAGATGGAAGATGAGGAACATGTCGGCCGTCCAGCGGCTGATGCCGCGGATGGCGACCAGCTCGGCGGCGATGGCCTCGTCGTCCATCGCGTCCCAGTCCCGCACGTGCAGCCGGCCGGAATCGAAATGCAGCGCCAGGTCCACGAGGTAGTCCACCTTGCGCGCGGACAGGCCCGCGGCGCGCATGTCGTCCACCTTGAGCTTGAGCACGGCGGCCGGCGTCATGCTGCGCAGCAATGCGGCGAAACGGTCCCAGACCTTCTGCGCGGACGCGACCGACACCTGCTGGCCCACGATGCTGCGCGCCAGCGTGGTGAATGCATCGCCACGCGCCACGAGGGCGACGTCGCCCAGCTCCGGGATGAGCCGCTTCATCACGCGGTCCTTCTTGACCAGGTGGCGGCAGGCGTCCGCCCAGTAGCCGGGGGCGGTGGACGGCTCGGCCGTCCCCGCGGTTTTCTTGCTGGAGGCCACGCTTACTCTGCCCGCGGAAAGGACGTTTCGAAAGAAAAAAGGATGCCGGTGTTCATTACGCGGCCTCCCAGGTCGTGCCGGCGGCGGAATCCTTGAGCACGATGCCCTGCGCGAGCAGGTCGTTGCGGATGCGGTCGGCCTCGGCAAAATCGCGGCCGGCCTTGGCGGCTGCCCGCGCGGCGATACGCTCGGCGATGGCTGCGTCGTCCAGGCGTGCGCCTGCCTGCAGGAAGGCGCCCGGCGCGCCCTGCAGCAAACCCAGGCTGCCGCCCAGCGCCTTGAGCAGCCCGGCGGTGCGCGCGGAGCGCGTGCGGTTCACCTCGCCCGCCAGCTCGAACAGCACGGCGATCGCATCGGGCGTGCCGAAGTCCTCGTCCATGGCCGCCTTGAAACGGGCCGCGTGCGGATCGGCCCAGTCGATCGGGCCGATGTCCTCGGGCGCCACCAGGGCGAGCGCGGTGTAGAGCCGCTTGAGCGCGGCGCGCGCGTCCTGCAGGTGGACGTCGCTGTAGTTGAGCGGGCTGCGGTAGTGCGTGCGCACGATGAAGAAGCGCACCGTCTCGGCGTCGTACTGCGCGAGCACCTCGCGGATCGTGAAGAAGTTGCCGAGCGACTTGCTCATCTTCTCGTTGTCGACGCGAACGAATCCGTTGTGCATCCAGAAGCGCGCCAGCGGCTGGCCCGAGGCGCCTTCGCTCTGCGCGATCTCGTTCTCGTGGTGCGGAAACTGCAGGTCCGCGCCGCCGCCGTGGATGTCGAAGCTCTCGCCCAGGGTGGCGCAGCTCATGGCCGAGCATTCGATGTGCCAGCCCGGCCGGCCGGCGCCGAAGGGGCTGTCCCACTTCGCCTCGGGCGGCTCGCCGGGCTTGGCGGCCTTCCAGAGCACGAAGTCCAGCGGGTCCTCTTTGCCGTCCTGCACGGCCACGCGCTCGCCAGCGCGCAACTCATCGAGCGACTTGCCCGAGAGCTTGCCGTAGCCCTGGAATTTGCGCACCGCATAGTTCACATCGCCGCTGCCCGAGCGGTAGGCCAAGCCCTTGCCCTCCAGCGTGCCGATGAGCGAGAGCATCTGCGGCACGTATTCGGTGGCGCGCGGCTCGACCGTGGGGGGCTCGATGGCCAGCGCGCCGATGTCCTGGTGCATGGCCACGGTCATCTCGTCCGTGAGCTGGCGGATGGTGATGCCGCGCTCCACCGCACGCTTGATGATCTTGTCGTCGATGTCGGTGATGTTGCGCACGTAGGTGACACGGTAGCCGCTGCTGCGCAGCCAGCGCTGCACCACGTCGAATGCCATCATCATGCGGGCGTGGCCGATGTGGCACAGGTCGTAGATGGTCATGCCGCAGACATACATGCGGACATGGCCGGGCTCCAGCGGAGAAAAGTCCTCCATCGCACGCGACAGCGTGTTGTAGATGCGCAAACTCATGGAATGTCAGTGAAGAGGGGTGGCGGAGTGCAGCCGGGCCTGCCCTTTCGGGCGGCGATCCGGCGCCAGGAAGCCCTGGCGAGCGGGGCGTGCGCGGCGGATGCGCGACACGGGAATCAGGAGCGGCAACAGCGCACCGGCATGACAAAACCCCTCGGCTACAATCCGCCGCAGTATAAGGCCCGTTACTGCTTGACACCTTCACACCCCCTTTTCGATCGCCCATGACGCACGCACGCCGCCCAATTCCCCATCTTCTGCGACTGCTCGTGCTGTCGGCCTTGCTGGGGGCTCCGCTGGCCCACGCGGACGACTACGCGGACATCACCCAGCTGCTCAAATCCGGCAAGCCCGCCGATGCCCTGGCCAAGGCCGACCAGCGCCTCCTGGCCAATCCCCGCGACCCGCAGTTGCGCTTCCTGCGCGGTGTGGCCCAGGCGGACTCCGGCAAGCAGGCGGACGCAGTGGCCACGTTCACCAAGCTCACCGAGGACTATCCGGAACTGCCGGAGCCCTACAACAACCTGGCGGTGCTCTACGCCAACCAGAACCAGCTGGACAAGGCGCGCACCGCGCTCGAAATGGCGATCCGCACCAACCCGAGCTACGCCACCGCCCACGAGAACCTGGGCGACATCTATGCCAAGCTGGCCAGCCAGGCCTACAACAAGGCCCTGCAGCTGGACGCCTCCAACGCCACCACCGTGCGGCCCAAGCTGGCCCTGATCCGCGACCTTTTCTCCGGCGATGCCGGCAAGTCGGTGAACGCGAAGGCGACCGTGCCGGTGGCGGCCGCCGCACCGGCCCCTGCCACCACGCGCACCCCGGCGCCCGCGCCCTCCCCGGCTCCGGCACCCACCCCAGCGCCTTCTCCCGCGCCGGCGGCATCGCCCGCCCCGGGACCCGTCGCGGCTCCTGCGCCGGCACCCGCCCCCGCAGCGGCCACCAGCAATGCGGCCGAAAAAGACGTGGCTGCGGCCGTGCGCGCCTGGGCTGCCGCCTGGGAAGGCCAGGACATGAACGGTTACCTGGGCGCCTACGACCAGGGCTTCGTGCCGCCCGGCAAGCAAAGCCGCGCCACCTGGGAAAAGGAACGCCGCGACCGCATCGTGGGCCGCGCCAAGATCAACGTGACCGTGAACGACCTGCGCATCACGGTGAACGGCAACAAGGCCCAGGCCCGGTTCCGCCAGGGCTACAGCTCCGGCTCCTACAGCGTGAACAGCCGCAAGACCCTCGATCTGGTCCAGAGCGGCGGCCGCTGGCTGATCCTCCGCGAGTCCACCGGCGGCTGATGGCGGCGTCGCGTCGTACGTCTTTCCGGATGTGCATGCCGGCGCTGTGCAGCGCCGGCGCCGTGCCTTGCGCGGCCCTGCCGCACCGTGCCCGCCGTGCCCTGCGGGGCGGGCTCCACACCCTCCTGGCCCTGTAGAGCCGCGCATGCCCGTGGCGATCCCCTTACGGAGCCGCGCGGTCGCGGCGGCGGCAGCACTGTCCGTGTTCTGCGGCATGGTGCCGACGGGCGCCCATGCCCAGGGCGACAAGGAACGCGCCGTCGCGCGCGCCAAGCGCTCCCAGTCCAAGGCACCCGCCCGCGCGCAGCCCGCACCGCTGCGGGATGGCCAGGCCGAGCAGCGCCTCATGGAGGTCTACCGCCTCACCGGCGAAGGCCGGGGCCGCGAAGCGCTGGCCAAGGCCGAGAGCCTGGTGCGCGACTACCCGCATTTCCAGCTCGCGCAGCTCACGCTGGGCGATCTGCTGTCGGCCCGCACGCGACCCCTGCGCCAGTTGGGCGATGTGCCGGCCGGCCAGGGCGATGCGCCCCAGCCCCCCACGCCCACCGCGGCGGAGGTGCTGGCCGAATTGCGCGCCGAATCGCGCCAGCGCACGGATGCGCTGCGCATCCGTCCCGGCGCGCGCGCCATTCCCGCCCAGTTCCTGGAACTGTCGCCGCGCTCGCGCCATGCCATCGCGGTCGATGCCTCCCGCTCGCGCCTGTACCTGTTCCAGAACACCGACCAGGGGCTGGAGCTGATCGCCGATTACTACGCCTCGGTGGGCAAGCTCGGCATCGAGAAGTCCCTGGAGGGCGACCAGCGCACGCCGCTGGGCGTGTACTTCATCACGAGCCGACTCGACCCCGCCACACTCAAGGACTTCTACGGCGCGGGTGCGCTGCCCATCAATTACCCCAACCCGCTGGACCTGAGCCGGGGCAAGACCGGCAGCGGCATCTGGCTGCACGGCACGCCGTCCGAGCAGTTCTCGCGCGCGCCGCTGTCCACCGACGGCTGCCTCGCGCTCGCCAACCCCGACCTGGAGCGCATCCTGCGCACCGTGGAGCCCCGCTCCACGCCGGTGCTGATCGCGCGGCAGATCCAGTGGGTGCAGCCCCAGGCCGTGCTGGGCGAGCGCCGCCAGTTCGAGAACGTGCTCGACGCGTGGCGCACTGCCAAGTCGCAGGGCGACGTGCGGCGACTGATGTCGTTCTATGCGCCCGGCTTCCAGAGCTACGGCAAGATGCAGCTCGCCGACTATGCCAAGAGCCTGGAGGCCGAGACCCGCGCGCTGCGCGGGCGCCCGCTGCACCTCAAGGACCGCTCGCTGCTGCGCTGGACGGATGCCTCCGACACCATGGTGGTAACGTTCGGCGAAGTGGCCGAAGGCGCCCGCACCGGCCCCGTGAAGCGCCAGTACTGGATGCGCAAGGGCCAGCAATGGCAGATCTTTTTCGAAGGAGTGATTGGATGATGAAGACGATGTTTTCCAGACGGCATGCCGCCGCCACCCTGGCCGGCCTCGCGTTCGCGGCGCTGACCCCCTCGGCCATGGCGCAGGCCACGGCCGCGCCGAAGGTCAAGCTGGCGACCACCCTGGGCGACATCGTCGTGCAGCTCGATCCCGCCAAGGCGCCCAAGACGGTCGAGAACTTCCTCCAGTACGTGAAGGACAAGCACTACGACGGCACGGTGTTCCACCGCGTGATCGATGGCTTCATGATCCAGGGCGGTGGCTTCACGCCCGACCTGCAGCAAAAGCCCACGCGCCCGCCGATCCCGCTCGAAGCCAAGAACGGCCTCAGGAACGATGCCTACACCATCGCCATGGCCCGCACCGGCAGCCCCGATTCGGCCACCTCGCAGTTCTTCATCAACGTGAAGGACAACGTCGCTCTCAACGCGCCCAACCCGGACGGCCACGGCTACGCGGTGTTCGGCAAGGTGGTGAGCGGCAAGGAAGTGGTCGACAAGATCAAGGCGGTGGAAACCACGAACCGCGGCATGCACCAGGGCGTGCCGGCCACCCCCGTCGTGATCAATTCCGCCACCGTGGTGCAGTGAGCCCCCGCTCGCCAGCCACCCACCGTCCCCCTCCCGGACTCACCAAGGAACCCGAATGAGCAACCCCCAAGTCGAACTCCACATCGCCGGCCACGGCGTGATCACCCTCGAACTCGATGCCGAGAAGGCCCCGAAGTCCACCGAGAACTTCCTCGCCTACGTGAAGAAGGGCCACTACGACAACACGGTGTTCCACCGCGTGATCCCGGGCTTCATGATCCAGGGCGGCGGCTTCGAGCCCGGCATGAACCAGAAGGGCACCGATGCAGCCATCGAGAACGAAGCCCAGAACGGCCTGAAGAACGACAACTACACCGTGGCCATGGCCCGCACGAGCGATCCGCACTCGGCCACCGCGCAGTTCTTCATCAACGTGGCCGACAACGGCTTCCTGAACCACACCGCGCCGTCCGCCCAGGGCTGGGGCTATGCCGTGTTCGGCAAGGTGGTCAAGGGCACCGAGATCGTGGACGCCATCAAGGGCGTGAAGACGGGCCGCAAGGGCTTCCACGACGACGTGCCGAAGGACGACGTCATCATCGAGAAGGCCGTCGCGGTCTGACCCCCTTCCAGTCGCTTCGCGCCCGCCCCTCCCGTGGGGCGGCGGCGCCGGTGGCGGGCCCAGCCTGCTGCGGGGCGCCTGCCGGCCCGGCCTGCGATCGCAGCGCCGGTGCCGTGCAGCCAGGGAGCGACGCCTACCTTCCGAACCCACCGATTCCATGGGCCTGACGATGCCGTCCCCTGGTGAACTCGTTGCGCCCGGCGCCTGGCGCACGGTCGATTTCGTGTCCGACCTGCATCTGGATGCAGACCATCCGGACACCGTGGCGGCCTTTTCCCGCTACCTGGACACCACCCCTGCCGACGCCGTCTTCCTCCTGGGAGACCTGTTCGAGGTCTGGGTGGGCGACGACGCCCTGCAGGAGCCCGGAAGCTTTGAGGCCAAGGGCTGCGCGCTGCTGCGCAGCGCGGCGTCCCGCCGGGCCCTTTATTTCATGCACGGCAACCGCGACTTCCTGGTGGGCCGCGGGTTCACCGCGGCCACCGGCATTCCGGTGCTGGAGGACCCCACCGTGCTCGTCTTCGCGGGCCGCCGCTGGCTCCTGAGCCATGGCGACGCGCTGTGCCTGGACGACGTGGACTACCAGCGTTTCCGCGCCGTGGCGCGCGACCCGCAGTGGCAGGCGCAGGTGCTGGCCCGCCCGCTGGCCGACCGCCGCGCCCAGGGCCGCAGCGTGCGCGCCGAGAGCGAGGCGCGCAAGCAGTCCGGATCCGGCTTCTACGGAGATGTCGATACGCCGGCCGCCCTGGCCTGGCTAGCGGCGGCCGATGCCTGCGCGCTGATCCACGGCCACACGCACCTGCCGGCCGACCACGTGCTGCGCGGCGCGGCGCCCGACGGCGATGCTCCGCCAGCCCTCACCCGCCATGTCCTGACCGATTGGGACCTCGATTCCCCTGCGCCGCGGGCCGGCGTGCTGAGGCTCACCACCCAGGGCTTGGAACGCGTCGCGCTCGTCCCCACCTGAGGGGCATGCCCGCGCCCTTTCGTCACGCCCTCCTCCGCTTCGTCAACCGCGTGCGCGCCAAGCTGGCGCCCGTTCCCGACATCAGTGCCCCGCTCTGGCTGCAGACGCTCTCGCGCTACCCGTTCCTGGCCGCGCTGCCGCTGCACGACCAGGCCAAGCTGCGCGCCCTGAGCGCCCGCTTCCTGCAGCGCAAGGAGTTCACCGGCGCCCACGGCATGGAGGTGACCGATGCCATGGCCGTCGCCATCGCCGCGCAGGCCTGCCTGCCGCTGCTGCACTGGGGCGAGCCGGCGCAGGCCCTGGCCTGGTACGACGACTTCGTGGGCATCGTGGTCCACCCGGGCGAGGCGGTGGCCCGCCGGCAGTCCGTGGATGCGGCCGGCGTTGTGCACGACTACGACGAAGTGCTGCTGGGCGAGGCAATGGAGCGCGGCCCGGTCATGCTGAGCTGGCCGGCCGTGGACGGCGCCGGCCAGCCGCTCGCGCGCGGCACCGCGGGCAGCGGCACGAGCGTGGTGATCCACGAGTTCGTGCACAAGCTGGACATGCGCAACGGCGGTGCGGACGGCTACCCGCCCCTGCCGCCGGGATTCATGGGTGCGCGCGACACCCGCAGCGCGCGCGAGCGCTGGCGTGCCGCCTGGGAGCCGGCCTACGCCGAATTCCGCGAGCAGGTCATCATCGCCGAGCGCTTCGGCGGCGAATGGCCGTGGCTCGATGCCTACGGGGCCACCGCGCCGGCCGAATTCTTCGCCGTGGCCTGCGAGGCCTACTTCGTCAGCCGCGACCGCTTCGCGCAGGAATTCCCCACGCTGCGGCCCGTGCTGGACGCGTTCTTCCAGCCCGCGGCCTGACGCCCCGCGCGCGCCGTCCGGCTTAATCCACCGCCGTGCGGTAGGCCACGCCGTCGCGGCCGGGATCGGCGCCGCCGTGCAGCCGGCCATCCGCCGCGATCTGCACGCCATGCACCCAGCCGATGGTGTAGTTGTAGGGATTGCGGTACACCTCGTAGCCGCCGTCCTGCAGCACGCGCGTGACGTGGCGCGGGATGCGGTTGCACACGTCGATGGAGTTGCTGGTGGACGAGAAGCGCGGCGCCGACACCGCCTCCTGCATGCCCATGCCGTGGTCGATCATGTTCAGCAGCACCTGCAGCACGCCCATGGCGATCTGCGTGCCGCCCGGCGCACCCAGCACGATCTCCGGCCGGCCGTCCTTGAAGACGATACTCGGGCACGAGGATGTGAACCGGCTCTTGCCCGGCTGGATGCTGCCCGCGCGGCCTGGGCGCGGATCGAACACGCCCATGCAGCCGTTGTAGAAAAAGCCCATGCCCGGCGTGATCACGCCCGAGGGCATGGCCAGCGAGTGCGTCATCGACACGCAATTGCCCTCGCCATCGACCACGCTCAGGTGCGTGGTGTCGCGCGGCACGGGGGCGCCCGGGTTCACGCGCTCCACGCTGAAGCGCTGCCCGGCGCGGATGGCGTCCGCCACGCGCGCGGCGCCGTCCTTGGAGAGCAGTTCCTCCAGCGGCACCTGCACGAAGGCCGGGTCGCCGATGTGCCGGTCCTTGTCGGAGGTGGCCTTTTTCATGGCCTCGCTCAAGAGGCGCAGGTAGTCCGGCCCGTTGTGCTCCATCTCCGCAAGGGGGAAGTTCTCCAGGATGTTCAGCATCTGCAGCAGCATGGCGCCGCCCCCCGGAGGCTGGTTGGTGGCGATGGTGCGATCGCGGTAGCGGCCCAGGAGCGGCGCCACGCGGCGCACCCGGTAGCGCGCGAGGTCCTCGCGCGCGATCAGGCAGCCCAGCGACTGCACGTGCTCCACCATGCGGCGTGCCAGTTCGCCCTCGTAGAACGGCGCGATGCCTTCCTCGGCCACCTGGGCAAGCACGCCGGCCATGCCGGGGTTGGAAAGCGGCGTGCCGATGGGCTTGGGCGAGCCGTCCGGGCGGCAGTAGAGCGCACGGCCCTCGTCGCTGTAGCGCAGGCGGTCGAGGTTGCTCGCACGGCCCATGGTGGGCTCGTCGATCCAGAACGCATGCATGCCGGGCCGCACGAAGAAGCCTTCGGCCGCCCAGGCGATGGCGGGCGCCACCACGTCCTTCCAGGGCAGACGGCCGTGCGCACGGTGCATCGCCTCCAGTCCCCTGAGCGTGGCCGGCGTGGCGATGGACTGCGGGCCGATGTCGTTGACGCGGCCCTTCAGGATGAAGCCGAAGCCGTCCTTGGTCTCGCCCTCGAGCAGGCCGGCCCACATGTCTTCGCGGCAGGCGAGCGGCGCGGGCGCGTGGAAGTCGAAGTACTCGTGCGCAGCCGCACCCGCGGCCCCCCGCATGTAGACGGCCGCCGTCCCGAAGCCGGCGATGCCGCACATCAGCGGGTCCACCACGGTCTGCGCGAGCGCGGTGGCCACCGCGGCATCCACCGCATTCCCACCCGCGCGCAGCACCTCGATGCCCGATTCCGCCGCCTCGGGTTGCGGGCAGGACACCATCGCTTCCTTGGTCATGGCGGTCCTCACTTGCCGCTCAGGTTCAAGGCGTCCAGGGTCGGGCCCCAGGCCTGGGTGTCGCGCCGGGCGGTCTCCATGAGCTGGCTGGCGGGCCCGGCCATGGGGATGGCGTTCATCGCGCGCAGCTTGGCCTGCACCTCGGCGCTGGCGTGGAAGGCGCGCGTGCCTTCGTGCAGCCTGGCGATGATGGCCGGCGGCGTGCCGCTACGGGCGACGATGCCGCTCCAGCCCATGGTGTCGAAATCCTTCACGCCCAGCTCGTTGGCGGCCGGCACGTCGGGCAATTCGGGCAGGCGCGAGGGTGCGAGCACCACGAGCGGGATCACCTTGCGGTTCTTGATGTGGGGCAGCGCGGTGCCGGCCACCGGGGCCATCACCTGCGTCTGGCCGCCGATGGTGGCCATGAGACCGTCGGGCTCGCCCTTGAACGGCACGTGCGTCATCGAGATGCCGAGCTTGCTTTGCAGCAACTCCACCGCCAGCTGCGTGGAATTGCCCAGGCCCGACGACGAGAAATTGAGTTTCCCCGGGTGCGCCTTGGCGTACTTCACGAGGTCGTCCAGCGACTTGAATCCCGTCTCGGGGTTGGCCACCAGCACGAAGGGCACCGTGCTCAGCATGCCCACGCCGGTGAAATCCTTCTCGGGGTCGTAGGGCAGCGGCTTGTAGACGAACTTGTTGAGCACCATCTGCGACACGCCGCCGAACATCAGCGTGTAGCCGTCGGCCGGCTGGCCCAGCACCTGCTGCGCCGCGATGATGCCGCCCGCGCCGGGCTTGTTCTCCACCACGATGCTGGCGCCCAGCGCCTTGCCCGCGTGCTCGGCCCAGAGGCGCGCGACGGTGTCGGAGCTGCCGCCGGCCTGCTGCGACACGACGAGCCGGATCGGGCGGGTGCCCGGATAGCCGGCGGCGTCCTGCGCCAGGGCCGGTACGGCCCACGACAGCGCGGCGGCCGCCAGGGCGGCAAGGCAAGAGAATTTCTTCATGGTCTGCAGTCTCCGAAGGCGTCAGGTGTGGATCGCGGGCGCCAAGGCACCGCTTCTGAGTGGATTATTCGGAGGTGCGGGCCGCCGCGCCAGCGAATTCGCCCGATGGATCCATTAGCATTTGCTCATGGGTTCCTACGATCAAGTCGCCTGGGCGCGCCGGCTGAAGGTGAAGCACCTGGAGTCGTTCCTCGTGCTGGACGAGGCCGGTACGCTCACCGAGGCCGCCACGCGCATGCACATGACGCAATCGGCCATGTCGCACTGGCTGGCCGACCTCGAGGAACTGGTGGGCATGCCGCTGGTCACGCGCGGGCGGCGCATCCAGCTCACGCCAGCCGGGGTCATCATGAAGCGGCTGGCCATCGGCGTGCTGGGCGACATCTCGCGCACGCAGATGGAGCTGGGCGCCGTGGCCGAGGGCCGCACCGCGCGGCTGTACATCGGCAGCGTGTGGGCCGGCGTGGCGCGCGGCGTGCCGCAGGCGCTGGCGGAGTTCCAGCGGCTGCACCCCTACATCTCGGTCACCGTGTCCGAAAACCCGTTCGGCAACCTGCTCGAAGGGCTGCAGAACAAGCAGCTCGACGTGGTGGTGGGCTCGCTCGATGCGCGCGCGCACCACGCGCGGCTGGAGCACCGCGAGCTGTTCGAAGACAACGTCTGCCTCGTGGTCGGCCGCGCGAGCCGCCTGTGGGACGCCACCGGCCCGCTGCGGCTGGCCGACCTGCTGGAAGAAAACTGGATCATGCCGCCCAAGGGCACGCTGATGCGCGCACAGCTCGACGCCGCGCTGCTGGGCAGCGGCGCGCCCTGGCTGCTGCCCAAGGTGGAGACCGCCGCCATCACCACGCTGCAGGCGCTGGTGCACCAGGGCGACTATGTGGGCGTGTGCTCGGAGGCCATGGCCGAGTACCAAGCGGCGCTGGGCAACATGCGGATCCTGCCGCTCGATCGCACGATCCGCTTCGGCCCGGTGGGCGTGGTCTGGAGCCGCGACAACACGGCCGAGGCCGTGCGGCTTTTCGTGGAACACATCACGCGGACCACGGCATCCGGCGCAATCACAGACCCAGATCGCTGAGCGATGCGTGGTCGTCCGGGCGCCGGCCCAGCGGCCAATGGAACAGCCGATCGGCCTCGCGAATGGGCAGGTCGTTGATGCACGCGAAGCGGCGCTGCATCAGCCCCTCGGCGTCGAACTCCCAATTCTCGTTGCCGTACGAGCGGTACCAGTTGCCCGAATCGTCGCGCCATTCATAGGCGAAGCGCACGGCGATGCGGGGGCCCCCGAATGCCCACAGCTCCTTGATCAGCCGGTAGTCCAGCTCGCGCACCCACTTGCGGCGCAGGAACTCGCGCACCGCTTCGCGGCCCACGGGAAAGTCCACGCGGTTGCGCCAGCGCGTGTCCTCCGTATAGACCTGCGCCACGCGGTCGGGGTCGCGGCTGTTCCAGGCGTCTTCCGCGATGCGGACCTTGCGCAGGGCCGTGGCCTCGGTGAAAGGAGGAACGAGAGGGAGCGATGTCATGGCAGCGGGCCTTTCAGCAGGAGTGGAGGGACATGGAGGCATGTAGACAGGTCTGTCTACATGCCAATGTAGCCGGCGTAGACAGACCTGTCTACAATCCCTCCATGCCCCTTGCCCCCCTTTCCGTTCCTGCCGCCACGCCCGACCAGCCCGCGCGCGAGCGCATCCTCTGGACGGCCTATGCCCTCTTCTACCGGCACGGCGTGCGCGCCACCGGCGTGGACCGGGTCATCGGTGAATCCGGGGTGACCAAGGTCACCTTCTATCGGCACTTTCCCAGCAAGAACGACCTGGTAGAGGCCTTTCTGGCAGAGCGCCATGCGCGCTGGATGGAATGGTTCGACGCGGCGCTGCACCGCCACGGCGACGGTCTGCATGCACTCGCGCCCGCCCTGGCCGAATGGCTGGGCGATGCGGACTTCCGCGGCTGTGCGTTCCTCAACTCCACGGCGGAGCTGGGCGACACCGTGCCCGCCGTGGCTGCGCTCACCCGCCAGCACAAGCAGGACATGGCCGCGCGCATCGCCCGGCTGCTGCCCCCGTCACCCGCGCGCGACATGCACGTGCAGATGCTGGCCCTGGCAGTGGACGGCGCCATCGTCCACGCGCAGTTCGGCAGCACGCCGCAGGCCGCGCTGCAGGCGCTGGGCCATGCGGTGGCCCTGGTCGAACGCGCTGTCTAGGAGCGGCCCAGCAGGCCGCGCGCAGCGCGCGCCACGCTGTCTGCATCCACGTCGAAATACCGGCGCAGCGCCGCGCGCGTGTCGCTGCGGCCGAAGCCGTCGGTGCCCAGCGTGAGATAGCGGCGGCCCGCTGGCACGAAGGCGCGCACGGATTCCGGCACGGCACGCACGTAGTCGGTGGCCGCGACGACAGGGCCCGCCGTACCGGCCAGCACCTGGGCGAGCCAGGGGGTGGCGGCCTCCGCTTGCCGGCCGCCTTCGCCGGCCTGCAGCCAGCGCTGCTCGCAGGCCACGCCATCACGCGCCAGCTCGCTCCAGCTCGTCACGCTGACCACGGTGGCGTCGATGCCCTCGGCCGCCAGCTGCTGCGCGGCGCGCACCACCTCGGTCAGGATCGCGCCGGAGCCCAGCAGCGTGACGGCCGGGCGGCCTGCGGCATCCTGCATGGCACCTTGGGGTGTTTTTGCCTCCATGCCGCCGGATCCATTGGCTTTATAGCTATCAAATACATAGCATCCGCGGAGTACCCCGGCCGCGGCGCCCTCGGGCAGGTCGGGCTGGGCGTAGTTCTCGTTCATGAGCGTGACGTAGTAGAAGACGTCGCACTGCTCGACCAGCATCTCGCGCATGCCGGCGTCCAGGATCACGGCCAGCTCGCCGGCGTAGGCCGGGTCGTAGGCCTTGCAGTTGGGGATGGTGGCGGCCACGAGGTGGCTGGAGCCGTCCTGGTGCTGCAGCCCTTCGCCGCCCAGCGTGGTGCGGCCCGAGGTGGCGCCCAGCAGGAAGCCCCGCGCGCGCTGGTCGGCGGCGGCCCAGATGGCGTCGCCCACGCGCTGGAAGCCGAACATCGAGTAGTAGATGTAGAACGGCAGCATCGCCAGGCCATGCACGCTGTAGCTCGTGGCGGCGGCCGTCCAGCTCGCGATGGCGCCGGCCTCGCTGATGCCCTCCTCCAGGATCTGGCCGTCCAGCGCCTCGCGGTAGGACAGCACGGAGCCGATGTCCTCCGGCGCGTAGCGCTGACCCACGCTCGAATAGATGCCCACCTGCTTGAACAGGTTGGCCATGCCGAAGGTGCGCGCCTCGTCCGCCACGATGGGCACGATGCGCGGGCCCAGGGCGGCGTCCTTGAGCAGCGTGCCCAGCATGCGCACGAAGGCCATGGTGGTGCTCATCTCCTTGCCCGCGGCCTGCAGCGCGAATTGCGCGTAGTGGCCCAGCTCGGGCACGGGCACGGTGTCGCAGGCGGTCTCGCGGCGCGGCAGCGCGCCGCCCAGCCCGGCCCGCCGCGCACGCAGGTACTGCATCTCGGGGCTGTCCTCTGCCGGGCGGTAGAACGCCAGGCCCGTGGCCTGCGCATCGGTGAGCGGCAGGTTGAAGCGGTTGCGGAACCCGATCAGGTCGGCATCGTCGAGCTTCTTCTGGCTGTGCGTGGTCATCTTGCCCTGCCCCGCCGCCCCCATGCCGTAGCCCTTCTTGGTGTGCGCCAGGACCACCGTGGGCTGCCCGCGGTGCGCCGCCGCCGCGGCGTAGGCGGCGTGGATCTTCACCAGGTCGTGCCCGCCGCGCTTCAGGCGGTCGATCTGCTCGTCGGTCAGGCCCTGGGCCAGCGCGGCCAGCTCGGGCGTCTGGCCGAAGAAATGGTCGCGGTTGAAGCGGCCGTCCTTGGCGGCGAAGGTCTGCATCTGCCCGTCCACGGTGCCGCCCAGCGTGCGGGCCAGCGTGCCGGTGAGGTCGCGCGCGAAGAGCCCGTCCCAGTCGCTGCCCCAGAGCAGCTTGACCACGTTCCAGCCAGCGCCGGCGAAGAGCCGCTCCAGTTCGTCCACGATGCGGCCGTTGCCGCGCACGGGGCCGTCCAGCCGCTGCAGGTTGCAGTTGACCACCCAGACGAGGTTGTCGAGCCCCTCGCGGGCCGCGAGCGTGAGCGCGCTCATGCTCTCGGGCTCGTCCATCTCGCCGTCGCCGAACACGCCCCAGACCTTGCGCTCCTGGCAGTCGAGCAGGTTGCGGTGCGTGAGGTAGCGCATGAAGCGCGCGTGGTAGATGCTGCTGATCGGCCCGATACCCATCGAGCCGGTCGGGAACTGCCAGAAATCCGGCATGAGCCACGGGTGCGGGTAGCTGGAGAGCCCCTGCGCGCCCGCGGCCGGCGCCGTGATCTCCTGCCGGTAATGCTGCAGGTCGTCTTCGGTCAGCCGGCCTTCGAGGAAGGCCCGCGCGTACACGCCCGGCGCGCTGTGCGGCTGGAAGAACACCAGATCGCCGCGGTGCTGCCCCACGCCCGTGCCCTCGCGCCCCCGGAAGAAATGGTTGAAGCCGGCCTCGAACAGGTCGGCGGCGCTGGCGTAGCTCGCGATGTGGCCACCCAGCTCGCCGTAGGCCTGGTTGGCGCGCACCACCATGGCCAGCGCATTCCAGCGCATGAGCGAGGCGAGCCGCTCCTCGATGGCCAGGTCGCCCGGGAACGCGGGCTGCGCCTCCACCGCCACGGTGTTCACGTACGGCGTGTTCAGCGTGGGCTGCCAGCCGGTGCGCTGGCGCCGCGCGAGCCGTGCCAGTTCGTCCAGCACGTAGCGCGCCCGCTCGGGCCCCTGCGCGGCCAGCAGCGACAGGAAGGCATCGCGCCACTCGGCGGTTTCTTGCGGATCGGAATCGGCGGCGGCGGAAGCGGAACCGGTGGGCACGCCGCCGGCCAGGGCATGCAGGGGGGTGGGAGCGTTCATGCTGGGCACTCTAGCGGCCGGTGTGCGGCATGAGTGACTTTTAAGCGTCCTGACAAACCCCGAATGGCGGCATTTCGTGCCGGCTTTTACATAAACTGCAGCAGATGAAGCTCGACACCACCGATTTGCGCATCCTGGCCGAACTGCAGGCCGATGGCTCGCTCTCCAATGTGGAGCTGGCGCGGCGCGTGCACCTTTCGCCCTCGCCGTGCCTGGCCCGCGTGAAGGCGCTGGAGGCGGCCGGCGTGATCGCGCGCTATGTGGCGCTTGCCAACGCGGCCGCGCTGGGCCTGGGGCTCAACGTGTTCATCAGCATCAGCCTCCGGTCGCAGGCCAAGCCCGCGCTGGCCGATTTCGAGCGCCGCATCGCCGAGCACGACGAGGTCATGGAGTGCTACCTGATGAGCGGCGACTCCGACTACCTGATCCGCGTGGCCGTGGCCGACATCGGCGCGCTGGAGCGCTTCATCCTGGAGCAGCTCACGCCGATCCCGGGCATTGAGAAGATCCGCTCCAGCTTCGCGCTCAAGCAGGTGCGCTACAAGACCGCCCTGCCCCTGCCGCTGGCCACGGGGTAGGCAGAGAGCCCTGCGCACCCTGCTGCGGCTACCACGCCGCGTCGAACAACTCGAGCTGCGGCGGGCCCAGGTACAGGTCGCGCTTGCCGCCTGCGTTGGCGTGCGCGGCGCGGAATGCGTCGGAGCGCGTCCAGTCTTCGAAGTGCGCGCGCGACGCCCACACGGTGTGCGACGCGAAGAGCGTGTGCCCGGCCGTCGTTTCACCACGCAGCAGATGGAACGATTCGAAACCCGGAACCTGCGCGAGGTGGCTGTCGCGCTGGCGCCAGACCTCCACGAATTCGTCCTCGCGGCCGGGGGCGATGCGGAAGCGGTTCATGGCGATGAACAGGGGCATGGTGTTTGGATGGGTGGAAAGGTCAGTCAGCGAGAAGGGCGCCGCGCGGCCCTCACTGCGCCGCGCTGGCGGGCACGGACGGTGCGGGGGCCGCCGCGCCCGGGCGCGCATCGCCCGAGGCCAGCCGGCGCCGCACATCGGCCAGCACGGCCTTCACGCGGCGCGCGTTCTCGGGCCCGATGCGCAGCAGCATTTTCTGGCCACTGGAGAGCGCCTGCAGGTGCGGATCGGCAAACTCATAGCGCACCCAGGGGCGCGTGGACGGCACCTCGCCCTGCACGCGCGTGAGCTGCACGTTCAGCGGCCCATGCACCTCCGGGGTCTGCAGCAGGTGGCCCAGCACGGCCACCAGCCGGTCGTTGAAATAGCCCTTGGGGTAGCCCAGTTCCACATAGGTCTGCTGGAACAGCGGGTAGAGCTGGCGGTAGAGCGCCACGGCCTGCTCGCGCGGCACGGCTTCGGCCAGCGCCACCAGGGCCGCGTAGCGCGCGGCATTGGCCGGAGCCACCGTGGCATGCAGGGGCGCTCCGTTCTCGGTGGCCGCACTGCCGGGCACGGCCTGCACCAGAAAGCGCTGCGGCGCGGGCTGCACGGGCCACAGCCCCGCCGGGGCCTGCGCACGGGGCAGATTGTCCACCGTCACCACGATGCGCCGCACGACCTCGTCCATGCGCAACATCGCCGCCACGCGTTCGCCCCCCAGCCATTCGCCCAGGGAACGCGCGATGGCCGCATCGGCCTCGGCCACCGTGGCCGGTGCGGCCGCGCCCTCGGGCTCCACGGGATGCTCCGGCCCCGAGGCAGCGGCCCCGGGCGGCGGCGCGGGCGCCGCGCCCTGCGCCCCGGAAGCCACTGAAGCCACTGAAGCCGGCGGGATCGGAGCGGGCATCTGGGTCGGCGGCGGCAGCCAGCCCATCCACCAGGCCGCACCCGCCACCGCCATCGCGCCGGCCACCCCGGCCACCACCCACCGCAGCGGAGACGCAGGAGCGGGCCGGGAGGATGGGGGTCGGAAATCCTGCGGATCGGTTTCGGGCATGCGGGGGGCTTTCACGGGAAGGGACGGAGGCAAGGCCTGGCCCGGGCATTGTGGAGCCCGCCAGGCCCGGGCCCCGTAAGCGCATGTGAACGGTGCTGGCCGGCCGGCGGCAGACCGCGGATGGGAGGCGTTACCGGGCCACCACGGCCTCGGGCAGGTCCAGCGCGGCCAGCCACTCCATCGCGTCGTGCAACTCGTTGGGCCGGATCTCGTGCATGCCCGGGTACTCACGGTAGGTCAGCGCCAGCGGCAGGCCGCGCGCATGGTCGCGGATCGCGCGGGCACTGGCCAGAGGAATCACGTTGTCCTGCTCGCCATGGCTGACCCACAGGGCCTTGCCCGACAGCGCAGCAGGCGTCACGGCATGCGGCAGCACCTGGGGCAGCAGGCGGCTGTGCCACACCATCGCGCCCCGCAGCAGGTCGGGCCGGGTCAGCAGCAGCGAGAGCGCCATGATCCCGCCCTGGCTGAACCCGCCCACGATCACGCGATCGGGCGACACGCCCAGCTGCGCGGCAGCGGTCTCCACCGTGCGCGCCAGCAGGCTGCGGCTGGCGATTTCCTGGGCCTCGTGGATGGTGCGGCTGCCGTCGGGCTCCACCGAGAACTCGAACCAGGTGTTGGCCCCAGGGCCCATCGGATACGGGGCGCGCAGGCTCACCACATGGAAAGGTGCGGGCACATAGGGTGCCAGCGCGAAAAGGTCTTTTTCATGGCTTCCCACGCCATGCATGAGCACCAGCAGCCAGGGTTGCTGCGTTTCGGGAGCGGCGGGGCGGTTCAGGAATGTGAGCGGCAGATCGAGATCGAGCATGGAAGGCGTCCGGAGGGCGGCTGGCGAAGTGGATCGACCCGGTTGGAGCACCATCCGGGGGCGGGAGTTTCATGCATCTGCCTGCAGCGCGAAGGCATCCATGGCGAGCGACCCATGCATGACCTCGCGGCTCAGGTAGTGCGGCACGCGGTCCTCGCCCGCGGCACCCAGCGCGAAGAAGAGCGGCAGGAAGTGGTCATCGCCCGGGTGCGCCCGCACTGCATGCGGGGCCTGGCTGCGGTAGTCCAGCAGGGCCTCGGTGTCGCCCCGCTGGAGCGCGGCCTCGACCCAGCGGCAGAAATCGTCCACATAGTCCAGCGACCGGGCGGTGGCGGTGCCACCGAAGAACTCGGAGAGGTTGTGCGTCATGCTGCCCGAGCCCATGACCAGCACGCTGCGGTCGCGCAGGCCGCGCACTGCGGCGCCCATGGCATGCACCTCGCGCGGGCCGGCGCCCGCGGGCAGCGCGACCTGCACCACCGGCAGATCGGCCTCGGGGAACAGGTGCCGCAGCGGCACCCAGGCGCCATGGTCGAAGGGCCGCTGCGCATCGGCCTCGGCCGCGATGCCGGCCGACCGCAGCAAGCCGAGCACATCGGCCGCCAGGTCTGGAGCCCCGGGCGCGGGGTACTGCAATGCATAGAGCGGCGGCGGGAATCCGCCGAAATCGTGCCAGGTGGACGGCTTCGCACCGGTCATCACGGCCGCGCCGCGTGCCATCCAGTGCGGCGACATCACCACCACACCGCGCAGGCCGGGAAAACGCTGGCGGAGCGCCTGGGCCCAGGCATGCAGCGCCGGGCCGGTGCTGCCGGGCTCCAGCGCGAACAGCGGGGCACCGTGCGATACGAAGAGTGCCGGCACCCGCCCCTGCGGTGCAGTAGCGGAAGAAGCCTCAGCGGGCTGCGGCGATGAAGGCACGGACGAAGAAACCATGGCAGAGCGATCCCGGGAATGCAGCAACGGAAGGGTTGCCCCGAGGATATGGGTGCGCAGAGCCACGTTCCCAAGGGGTGCGCGCCAGAGACCATCGTTGCGCCATGGGCACCACCGGCGCTGCGGGGCATCCCGCCGCGGCAGGTCAGTCCTGTACCCGGCCGCGCAGCGCCTTGGTGCCGGAACGCTCGCGTTTGTCCTGCAGCCTGCGCTGGCGGGCGCCATACGACGGCTTGGTCGCCCGGCGAGCGCGCGGCGGCTGGGCCACGCGCGCCACCAGCGCCTCCAGCCGCTGCAGGGCGTCGAGCCGATTGGCCTCCTGTGTACGGTACTGCTGCGCCTTGATGACCACCACGCCCGCCAGGGTGATGCGAGCATCGCTCAGGGCAAGCAGCCGCTCCTTCATGTCCTCCGGCAGCGACGAGGCAGGGATGTCGAAACGCAATTGCACGGCCGTGGACACCTTGTTCACGTTCTGGCCCCCGGGGCCCTGCGCGCGCACCGCGGTAAACACCACCTCGCGTTCGTCCACCCGGGGCAATGCGGCTGCCATCGCGCGGATCAGGCCCCGGCCGCCAGCGCGGCGGCCAGCGCATCGGCGAACGGGGCGGGTTGCTCGAACTGCACCCAGTGCCCCGCGTCCGGCACGAGCGAGAGCCCGCGAAAATCGGCCGCCGCGGTGCGGTAGGCGCTTTCCAGCGCAGGCAAAAAACCCTTGTAGAGCGCATCGCGCTCGCCATAGATCGCCTGCACCGGACAGCGCACGGCCGGGAGCGCACGGGCCAGGGCGTCGGTATGCGCCAGCCGCCGGCGCGGCATGCGGTCGCGTACCACGTTGGCGCAGTGCACCTGCAGCGCCAACCCTTCGATCAGCGCCGCGTCGTGCAGCATCAATTCGGCCAGGTTGTGGCGGTGCACCGCCGCCTGCGCCTCGGTGGGCAGATGGCGCCAGGCCTTGAGCGTGAACTGCCGCTGCGGCACCACGCCCATTGCCGGAGCGCCGACCAATACCAGTTGCCGGGCCAGCGCCGGCTCGGCCGCCAGCAGCAGCCCGGCCGCCAGCCCGCCGAACGAAAAACCCACCAGATCGCAGGGTGCGCCGCCCCAGAGCGCCTGCATGCCCTCGGCCAGCGGCGCCACCAGCGCATCCGCGTCCGAGCCGGTGGCGGGCACCGCGGAATCGCCGAATCCCGGCAGATCGGGCACGCACACCGTGCGCCCCCAGGACAGCAGCGTGTCGATGTTGCGCACCCAGTGCATCCAGCTGCCGCTGCCGCCATGCAGCAGCACCAGCGGCGGTAGCGCTCCGGCACCCGTACCGGCGGCCCGCCAGACTCGCCATACCATGGTGCCTGCTCCGCAGGGCGTGGCGTGAGCCTCCGCCCGCGCAGCGAGGCGGGCGACGTCTTCGGGAAGCTCGGCGGTCACCAGTCCGCCACCGCGTCAATGGCCAGCGCATAGCCGCGCACGCCGAAGCCGCACATCACGGCCCGCGCCGCAGCGGCCAGGTAGGAATGGTGGCGGAAGCTCTCGCGCGCATGCACATTGCTGATGTGCAGCTCGACCAACGGCACGCCCGTGCCCTTCACCGCATCGAGCAATGCCACGCTCGTGTGGGTGTAGGCACCGGCATTCAGCACCACGCCGGCAAGCTCCCGGGCCGCGTGCAACCGGCCGGCCTCGTGGATCCAATCGACCAGTTGGCCCTCGTGGTTGCTCTGCCGGAACTGCAGCGCCAGGCCATGCCGCGCGCAGGCCTGGGCGCACAGCTGCTCCACATCGGACAGCGTCTGCGCCCCGTAGACGGCCGGCTCGCGCGTGCCGAGCAGGTTCAGGTTGGGGCCATTCAGAACGAAAACGGTACGGGTGGGGGTCACGGGGCAGTACTCCAGATCCAGCGCCTGCCGCATCCGGGCCTGGCTGCTGCGCGAAACGCGCGATTATGCGGCGCCCCCAAGAAAAAGGCCCCTGAAAGGGGCCTGTGCCAATCGAAACCGACGCCGGGAGCCGGGCCCTGGAGGCCCGACGGGCCCCTCAACGCCAGTGGCCCCGGCCACCGCCATGCCAATGCGGCCGGCCGTAGTACCCATAGCCACCGCCATACACCACCGGAGGCGGCGGCGCGTAATAGACAGGGCGGGGAGGCACATACGCCACGGGCGGCGGCGCGTAGTAGACCGGAGCGGGCGGCGCGTAATACACGGGCGGGGGCGCCACATAGGCCGGCGGCGGGCCGTAGACGACGCCGGGGCCGCCACCCACGCCGAGCACCACGCCCGGCGAATTGATGCCGACGGACCAGAACACATCGCGCGCCTGCGCGGCACCCGATGCGGCCAGCAATGCCAGCCCCATCCCGGCCGTGGCCGCAATGGCTGCGAGGGAACGGTTTTTGGTCATGGAAATCTCCTTGGAAGTTGGGCCCCTACCGCGCAGGGAGGGCGGGAATCGCGGCCCGGTGCGCTACTAACGCAGCACATGGCCGCAAGGATGGCACAAACCACCAACTATCTTGTTTCCGGACGTTGCGTCCATTGTTGCAGGGAGTTACGGCGGGGGCCGCCGCCTAGAATCGCGGGATGAGTTCGCACGCCCCCTCCTCCACGCCGCCAGAAGCCGCCAAGCCCAGCAATTTCCTGCGCCAGATCATCGAAACCGACCTGGCCCAGGGCACGCATGCCCAGGCCCGCTGGGCAGGCACCCCGGGCGATGCCGCCCACCACGCCGCCGGCCAGCCCGACCCGGCGAAGATCCGCACCCGCTTCCCGCCCGAGCCCAACGGCTACCTGCACATCGGCCACGCCAAGAGCATCTGCCTCAACTTCGGCCTCGCGCGCGACTACGGCGGCGTGTGCCACCTGCGCTTCGACGACACCAATCCCGAGAAGGAAGACCAGGAATACGTCGACAGCATCATCGACGCCGTGCGCTGGCTCGGCTTCGACTGGGCGCAGATCGGCCAGACGCCCGGCAGCGCCGCGCCCTACCAGGCAAGCGACTATTTCGACTTCATGTACCGCGCGGCCGAGTACCTCGTCGAAACCGGGCATGCCTATGTGGACGAGCAGACGCCCGAGGAAATGCGCGCCAACCGCGGCGACTTCGGCAAGCCGGGCGTCGACAGCCCCTACCGCAGCCGCACGCCCGCCGAGAACCTTGCGCGCCTGCGCGATATGAAGGCCGGCCAGTTGCCCGACGGCGCCGCCGTGCTGCGCGCGAAGATCGACATGGCCTCGCCCAACATCAACCTGCGCGACCCGGCCATCTACCGCATCAAGCACGCCGAGCACCACAACACAGGCAACCAGTGGTGCATCTACCCGATGTACACCTTCGCGCACCCCATCGAGGATGCGCTGGAGCGCATCACCCACAGCATCTGCACGCTGGAATTCGAAGACCAGCGGCCCTTCTACGACTGGCTGATGGACCGCCTCGCCGAGGGCGGCCTGATCGCCACGCCCCAGCCGCGGCAGTATGAATTCGCGCGGCTCAACCTCACCTACGTGGTCACCAGCAAGCGCAAGCTCAAGCACCTGGTGGACAGCGGCACCGTGGGCGGCTGGGACGACCCCCGCATGCCCACCATCGTCGGCCTGCGCCGCCGCGGCTATACGCCCGAGGCCCTGCAGCTTTTCTGCGAACGCATCGGCGTGACCAAGGACTACTCGTGGATCGACTACGGCACGCTCGAGGGCTGCCTGCGCGAAGACCTGGAGAACAAGGCGCACCGCGGCATGGCCGTGCTCGACCCCGTCAGGCTCGTGCTGACCAACTGGGACGAGGTCTTCGGCGCCGGCCACCTGGAGCCCTGCCAGTTGCCGGCCCTGCCCCACCCGCCCGAAGGCACCGAAGCGCCCGTGCGCCACTTCACCCTGGGCAAGGAGGTGTGGATCGAGCGCGAGGACTTCGAGGAAACGCCGCCCAAGGGCTACAAGCGCCTCTTCCCCGGCAACAAGGTGCGACTGAAGGGCGGCTACGTGATCGAATGCACCGGCTGCGAGAAGGACGCCGAAGGCAAGGTCGCGCAGGTGCTCGCCACCGTGGTGCCCGACACCAAGAGCGGCACCCCCGGCGCAGACAGCGTGAAGGTCAAGGCCGCCATCACCTGGGTGGGCGTGGCCGACGGCGTGGAAGCCGAAGTGCGGCTCTACGACCGGCTCTTCACCGACGCGCAACCCGATGCAGGGGGCAAGGACTACCTGGCCCTGCTGAACGCGGACAGCCTGAAAGTGGTGAAGGCGTATGTGGAGCCATCACTGGCGCAGGCGAAGCCGGACGAGAAGTTCCAGTTCGAGCGCTTCGGGTACTTCGTGGCGGACCGCAAGGACCATGCGGCCGGGAAACCGGTCTTCAATCGGGTGACAGGGCTGAAGGACTCCTGGGGAAAGTGACGGCTTCGGCCATCGGGAACAGCCGGCGGCTTTTCCCGGTAAAGATTCCCCGGGAATCATTTCAGCCCGACACACCACTGCTGCTCGCACGGCACCCCGTCTCCGTTTCCATCCATCTGCGTGCCTGGGCAGTTCTGCAGAAACAGCTTCGCCTCGCGGCATGAAGTCATCTGCGAGCATTGCTTGCGACCATCGCAGCGGAAGCCCTCCGGTACCGGCTCCCTGAAAGCTCCAGCGGCAGGTGCGGGTGCGGGTGCGGACAGTGAAGCTCCGTGCATTGCTGCCCGCTGCATGTAGGGGGAGTAACCCATCCAGCCGATCAGGCCAACGACGCCCAGGACGACGACGGCGGAATAGAACCTGCCGGAACGTCCACCCGCGCCACCGGAATCGCGGCCGTGCAGCCGCCGAGCAGCTTCAGGCGTGCGGTGCTTCGGCGCATGGAATGGGTGAACGGATGCGCCGCCGGCCACTTCGCCCTTGCGCAGCACGCGCACGGCGCGCCGGCGGCCCTCGCGATCGGGCTCCACCTCGAAGGTCAAAGGCTCTCCCGACGAGGGGACGATGTCGCGCCGCTGAAAGGCTGAGATGTGCACGAACAACTCGGCACCGCTGTCGTCGGCCACGACGAAGCCGAAGCCACGCTCGGCATTCCAATGCTTCAGCCGCCCTCCAAAGCGGTGCTCCATGCGCTTTCCCTCCCTGTGAGCGCTTTCGCCTGGTGTTTCAGGCGGCGGCGCTGTCCCGCGCCTGCTGCCCATCCGTGCAACGCAGTATGGCATTGCTCTGCAGCCACCCTCCTCTCGCCTCACCGGGGTGGCCATGGCGGAGTGCAGCACCTGGCGTGGCCCGCACGGATAGCACTCCTTGATCCAAGAAATTAGTTTTCTTCAATGGAAAAATAAATTTGATAACCCTATCCTTCTCATCCGTGGCCGTCTGATCCACGGACGGCCGACACAGAAACAAAAAGGAGTGACCCATGAGCAGTGAATCCAAGTGCCCGTTCTCCGGCGCGCAGACCGCTTCCGCCGCCAAGCCGCGCATTCCGGCCCGGGGCCGCACCAACCGTGACTGGTGGCCCAACCAGTTGAACCTGGGCATCCTGCACCAGCACGCTCCCGCCTCCAACCCGATGGATGCCGGCTTCGACTACGCCGAAGAATTCAAGAAGCTCGACTACGCTGCGCTCAAGGCCGATCTGAAGGCGCTGATGACCGATTCGCAGGACTGGTGGCCGGCCGACTGGGGCCACTATGGCGGCCTCTTCATCCGCATGGCCTGGCACAGCGCCGGCACCTACCGCACGGCCGACGGCCGGGGGGGCGGCGGCACGGGCAACCAGCGCTTCGCGCCGCTCAACAGCTGGCCCGACAACGGCAATCTGGACAAGGCGCGCCGGCTGCTCTGGCCCATCAAGCAGAAGTACGGCAACCGGATTTCCTGGGCCGACCTGATGATCCTGGCGGGCAACGTGGCGCTGGAGTCCATGGGCTTCAAGACCTTCGGCTTCGCCGGCGGCCGCGCCGACATCTGGCAGCCCGAGGAAGACGTGTACTGGGGCGCCGAAGAACAGTGGCTGGCGACGAGCGACAAGGCCAACAGCCGCTATTCCGGCGAGCGGCAGCTCGACGACCCGCTGGCCGCCGTGCAGATGGGCCTGATCTACGTGAACCCCGAGGGCCCGGACGGCAACCCCGACCCGATCGCCTCCGGCCGCGATGTGCGCGAGACCTTCGCCCGCATGGCGATGAACGACGAGGAAACCGTGGCGCTGGTGGCCGGCGGCCATACGTTCGGCAAGGCGCACGGCGCGGGCGACCCCACGCTCGTGGGCGTGGAGCCCGAAGGCGCGGACATCGCCGAGCAGGGCCTGGGCTGGACCAACACGTTCGAATCCGGTTTCGGCGTTCACACCACGACCAGCGGTATCGAAGGTGCCTGGAAGCCCAACCCCACGACCTGGGACAACGGCTATTTCGACATGCTCTTCGGCTACGACTGGGAGCTGACCAAGAGCCCCGCCGGAGCGCACCAATGGGTGGCGAAGGACGTGCGGCCCGAGCACATGATTCCAGACGCCCACGACCCGTCGAAAAAGCATGCGCCGATGATGACCACGGCCGACCTGTCGCTGCGCTTCGACCCGATCTACGAAAAGATCTCGCGCCGCTTCCACCAGGACCCGCAGGCGTTCGCCGATGCGTTCGCCCGCGCCTGGTTCAAGCTCACGCACCGCGACATGGGCCCCAAGCCGCTCTATCTGGGCCCCGAAGTGCCCGCCGAAGAGCTGGTCTGGCAAGACCCGCTGCCCGCCGCGGACGGTGCACCCATCGACGAGAAGGACATCGCCGACCTGAAGGCGCGCGTGCTGGCCTCGGGCCTGTCGGTGGCGGAGCTGGTGTCCACGGCATGGGCTTCGGCCTCCACGTTCCGCGGATCGGACAAGCGCGGTGGGGCCAACGGCGCACGCATCCGCCTTGCACCGCAGAAGGACTGGGAAGTGAACCAGCCCGCCCAGCTCGCACGGGTGCTCTCGGTGCTCGAAGGCATCCAGGGCGCGTTCAATGCGGCGCACGCAGGCGGCAAGAAGGTGTCGCTGGCCGACCTGATCGTGCTGGGCGGCAGCGCCGCGGTGGAAGCGGCCGCGAAGGCGGCAGGCCATGCGGCCCGGGTGCCTTTCACGCCCGGCCGCACCGATGCGTCGCAGGCGCAGACCGATGTGGAATCCTTCGCCGCCATGGAGCCGCAGGCCGACGGCTTCCGCAACTACCAGAAGAAGACCTATGCCATCCCGGCCGAGGCACTGCTCGTGGACCGCGCGCAGTTGCTGACGCTGAGCGCGCCGGAACTCACGGTGCTCGTGGGCGGACTGCGGGTGCTGGGCGCCAATGTGGACGGCTCGCACCACGGCGTGTTCACGCAGCGTCCCGGGCAGCTCACCAACGATTTCTTCGTGCACCTGCTCAGCATGCGCACCGCATGGCGCCCGGCCTCGGAAGCGAACGACCTCTACGAAGGCCGCGACCGCCAGAGCGGCGAGGTGAAGTGGACGGCCACGCGCGCCGACCTGGTCTTCGGTTCCAACTCGCAACTGCGGGCGCTGGCCGAGGTGTATGCGCAGAACGGCGCCGAGCCGAAGTTCGTGCGCGATTTCATCGCCGCGTGGACCAAGGTGATGGACCTGGACCGTTTCGATGTGAAGCGATGACGCGCGGTTTGCGATAAGGTCGCGCCTTCGCGTTGCGGGGCCCGCGCCGGGAGGTGCGGGCCCCGCTGTCCTTGGCCACCGTTCCCCCACCCTTTCTCTTTTCTCCCATGAAATTCTCCGAACGCCTCCAGCAACTGCCTTCCGTCGCCCACATCGCCTCGCTGCGCATGCTCGATGGCCAGGGCCAGCCGATCGCCACGCTGGAAAACAAGCCCGGACAGGCCGGCTCGCTGGCCGTGTACCACGCGCTGGCCGCGCTGTACGGCGGAGCCATCCCCCCGGCAGGTGCCCGCCTGGGGCTGGAGTGGTATGCCGAGCACGCCGCCGATGCGCAGGCGCACCCTGGCAAGCATCCGAACATCGACCGCCTGGTGGCGTGGGCCGAGGGCGACGCCAGCTACCGCGTGGAGTGGACGGCACACGCCGGCTGATCCGGGAGCCCTGCGCCTTTCCCAGCCGGGGCGATGGCCCCGGCGCGCGCTGGCCGCACGGCACGGCGGCGCGGCCTCCGACGGCTCCGCGCCCGTGGCGCTTCGACAATCCACAGCGCTGGCGCGCCCCTGCGCCGCTCCGGCCAGCAGCCGCTCCGGACCACCCCTCTCCCGACACCCAAAGGCGCGACATGACAGCTTCCCGAAACCCCTGGATGCGAGCGGCACTGCGGGCTGCGGGCGCTCTGGCCCTGGTGGCCTCGATGGCGGGATGCTCGGGCGTCGGCACGCTGAACGCGCTCACCGCGCAAGGCACGCACACGGTCGAAGCCGCCGTGGCCTATGGGCCCCTGCCACGCCAGCGCCTGGATGTGTACCGCCCGCGCGTCGCCGCGCCGGCCGCGGGCTGGCCGGTGGTGGTTTTCTTCTATGGGGGCTCGTGGAACAGCGGCGAGCGCGCCGATTACCGGTTCGTCGGCGAGGCGCTCGCGGCGCGCGGCGTGCTCACGCTGGTGGCCGACTACCGGCTCTACCCCGAGGTGCGCTACCCGGATTTCCTGGTGGACAGCGCCCTCGCCGTGGCCTATGGCCTGGACCACGCAGCGCGGCTGGGGGGCGACCCGAAGCGCGTGTTTGCGATGGGCCACAGCGCCGGAGGCTACAACGCGGCCATGGTGGCGCTGGATGGGCGCTGGCTGCAGGCCACCGGCCACGCACCGCGCGAGCTGGCCGGATGGATCGGCCTGGCGGGGCCGTACGACTTCTTCCCCACCGACAACCCCGATGCGCAGCCGGTGTTCTTCCACCCCGACTATCCGCCGAACGCCCAGCCCATCGGGTTCGCGCACCCGCAGGCGCCGCGCAGCTTCCTGGCCGCCCCCCTCAAGGACCAGTTGGTGAGCCCCGAGCGCAGCACGCGGCAGCTGGCAGGCCGGCTGGAGGCCGCCGGCGTGCCGGTCACCCTGAAGATGTACGGCCGCGTGAACCACGCCACGCTGATCGGCGCCTTCGCCTGGCCGCTGCGCTGGATGGCGCCGGTGCTGGACGACGTGGTGGGCTTCATCGGCACGGCCCCACCGGCGCCGTGAGAAGGGGGCACGCGGGCCCTGGCATCAACCCTCTTGAATCGCGGCAGCAGGCCCGTTAGGGTGCCGGTTCCCGGGTTCCACCCCGCCGTCCCCCAAGGAGACCTGCCCATGAGTGCCCCCGCCCCCGACAACGCCCCCGGCACCGTCACGCTGCACCGCGTGCTGCGCGCGCCGGCCGACCGCATCTACCGCGCCTTCCTCGATCCCGACGCCATGGCCAAGTGGCTTCCTCCGCACGGTTTCACCGGCAAGGTGCTGGAGATCGATGTCCGCGTGGGCGGACGCTACCGCATGCAGTTCACCCACTTCGGCAACGGGCAGGTGCATGCCTTCGGCGGTGAATACATCGAGCTGGTGCCGGGCGAACGCATCGTGCACACCGACCGTTTCGACGCGACCGGCCTGCCCGGCGAGATGCGCACCACCATCCAGCTCAAGGCGGTGTCCGTGGGCACCGAACTGTCGGTGGTGCAGGAAGGCATCCCGGCCGTGATTCCCACCGAGGCCTGCTACCTCGGCTGGCAGGAGTCGCTGCAGCTGCTGGCGCAACTGGTCGAGCCCGAGATCCCGGGCTGACGGCGGCGGGGGGCGCAGGCGGTCCGTGCACGCCGGCCGCAGCAACCGGACAGAACGCAAGGGGCGCGGCCACACGAGGATCCAGCGCGCCCCTTTCCTGACCGGGTGGGACAGAATGTCCAGCGCTTCCTGCCCATCGGCTTGCTACGATCGCAACCGCCAGTGTCAATCAGCAGCCAGGAAATACTCCAAGATGGATTGGGTCCCGATAGTCTTCATCGTGTTCAAGGTTCTCGTGTTCGGCACGGGCATGTTCTTCGCCATCAAGTGGCATTACGACCAGGACAGGAAGAAGAAAAAAGAAGCTGGCGACCAGTAGGCGCCCGCCGGACACGCGACCGCTCGCATGCCGCGCGGTCGCACTCCCAGGCGCCGTTCGAGCGCCAGCCGGTGGGTCTGGTTGCAGGACGCCCCGCTTCTCCTCAGAGCTGCGACCCGATCAGCCCCGTCACCTTCTCGTGAAGCTTTTCCGTCCAGGGCCGGTTCAGCCAGTCCTGGTGGGTCACGCGGCGCGAGCGCTGGATGTCTTCCTCGAAAACCTCGGTCTGGCGGCGCGCGAACGCTTCGTCGTACACGTTGAGGTTGGCCTCGTCGTTCAACCGGAACGAGCGGTTGTCGAAGTTGGTGGACCCCACCGACACCATGCGCCGGTCCACGATCATCACCTTGCAGTGGTACATGGTGGGCCCGTATTCGTAGATCTCGGCGCCGGCCGCGAGCAGCGGCCCCCAGGTGCCGCGCGAGGCGGCCTTCACCGTCTCGGTGTCGGTGTGCTCGCCGGGCGTGACGATGCGCACGCGCACGCCGCGCTGCAGCGCGTCCATCAGCAGCTTCAAGGTGAGTTCGTCGGGTACGAAGTACGCGGCCGAAAGGTCCACGCTGCGCTCGGACGCGGTGATGGCCATGTGGTACATGAGCTGCATGCTTTCGCTGCCGCTCGACGGCGAGCTGGAGAACATCTGCGCGCGGTGCGGGCCCACCGGCTCCAGGGCCGGAAAGTAGGCGTCGCCG
Source organism: Acidovorax sp. NCPPB 4044 (assembly GCF_028069655.1). NCBI lineage: Bacteria > Pseudomonadati > Pseudomonadota > Betaproteobacteria > Burkholderiales > Comamonadaceae > Acidovorax > Acidovorax sp. NCPPB 4044. Next base: position 2,640,325 of record NZ_JAMCOS010000001.1, read on the forward strand.
TGCAGCACCTCGCCGGTGACCTTTAGCCAGTTGTCGAGAAAGGTGGCCTGCATGTGCGCCACCGCGGGGCCGCGCACCATGTAGTGCGTATCGCGCCAATGCTGCGGGTCCTGCGCGTTGCCGGTCCATTCCGGTGCGATGCCCACCCCGCCCGTGAAGCCCACCACGCCGTCGGCGATGAGCAGCTTGCGGTGCGTGCGGTTGTTCAGGCGCGCGAGGTTGTACCAGTGCGGCTTGTGGAATTTCTCGATCTCCACGCCCGCGCTCTTCATCTCGTCCAGGTAGCTGTCTTCCATCTTCGAGCTGCCCACCCAGTCGAGCAGCACGTGCACTTTCACACCGGCGCGGGCGCGTTCGCTGAGCGCATCCGCGAACTGCTTGCCGATGTCGCCCGACCAGTAGATGTAGGTCTCGAAGGTGACGGTCTTCCGGGCCGCGCGGATGGCCGCCAGCATGGGCGGGAAGATGCGGTCGCCGTTCTGCAGGTCGGTCACCTCGTTGCCGCCCAGCACGCCGGGCCCGAGCAGGTTGCCCATGGCGCGGTCGAATTGCGGGCTGGCGGTGGTGTAGAGGCGCGGGAGCTGTTGCTGGACCTGCTTTTCCCCGGCCGTGAAATTGAGCACCAGCAGCGCGGCGGCCGCGGTCGCGAGGAAGGTGATCAACGCCACGCGCAGCGTGCGGCCATGTTTTTGCATGGCGGCGATTGTCGAAGGCGGCCCCGGCCGGGGCTGTAGGCGGACGCCTCCAGCCGCCTACACTGGCGGCGGGCTCCGTCCACCGCAGCGGGCGCCTCTTGCGCGCCCGCATCTTCTTCCCCTCCTCCCGTTCCGCCAGACTCTGCCATGCCTTCGATGCCTCGCATTGCCATCCCCGATTCCTCCGCTGCCCTGCCGCTGTCGCGCCGCCAGATGATCGGTGCCGGTGCGGCCCTGTTGGCTGCGCCGGCCTGGGCGGCGGGGGCCGCAGACCGTACGACACCCAAGGCACCTGCTGCGGCAAACGGCGTCTGGCCCCACGCTCTGGCCGTGCCGGGCGGCGTGGCGCGGATCTCGCTCGGGCCCTCGGCGCAACGGCCGCAGGCGCATGCGGGCGACGTGCCGGTCCTGGTGGTGGGCGACGTGATCGAATGGACGGCCATCGTCGGCATCCCGCTCTCCGCGCCGGTGGGCACCGCATCGATCCGCATCCACGTGCCGGGCGAGGCGCCGCGCACCATCGATTACGCCGTGGCGCCCAAGCAGTACCGGGAGCAGCGGCTCACCGTGGCACCGCGCACGGTGGACCTCTCCGCAGAGGACAACGCACGCTTCGAGCGCGAGCGGGCCCACCAGCAGCAGGTGATGGCGGCCTTCACCACCCCGCTGCCGGCGGCGGACGGCCTGGCGATGCGCCAGCCGGTGCCGGGCCGGCGCTCCAGCTCCTTCGGCCTGCGCCGCGTGTTCAACGGGCAGGCCCGCAATCCGCACAGCGGCATGGACATCGCGGCGGCCACGGGCACGCCGGTGGTGGCGCCGCTGCCGGGCCGCGTGATCGACACCGGCGACTACTTCTTCAACGGCGGCACCGTCTGGCTCGACCACGGCGGCGGCCTGCTCACCATGGTCTGCCACCTGAGCGCCATCGATGTGCAGGTGGGCGACACCCTGAAGACGGGCGAGGCCTTCTGCAAGGTGGGCGCCACCGGCCGTGTGACCGGGCCGCACCTGCACTGGGGCGTGATGCTCAACCGCACGATGGTGGACCCGGCGCTGTTCCTGCCGGCGTAACGGTCGTTTGCTATTTAATTGATAGCAAACTATTCAATGGATCCGGCGGCATGGAGCATGAAACACTTCATGCCCGACCGTTCCGGGCCGCCGCCCGACTGCGGCCGGCCCGCGCCCCATCTGTCCCTACACTCGCGGCAGCCACGCCGTCTCCGACCTCTCCTGCACCGATGCCCCGCCCCCTTTCCCTGCGCTCCGCTGCCCGCCCCGGCCCGGCCGCACCCGCTCGCCTGCTGCGGTTCCACAAGCCCTACGGCGTGCTAAGCCAGTTCACGCCCGAGGGGCGCTGGCGCGGGCTGAAGGATTTCATCGACCTGCCGGGCGTGTACGTGGCGGGCCGGCTCGATGCCGACAGCGAGGGCCTGCTGCTGCTCACCAACGACGGCGCGCTGCAGGCGCGCATCGCGGACCCGCGCTTCAAGATGGAGAAGACCTACTGGGTGCAGGTGGAGGGTGTGCCGGACGAGGCCGCCCTGCAGGCGCTGCGCCAGGGCGTGCAGCTGAGCGACGGGCCCACGCGGCCCGCGCGGGCGCGGCGGCTGGAGGCCGCGCCGCCCGTGGGCGATCGGGATCCGCCGATCCGCGTGCGGCAGCACATCCCCGACACCTGGATCGAACTCGTGATCCGCGAAGGCCGCAACCGGCAGGTGCGGCGCATGACGGCCGCCGTGGGGCACCCCACGCTGCGGCTGGTGCGCGCGGCCATCGGGCCGTATGCGCTGGACGGGCTCGCGCCCGGCACCTGGGCCGACGCGGCGCCCGTGCTGCCACGCCCGTAGCCGGCACGCGGCGCGCTCAGGCCCCGGGCGGCAGGCGCCGCACCTCGAAATCGCGGACCTGGAAATGGCTGGTGGTGGTGCGCAGCGCGAACCAGCCTTCCCGGTAGGGCGATGGGTCGGCGTACGAGAACACCAGCGCGTCGTTCGCATACCAGCGCAGCGTGGCCGGATCGCCCGCGGTGGCGGCGCGCGAGACGATGCGCACGCGCGTGGGCTGGCCGGCCACCAGCGTGGTGGCGGCGGTCATGGCGCCGGCGCGGTCGTCGGCCGTGGCGCTGCCGGCGGCCGCGTAGCCGGTGATCTGCGGGCGGCTGTCGGTGCCATCGTTGCGGCGCAGGCGCGTGGTGGTGTTGCCGTTGGCGCCGAAGCCCACGTAGTAGAGCCGGACAGGGTTGTAGGCGTTGAGGGAGCCGTCGAACGTGCCGCGCGTGGGGTCCCCGTCCGCGGTGCGCGGATCGGTGGCATTCCAGAACATGTTCAGGTCGGAGATGCGGTCCACGAACCGTGTGCCGGCGAAGGTGGCCGGGATCGGCGTGGCGGTGAAGCGGATCTCGTAGTCGCCCGTGAACTTCTGGCGGAACCACAGCGTGGCCCCCGAGGGCTGCACGATGTCCAGCACGCCGCCCGTGGCGGTGACGGTGCCGGCGGCATCCTGCTGCTCGATCTTCCATTGGGCAGTGCCGCCCGTGAAATCGTCGCGCGCGACAAGGTCGGAGCCGTCGCTGCCGCCGCAGGCCGCCAGGCCCGCGCAGGCCGCGGCCACGAGGGCGTACCGCATGGCGCGGCGAGGGAGGGGCGAAGGCGAAGAGGGGTTCGGGGAAGGCATCCGCAGGGTCTCGGGCATGGCAAAAGGCGCCATCTTGGGCCCCGGGCGGCCCGCGGCCTTGCGCGTTTTTCGAGCAAGGCCATGCGGCGCCCGCCGCTCGGAGACAATCGCGCCCGCAAATCCCGCCCGAACGCATGCTCCCCGCCGCCCCTCCCTCCGCATCCCGCCCTCCCCCACAGCCATGACCGGCGAACCACGAACCACGGCCGCATCTGCCGGCCCGGGCGCCCCCCGCCGCCCCTCCACCGCACCGGCCGCCCTGTCGCTGGCCGACCTGTCGCTGGTGCCGATCGACACCGACGGCCCGGCAGGCGCGGTACCCGCGCCCGGCGCAGCCGATGCCGCCCCGCAGGATTGCCCGCGCTGCCACTACCGCCGGCAGCCGTCGGACACCGCCGCCGCCTGGCAATGCCCGCGCTGCGGCGTGGCGTACAGCAAGGCCAGGCTCCCCGCGCAGGCCTCGCCGCGCACGGCAGCGGAGGCCGCCGGCGCGGTGGCGGCTGGCGCTTCGCGGCGGCCGCGCAGCGAAGCGCCCATGGCCGCGGCAGGCATGCCCGCGCAGCGCGCGAAGACCCTGCGCGACTGGCCCTGGACCTGGCTGGCCCTGCTGGGCGCGGCCGCGGTGCTGGGCGGGCTGCTGGTGTGGAAATCCGGCCACGACCGGCAGCGCGCCGCCGACCGCGCCGCGCGCCAGGAGGCCGATGCCCGCGCGGCCCAGGTGGCGCAGGTGCGCGAAGCGCAGGACCTGGATACGCGCATCAACGACCTCCATCGCACGTGGCGCGGCAGCCAGGGCGTGGACGAACTGCCCGCCGTGCGTGCGCTCGCCGAGGCCGGCCACGCACGCGCGATGGTGCTGCTGGCCACCATGCTGACCGAGTCGCGCGGCATCCCCCGCAACCGGCCGGAGGCCGTGCGCTGGCTGGAGCAGGCGGCCGGCTCGGGCTCGGCCCTGGCGGCCGTGCGCCTGGGCGCGCTCTACGAACAGGCCGGCGACGGCGAGCCGCGCCAGCTCTCGCGCGCCGAGAACTGGTACCTGCGCGCCGCGCGGCAGGGCGACGCGTCGGCCCTGTACAGCCTGGGCGCGCTCTATGCGCGCGGCGGCGATGCCGTGCTGCAGCGCCCGATCGATGCCTGGATGCTGCTGGAGCTGGCGGCCCGCGCCCAGGCCGCCCAGGGCCCGGAAGACCCGCTCCTGCCCCCTGGCCACAGCGCCTTCGCCTCGCGCTCCGCGCAGGCCCGGCTGACCGCCACGCTGGGCACCCACGACACCGCGGAAGCGAAGCGCCGCGCCGACGCCTGGAGGCCCGGCCAGCCGCTCGGCATCTGATCGTGACCGGGAGCGTGGCCGCGGCCCGGACCTTCCGGCACGGGCCCGCCGCAACTCAGCGGCGGCGCCACCAGAAGAACAGTGCCAGGAAGACCACCCCGGTCAGCAGTGGCGCCCAGGCCATCACCATCTCCACCGGCGAGGAGGCGCGCATGCCGGACCACACCTCGATGCGCACGCGGTCGATGCGCAGGTTGCGGGCGGCGGCGAATTCGGCCACGGGCGCGAGCCGGCGGTCGGCCTTGAAGCTCACCGGCGGCGCCGCACCCGCCATCTCCACCACCTGCCCGGCGCGCACGCCCTTGCGCACGATTTCCGGAACGATGTTCACCCGGGCGCTGCCGTCGATGGACCAACCGGCCATCCAGCGCGACCCCGCGTCGCCGTCGTTCAGGGCGACGCCGGTGACCTTCAGCACCAGGGTGTAGGGGTTGCCGCTGGCGGGCAGATCGATCTCGGGGCCGGTGTACGACTGGGTGTCGGCGAACGCCATGCCGCCCGGCGGCAGCCCCGCCGCCGCGACTTCGCCCTTCTTCTCCTGGAACCGCGCGAGCCGGACCAGCGCCTCGGTCGGCATCTCGACCACTTCCACCATGCGTTTGCCCCAGGGCTCGTCCCTGGCTGTGGACAGCTGCGGCCAGGCGATGCCGGCGATCGCCACGGCCGCGGCGGCGGCCCATCGGGCGCCGAGGGCGGCGCGGTGCAGGAAAGAAAAAGGCATGGGACGGAGCGGCACGTGAAAGGGGAGGAACCGGCAGCCGGAACGCAGCCCAAAGGCGCGCGGGCAGCCGCGAAAGCGCGGGCAAGTGTATCCAGCTGTGGCCGCTGCGCAGCCCCCTGCGCGGCACGGCGTGCCGGCGCTGCACGAAACGACACACGGTGGCCCGGGCGTGCGCCGCGAAGCCGTATAGTTCGCCGCTTTTTTCCCCGCGCCATGCCCCTCGCCGCCTCTGCACTGCTCTGCCTCGTCATCGCCGTGAGCGATGGCGACACCCTCACCGCCCGCTGCGGGGACCGGCGCCCCGTCAAGGTGCGCATCGCCGCCATCGACGCGCCGGAGCGCCGCCAGGCCTTCGGCGACCGCGCCCGTGCGGCGCTGCTGCGGCTGTGCCTGCGCCAGACGGCGCAACTGCGCACCGTGGCGCGCGACGATTACGGCCGCACGGTCGCCCACGTGCGCTGCGCCGGGCAGGACGTGGGCGGCGCACAGGTGGGCGCGGGGCTGGCCTGGGTGTATGCGCCGCGGTCCCGCCCCGATGCGCGGCTGGCGGCGCTGCAGCGGCAGGCCCAGGCGCGCCGCGCGGGCCTGTGGTCGCAGGCGCGCCCGCAGGCACCCTGGGAGTACCGGCGCCGCGCCAGGCGCTGACGCGGCCCCCACCACAACCCCTGCCACCCCGCCCGGCGGCACATTCCAGGCGCTGCCGCGGGCGAGGCGGTAGCATCCGGGGCTTGCCCGCAGTCCGCATCCCCGTGCGGACCGCCCCTTCCACCGACTCTTCCATCGCCTCGCTGCCGCACGCCGGGTCTGCCTGACCCGGCGCCGGCTGCGCCGCGTTGTTCCGTGCCTTCGGGCCCCCGCGCCGTGCCTGTTCCTCCGTCCGCTCCGCAGCCCGCCCCTGCTCCCCGACCCCCCAGCATCTACCGGCACGCCGGTTTCCTGGCGTTCATCGTGTCGCGCGTGGTGGCCATGTTCGCCACGCAGGTGCAGGCCGTGGTGGTGGCCTGGCAGGTCTACGACCTGACGCGCGAACCCATGGCGCTCGCCTATGTGGGGCTGGCGCAGTTCCTGCCCATGCTGGCGCTGCTGCTGCCGGCCGGCGACCTGATCGACCGGGTGCCGCGCAAGCGCATCCTCTGCGCGAGCTGGTCGGTGGGCGCCGTCTGCAGCGCGCTGCTCTGGTGGCTGGCGGGCCACGGCGCCGCGGGCGTGGCGGGCATCTATGCGGTGCTGGTGCTGTTCGGCGCCTCGCGCGCGTTCTCGGCGCCGGCCATGCAGAGCCTGCTGCCGCAGGTGGTGCCGCGCGAGCAGCTCGCCTCGGCCATCGCGGCCAACACCATGCTGATGCGCACCGCCACCATCGCGGGCCCGTTCATCGGCGGGCTGCTGTATGCGGCCGGCGGCGGCGAGCTGACGTACGCCATCTGCTTCGCCTCGTTCACGGCCGGTGCGGCGCTGCTGCTGCGCGTGCCGGTGGCCCATGCGGCGCCGCTCGGGCCCGTGCTGGGCACCATGCGCGAGCGCTTCGGCGCGGGCATCCGCTTCATCCGTTCGCGTCCGATCATCCTCGGCACGATCTCCCTGGACCTGTTCGCGGTGCTGCTGGGCGGCGTGGTGGCGCTGCTGCCCATCTACGCGCACGAGGTGCTGCACGTGGGCCCCGAGGGCCTGGGCGCATTGCGCAGCGCGATGGCCATGGGCGAGGTGGGTATGGGGTTCTACCTCAGCATGCGGCCGTTCAACCGCCGCGTGGGCGCCACGATGTTCATCGCCGTGGCCGTCTTCGGGCTGGCCAACCTCGTGTTCGCGTTCTCCACCGTGTTCTGGCTGTCGTTCGCCGCCCTCATCGTGGCGGGCGCGGCCGACATGGTGAGCGTGTACATCCGCGGCTCGCTGGTGCAGTTCTCCACGCCCGACGCAATGCGCGGCCGGGTGAGCGCGGTGAACATGCTGTTCATCGGATCCTCCAACGAACTCGGCGAATTCCGCGCGGGTACCAGCGCCTCGTGGCTGGGGGCCGTGCCCGCCGCCGTGCTGGGCGGAGTGTGCACGCTGGGGGTGGTGGGGGCCTGGGCCTGGATCTTCAAGCCGCTGCGGCGCGTGGACCGGTTCGAGGAAGCGACGCCGCAGGCCACGGCGCCCGAGGGCCCGGCCGCGCCCCGCTGAAAACCGCGCAGTGGTATTTGCGCAAATTCATAGAAAAATTCTTTCCCTGCCCATAGCGTTCGGCTATGAAATGGACGAGCCACCGTCCGGTGGCACATTCCACGGACTACGGAGGACTTCCCCATGATGAAGAACGCAAGGGTGCGCACGCAGTTGCTCGCTGCATTTGGCGCAATGGCTGTACTGATCTTCTTCATGTCGCTGTTCGGGCTGGTCGCGCTGAGCGACGCAAAACTGCGGTTCGACGACTACGTGCACGGCATCGATGCGCGCACCGCCATGGCGTCGCACCTGCGGGCCGCCGTCGAGGCACGGGCGATTGCCGCGCGCAACATCGTGCTGGCCACCTCGCCCGCCGACGCCCAGGCCGAAAAGGCCCGCGCGGAGAAGGCGCACGCGCAGGTGCAGGAATCGCTGGCATCGCTCAAGAAACTCACCGCCCAGGCGACGGACACCTCCGAGCCGGCACGTACGCTGGTGGCCGACATGGAGCGGATCGAGCAGAGCTATGCACCGGTGGCCCTGTCCATCATCGACATGGGCGTGCGCGGCGAACGCGAACCGGCCATCGCCAAGCTCAACCAGGAATGCCGGCCGCTGCTGGACCGGTTCTCCGCCGCGACCCACGCCTACACCCAGCTGTCCGAGCAGACGGCGCACCGCCTCACGGACGAGGCGGCGACGCGGCTCAACCAGCAGCGGACCGCGCTCATCGCCTGCGCGCTCGTGGCCCTGGCCATCGCCACGCTGGCGGGCATCTTCATCACGCGCAAGCTCACCAGCTCGCTCGGCGGCGAGCCGGCCGAGCTGCGCGAGATCGCCGAGCAGGTGGCGAGCGGCGACCTCTCCCCGATGCGCCAGCAGGGCCCGGTGGTGCCCGGCAGCGTGCTGGCGTCGCTGGCGAGCATGCATTCCACCCTTGCGCACATCGTGAGCGACGTGCGGCTGGCCTCCGACTCCATCTCCACGGGCTCCAGCGAGATCGCCACGGGCAATGCCGACCTGAGCCGCCGCACCGAGACCCAGGCCAGCGCGCTGCAGGAAACCGCCTCCGCGATGGAACAGCTCAGCGCGACGGTGCGCACCAATGCCGACAACGCCCGCGTGGCGAGCGAGCTGGCAACCGGCGCGAGCGAGGTGGCGGGCCGCGGCGGCCGGATCGTGGACCAGGTGGTGAGCACCATGCAGGAAATCAGCGCCAGCTCCCGCGAGATCGCCGAGATCACCGCCGTGATCGACGGCATCGCCTTCCAGACCAACATCCTGGCGCTCAATGCCGCCGTCGAGGCGGCACGTGCCGGCGAGCAGGGCCGCGGCTTCGCCGTGGTGGCCGCGGAAGTGCGCACGCTGGCGCAGCGCAGCGCCGCGGCCTCCAAGGAGATCCGCGGGCTCATCGTGGGCAGCGTGGAAAAGGTGGACAAGGGCGCGAGCCTCGTGGCCCAGGCCGGCGCCACCATGACGGAAATCGTCACCGAGATCCGCCGCGTGAGCGAGATCGTGGGCGAGATCAGCGTGGCCAGCTCCGAGCAGAGCGACGGCGTGGCCCAGGTGGGGCAGGCCGTGGCGCAGATGGACCAGGCCACGCAGCAGAACGCCGCGCTGGTCGAGGAAGGCGCCGCGGCCGCCTCCAGCCTGCACGAGCAGGCGCGGCGCCTGGAGACCTCGGTGTCGGTGTTCCGCATCCCGCTGGCCCTGGGCGGCGACGCGCCGGCGGCGCCCCGGGCGCTGCCGGGCACCCGCCCGCTCGCGCTGGGATGAGGCGGGTGGCAGGGTTGCGGTCCATCCGCATGCCGGCCGGTGCGGACAGCCCCGCGCCCGGGCTCGACCGCGCGGCCTTCCATGCGGACTCCAAGGCCCGGGTGGCGGGCTTCTTACAGCGCGCCCTGGCCGGCGCGCCGGGGCCGCGCTGACCCGCGCCACCCGGTCCGGCCCGCCGCAGGCCGTGGACTGCCCGCAGAAGGCCCGCAGAAGGTCAGCGCCTAGAATCGGCGCCAATTTTTGCCGCCGCCCTGCCGCGCCCTCCGTTCCATGACCGAAGCCCCCTGCCACGGCACCCCCGCCACGCCACCGCCGGTCGTCCTGCACCGCCCGCACCCATCGGGTGCCCGGCCTGCCCGGCGCGCGGCTTGCGCCGTTGCATTGCTGCTCGCGGCGATCGGCTGGAGCGCCGCCGCGACCGCCGCCCCGCCACGGGCCGCAGCGCCCGCCGCCGCCCGGGCGCCTGCCGATGCGCCGCTGCACATCTGGCACTGCTGGGCCTCCCCCGGCGAGCACGAACGCAGCAAGGTGCTGGCACGGCACCTCGCGCAACGCGGCCTGCACTGGACCATCGAAGACCCGGTCTGCGGCAGCGGCAACGGGGCGCTCTCGGCCTTCACCCAGCGCTTCCAGCACCGCCAGCCGCGCCCCGCCGCGGTGATGACGGCCGGCGAAGGCGCGCCGCCCCTGGCCGCCAAGGGCCTGCTGCTGCCGCTGGACACCGTGGCGCGCGAGCAGGGCTGGGAAGAGGTCGTGCCGTACGCGCTGCAGGACTGGGCGCGCTTTCGCGGCCACTGGATCGCCGCCCCGCTCTTCGTGCATTCCACCAACCTGCTGTGGTTCAACAAGCCGCTGCTCGACCGCCTGGGCGGCACCGTGCCCGACACCTGGGACGAGCTGATCGCGCTGCTGGAGCGCGCGCAGGCGGAGGGCATCGTGCCCGTGGGGATCGGCGCCGACGCCTGGGAAACCTCGTTCTGGTTCGAATCCGTGGCGGCCGGCGCGGGCGGCGCGGAGTTCTACCGCCGCTTCTTCCTGGAACACGACCGGCAGGCCTACGACGAAGCCGTGGTGCGCCGCATCTTCGCGCGCATGGCGCAACTGCGGCCCTACCTGCGCGCCAACGCGGCCTCGCGCGACTGGAGCCACGCGAGCCTGGCGCTGCAGGGCAAGGCGCTGCTGCAGATGCAGGGCAGCTGGCTGAACGGCGAGCTGCGCCAGCGCGGCCTGGAGGCGGGGCGCGACTACCTCTGCCCGCGCTTCCCGGACACGCAGGGCATGGTGCTCTACATCGGCGACCAGGTGGGCTTCGTGCGCCACGCGCCGGTGGCGCCGTCCGCGCAGCAGGCATTCATGCGCATGGTGATGGACATCGACTTCCAGCGCGAGATGGCGATCGCGAGCGGTGCCGCCCCGGCGCGCGTGGACGTGCCCGACACCGGCGCCGACCTGTGCGGCCGCCAGGCCATCCGCGACCTGCGCAGCGCCAACATGCGCCGCACGGTGCTGGCGGCCTTCTCGGCGCTGTCGCCGCGCTCGGTGCAGCAGCACATCAACGACATCGTCACGCAACACCTGCACGGCCGCATCGACGACGAGCGCGCCACCGCGCGGCTCAAGGACCTGATCCTGGGCACCGGACCGGTGGGTCCCGAGCGCTGAGGCCCGTGCCCCCTGCCGGTGCACGGGCCGGCGCATGCACCGGCAGGCCGCGGGTGCCTGCATTTGCTACATATTCAATAGCAAACTATTGAATGAATACGGCGGCATGAAGGCATTTCTCCTGATGAGATGGAATGCACGTGGCGATACATCTGTGTCGGCCGGGTAAAACCTGTCCGGGCCCCTTGCGGCCCCGTGCACGGCGGCGCACCATGCGCCCCACAGCCACTCCTCCTCCAACACCATGCTGTCCCTCGTGAACGCCGCAGTGCGCGCCGCGTCTCCGCGCGGCCCCCACAACGAAGACGAAAATCCCGGCCCCACGCTGGGCCGCCGGCAGTGGCTTGCCACCGCGGCCGTGGGCCTGTGCGGGGCCGCCGGGCTCACGCTGGCTGCACCGCCCGGCGCCTTCGCCGCCACGGCGGGCAGCAGCCCCGCCGGGGCGGAGCCCGCTCCGCCCCCCGCGACCGCCGCCGCGGAGGGCGTTCGGCTGCTGGACCGGCTGACCTGGGGCGCCGACGGCGCCGCCCTGGCCACGTTGCAGCGCACCGGCACCGCGGCCACCCTGGCCGCCCTGCTGCGCCCCGCGCCGAACGCGCCGCTACCGCCCGAGGCGCAGGCGCAGATCGACGCCATGGCCATCACGCGCACGCCGATGGAAACGCTGGCCATCGACCTGCAGGCCCGCCAGCAGGCCATCAAGAGCGAGACCACCGAGGACGCCCGCAAGGCCGCGCAGGACGCCTACCAGCGCGACCTGCGCACGCTGCAGCGCGAGGCCGAGCGCCGCTTCGTGCTGCGTGCCGTGTACTCGCCCGCGCAGCTGCAGGAGAAGATGACTTGGTTCTGGATGAACCACTTCAGCGTGTTCGCGGGCAAGGCCGACATCCGCGCGATGGTGGGCGACTACGAAGACCGCGCCATCCGCCCGCACGCGCTGGGGCGCTTTCGCGACCTGCTGGGCGCCACCGTGCGCCACCCGGCCATGCTGCGCTACCTCGACAACGCGCAGAACGCCGCGGGCCGCATCAACGAGAACTACGCACGCGAGCTGATGGAGCTGCACACGCTGGGCGTGGACGGCGGCTACACCCAGCACGACGTGCAGGAAATGGCGCGCGTGCTCACGGGCCACGGCGTCTCGCTGCGCCCGCTGGACGAGCCGCCGCCCCGGCTCAAGCCCGAATGGACGCGCCAGTACGTGCGCCACGGCCTCTACGAATTCCACCCCCAGCGCCACGACTGGCAGCCCAAGGAACTGCTGGGCCAGCCCCTGCAGGGCCAGGGCATGGCAGAACTCGACGAAGCGCTGGACCGGCTGGCGCGCGCGCCGGCCACCGCACGCTTCGTGTCGCGCAAGCTCGCGGCCTACCTCGTGGGCGACGCACCGCCGCCCGCCCTCGTGCAGGCGCTGGCCGAGAGCTTCACGCGCAGCGACGGCCACATCGGCGCGGTGCTGCAGACGCTGTTCGCGAGCGAGGCGTTCCAGGCATCGCTCGGCACGCGCCTGCGCGACCCCGTGCAGTACGTGGTGGCCGGCCTGCGCCTGGGCTACTTGGACCGCGTGCTCGCCAACCCCGACCCGGCGCTCTCGTGGCTCCAGCGGCTCGGTCAGCCGCTCTATGGCCGCGCCACGCCGGACGGCTACCCGCTCGACGCCGCGGCCTGGACCAGCTCGGGCCAGATGGCCGTGCGCTTCGAGATCGCCCGCGCGCTGGGCGGCGCCGGCACGGGCGCGCTCTACCGCGCCGAGGGCGCGCCGCCGCCGAAGGTGCCGCCGCCCGCCATCGCGCAGAGCGCCGCCTTCCGCGCGCTGGAGCCGCAGCTCGCGCCCGCCACGCGCATGGCGCTGGCCCGTGCCGGCTCGCCCGCGGAATGGAACACTTTCTTGCTTTCTGCACCGGAATTCATGTACGCCTGAGGCCCGCGCCGGGCGTTGGATCCGAGCGCTCCCGCAGCGCAACCCTCCATACCGGGCCCACCCCCGCGGCAACCCCACGCAGCCCCCCGCACCGCGCCCGCCCATCGTCCAGGAAAGGCCCGCCATGACGCACCCCACCGTCCCCCCGCAACCCCTCTCCCCCGCCAGCGGCTTCGCGCCCACGCGGCGCCACTGCCTGCAGGCGCTCGCCGCCCTCGCCGCGCCCGGCGTGCTGCAGGCCAGCCTGGCCGCCACGCCACAGGGGGCCACCGACGCGCGCTTTCTGCTCGTCTTCCTGCGCGGCGGCTACGACTGCGCGAGCCTGCTCGTGCCCACCGCGAGCGACTACTACTACGAGACGCGTCCCAACATCGCCATCGCGCGCCCGGGCAGCGGCGAAGGCAGCGCGCTGCCCCTCACCGCCGACTGGGGCCTGCACCCGGCGCTGGCGGGGTCGCTGCAGCCGCTCTATGCGAAGAAGCAGCTGGCGTTCGTGCCGTTCTCGGGCACCGAAGACCTCACGCGCAGCCACTTCGACACGCAGGACAGCATCGAGCTGGGCCAACCCGTGGCCGGGCGGCGCGACTACCGCTCGGGCTTCCTGAACCGCCTGGCCACCGAGCTCGGGGCCCAGCCGCGCTGGCACGACCACCTCTCCCCCCTGGCCTTCACCGACACGCTGCCGCTGGTGCTGCGCGGCGGCTACGACGTGCCCAACACCGCGCTGGCCGCGGCGGGCGCGGGCAAGCCCGGCATCGACGAGCGCCAGGCCGGGCTGATCGCCTCCATGTACCAGGGCACGCCACTCGCCGGCCCGGTGGCCGAAGGCTTCCAGACCCGCGACGAGGTGGCCCGCACCATGCAGGGCGAGATGGACGCGGCCAGCCGCAACGCCCTCAGCACCAAGGGCTTCGAGGGCACCGCGCGGCGCATGGCCCGGCTCATGCAGACGCGCTACAACCTCGGCTTCGTGGACGTGGGCGGCTGGGACACGCACGTGGGCCAGGGCAATGCCACGGGTGCGCTCGCCAACCGCTTCGAAGAGCTGGGCCGGGGCCTGGCCGCCTTCGCCGACGAGATGGGCCCCGCCTGGAGCCGCACGACGGTGGTCGCCATCAGCGAATTCGGCCGCACCTTCCGCGAGAACGGCAACCGCGGCACCGACCACGGCCACGGCAGCGTGATGTGGGTGCTGGGCGGCGGCATCGCGGGCGGCCGCGTGGCGGGCGAGCAGCAGGCGCTCACGGCCACCACGCTGTTCCAGAACCGCGACTATCCCGTGCTGAACGATTACCGCGGCGTGCTGGGCGGGATCTTCGCGCGCATGTACGGGCTGAACGGCGCATCGCTCGCGCGGGTGTTCCCGGGCGCGAAGGCGAAGGACCTGCGGCTGGCGTGACGGATGCACGCACCGGGCTCCGGCCCGGTGCCAGCCTTGTGGTCCGGGTAACCCGCCGGATGCGGGCCGTGTGTTCCGGGTATCAGCCCGGTGCCTGCCGTGTGCGGCGGAAGGCCTCGGCCTCGCCCAGCAGCCAGGCCGCCAGCGCCTGCGCGGCGGCATTGCGCGCGGCGCGCCGGGACTGCAGCAGGTGGTAGCCCGCCGCCAGCGGCACCTGCGCGGGCCACGCCAGGACCAGCCGCCCTTCGCGCACGTCGTTGTCGACCAGGGCCGCATGGCCCATGGCGATGCCGACACCGGCCACGGCGGCGGCCAGCGTGGCCTCGGTGTCCTGCAGCTTCATGTGCCGGTCGGTGGCCAGGTGCTCCGCGCCCTGGGCCGCCAGCCAGCGCGGCCACTTGCTGCTACGCAGCGAGTCGTGCAGCCAGCGGAAGCGCGCAAGGTCGTCGATGCGCTCCAGCCCTGCAGTGCCCACGAGCCGCGGCGAGGCCACGGGAACGAGGCTGTCGTGCACCAGCAGCGTCGCGCCGGGCCAGGCGCCATCGCCGTAATGGACCGCCAGATCGAAGCGCTCCCGGTGGAAGTCCGCGTCCCAGATCGAGGTGGCCAGTTCGATCTCGGCATCGATGGGCATGGACCGCAATGGGGCGCACCGCGGTATGAGCCAGCGCGACGCGAACGAGGGCATGGCCAGGATCTTGACCGTGGGCCGGGCGCCGGCGCGCGCGATGCGCGCGGTGCCCTGGTCCAGCTCGTCGAGCACCCGCTGCACGGTCTCGAGGTACTGCGCGCCGGCCTGCGTGAACTGCACCCGGCGGTGGCCGCGCAGCACCAGCGTCTGCTGCAGATGCGCCTCGAGCGCCGCGATGTGCCGGCTCACCGCGGACTGGGCGCAACCCAGGTCGCGGGCAGCCGCCGTGAAGCTGCCGCAGCGCGCCAGCGCACGAAAGGCCCGGAGGGCGGAAATCGGTAAGTCGGTCATGCGCGGTACGCCTGGGATCGTCGAGGAGGCCGGCAGCGTGGCGGCCTCCCCAGCCGCGCAGGATCGCTAAAGCGACTGGGCACCGAGCAGGGCCACCACCGCTTCGCCGAAGGGTTGGGCCGATGCGGGATTCTGGCCCGTGACCAGCCGGCCATCCACCACCACCCGGCTCTGGAACACGTCGGCCTTCTCGAAACGGGCCGATTCCGCTTCCAGGGCCGACTCCAGCCTGAAAGGCACCAGCCTGTCGTAGTGGCGCGAGGCCTCTTCGTCATTGGTGAACGAGGTCAGCCGCCGGCCCGCGATCAGCGAACGCCCGTCCGACAACTGCAGCCCCAACAGGCCCGCCGGACCGTGGCACACCGCCCCCACCACCCCGCCCCGCTCGTAGACCGAGCGGACGATCGCATGCAACGAGCGGTTGCCCGCGAAGTCCCACATGGGGCCGTGCCCGCCCACGAGCACCACGGCCTCGTACCGCGAGGCATCGACGCGCGCGAGCGGCAGGCTGTGCGCCAGCCGGTTGCGTTGCTCCGGCTGGATCCAGAACCAGCGGTTGCCCTCGTCCTGCAGGTCGAAACCGTCGAACGGGGGCATGCCGCCCTGCGGGCTGGCGATGTCGTAGTCGTAGCCCGCCTGCGCAAACACCTTGGCGGGATGGGTCAGCTCCGGAAACCAGAATCCGGCCACGAGGTTGTCCCCCTTGCGGTCGTGGCTGGACACCACGATCAGGATCTTCCGGTTCGCATTCCGCGGCGCTGCCGCGCTGCCGGAAGCGGGATGGGGCGTGGCGGCACGCCCGTAGCCCGCAGCGGCTGCCAGGGCCACGGTCACAGCCTGGACCGCTGCGCGGCGATGGATGGGTTTCATGTTCAGCTCCTTGCGTTGGGCGGGCGGAGGACCGGCGAAGCGCCCCATGCGCCCACGCCGCGATCCTGGCCGCGACCGCTACCTCCGGATTGGAAGCCTGCGAACCCCTGGCGGCGATGCGCGGCGAAGCGGGCATGCGATCCGCTTTCGGCATGGCAGCCTCCGGATGGCCGCTCGCCCGGAAGGCCGCAAGGCGCCCGCGCGGATGTCCCGGGCGCAAAGAGGAAGGACCTGCGACGGGTTTGCATGGCGATGCACGGTACGGCCCTTACCGGCGAAACACACACTCCCCGCCGACGAAACCTGGCGTTCAGACGGTTTCAGTTCTCCTCAGACCCTCCGGCGCCAACGGCCCATAGGATGGTTCCCGGTGCGCAGGGGATTGCCGACGCGATCCACGCATCCGCCTACAAAAACGACCACTGGCGCAGTGCCCCACGGCTGCCGTCATGGCTCCATTCCGGACTTCAGCACCCCACTCAGCAGCTCCGGCAGCCGCTGCGCATCCATGCGGAACCCACAGGCCTGCGCATGCCCGCCGCCGCCCATGCGCATGGCGAGCACCGAGCAGTCGTAGCCGCGCTGCGAGCGCAGGCCGATCTTGATCTTTCCGTCCTTCCCCACGGCCCACATCAGCGCGAAGGTGCCGCTCTTTTGCGACAGCATCTCGCCCACGAGGCTGTGGAACGCGCCTGGCGCGTTGACCATCAGGCCCTGCTCGCCGTCGAAGACCAGCGATTGCGCGCCGCCGGCCACGTCGGTGGCGAGGTGGCGGAATTTCTCGTCCATGGCCTGGCCACGGGCCACGAAGGCCTGCGTGGCCTCGGGCGTGAAGCGCGCGATGTCGTCCCAGCGCGGGAAGTCGAAGGGCTCCATGTCGAGCGCGGCGACGTAGCCCGCGGTTTCGGGATACTTCCAGGCCCACAGGTCGCGGTCTTCGATGAAGCGCACGAGGTCGGGCAGCGGGGCGTCGGGGTAAAAGAAATCCCACGCCAGCCGGGCGCCGGACTTGTCCATGTCGAAATGCACCACGCCGCAGCGGCAGGAAAAGCCCGTGAGCTGCTCGGCGGCGCTCTTGTGGTGGTCCAGCATCACGAGGCGCGCGGCGCGATCGTCAATGGCGCGCAGCAGATCGGGAGGGAACGAGAAATCCAGCACATACACGTACCGGCCTTCGAGCGGCGGCAGGTCGTCCACCGACTGCGCCTGCCCGTGGGCCAGGCCCACGCACTCCACTTGCCCGCCGTAGTAGCGCCACGCGGCCAGCGCGGCGCCGAAGCCGTCCGCGCAGCGGCCGTGGTAGAGCACCAGGGGCGACGGGTCGTTGGGCGAGGGGGCCATGAGCAGCGTCTGGGGCAGGAGGCTGCGCGGGGGGACGGACGCGGGCGCGGCGGCGGCAGGGGCGTGGGGGGCGATGTTCTTCGTGGTCATAGGTGCGCGATTGTCGGCCACGCGGCCGCCGGGGCTGGCGCCGGGCGCGCAGGCGCGGAACAATGCGCGCTACCCGACATCTCCCGACACCCTCTCGCCGTCGTTTCGCCCCAGGAGCCCGCCATGCCCATCCCCCGCTTCGGCTGCCGCGCCCCGCGCCCTTTCCGGGCCGCCCCGACCGTGGCCGCGCTGGCCCTGGCGCTGGCCGGCTGTGCCGCGCAAGGCCCCCGGCCGGGCGCCTCCGCCCTGCCCGCCGATCCCGCGCAGCACGCGGCCGACCTGGATGCCTGCCAGCGCTATGCGCAGCAGATCGACGTGGCGATGGAAACGCTGGACGGCATGGTGACCGGCGCGCTGGTGCTGGCCTCGCTCGCCTGGTCGGCGGGCGGCAGCCGCGGCACCGTGGGCGGCTGGGCCGTGGCCGGCGGCGCGCTCGGGGCCACCCAGGGCCTGCAGCCGCTGGAGCGCCGGCGCCGCGCGGTCGAGAACTGCATGCAGTCGCGCGGCCACGAGGCCGGGCCGTACGCCGCCGCCCCGGGCTACCCCGTGGCGCAGGCCATTGCGCTGCCCGCCGGGCCTGCCCCCCGCGCACCGCTGCCCAGCATCGCCGTCGGCACCGACACCTTCAGCGCCGAGCGGCTGGCGCGCGCGCAGTCGTGCAGCGCGCAGCCGCGGGCGGCACTGGCGGCGAAAGGGCCGGGCTTCGAGACCTACACCGTGCCGTGCGACAGCGGGGACGCGCTCGCGATCCGCTGCGAATTCGGCAACTGCCGCGTGCTGCGCTGACCGCCTGACGGGCCGCGCGCCCGGTATGCTGCGCGCCCGATGATGACGACACCCCTGCCCGACCGCCACCCGCCCCTGCCGATCCTCTGGCACGACGATGACCTCGTCGCCGTCTACAAGCCCGCCGGCTGGCTGGTGCACCGCACGGGCCTGGACGCCGGCGAGACACGCTTCGTGATGCAGGCGCTGCGCGACCAGTTGGGGCGGCACGTGTATCCGGTGCACCGCCTCGACAAGGGCACCTGCGGCGTGCTGGTGATGGCGCTGCATGCGGATGCGGCGCGTGCGCTGTCGCAGGCCTTCGAGCACCACCGCGTGCGCAAGCGCTACCTGGCCCTGGTGCGTGGGCATGCGCCGGCCACCGCCAGCGTGGACCACGCCCTGCGCCCGGACGATGCACCGCCCGATGCGTCCGCGCAGCCGGCCCGCACGTCCCTGCGTTGCATTGCCCGGCTGGAGCGGCCCGAGCCGAGCGATGCGCGGTTCGCCACCACGCGCGCCGCGCTGGTCGAGGCCTGGCCCGAGACGGGGCGCCGGCACCAGATCCGCCGGCACCTCAAGCACATCGCCCACCCCATCCTGGGCGACGCCACCCACGGCAAGGGCCCGCTCAACCGCTGGTGGGCGGAGCGCCTGGGGCTGCAGCGGCTCTGGCTGCATGCCTGGCAGCTCGCACTGCCGCACCCGGCCACCGGGCAGCCGCTGGTGCTGGACAGCGGCCTGCACCACCCGGTGCTGGACGGCGTGTCCGCGCCCGCGGGGCACGGCATCGCCGACCTCGGCGACTGGCTGGAACGCGTGCTGCCGATGGAGTGGCAGCGCGGGTCCGTTCCGGCGAACTGACGCCCTGGGCGCCGCGAGCGGCCGGTGGGTCCGCCGCTGCGCACCGGTTGCCGGCCTCCGGGCCGTCGGCGGCGTCCTACCCACGGTCGCGCCCGGCGCCGCCGCGTCACCGCCAGGGGCTGGCGCACAGTCGTCGCGTTTCATCCGCCCCCTGCCGCGCACCATGCCCCAGCCTCCCGCCCCCGCGAACCGACCGTTTCTCCGGCCCAGCGCCACTGGCCGGGGAGGCCGCGCATGACGGAATGGTGGTCGGTGATCGCCAGCACGGTGGCGGGGGAGTTCTCGGACCTGCCCGATCTGGAACAGGCGACGCGCATCGTCGTGCGCTTGGGCATGGCGGGATTGCTGGGCGGCCTGCTCGGCTGGGAGCGCGAACAGCGCGGCAAGGCCGCCGGGGTGCGCACGCACATGCTGGTGTCGATGGGTGCGGCGCTGTTCGTGCTGGTGGCCGAGCAGGAAGGCATTTCGCCGGCCGACAACAGTCGCGTGCTGCAGGGCATCATCGCCGGCGTGGGTTTCCTTGGCGCCGGCACGATCCTGAAAAGCGATGGCGAGCACCAGATCCGCGGGCTGACCACGGCCGCCGGCATCTGGCTCACCGCGGCCATCGGTGTGGCCGCCGGCCTGGGGCGCGAGGCCACCGCGGTGCTGAGCACGGTGATGGCGCTGCTGGTGCTGGGCGCCGAGCCGATCGCGCAGCGGCTGCTGCACGGGCGCCGCTCGGCGGCCAAAGAGCCCCGCGGCCAGATGAAGAACGTGCGCTCCTCTTCCGAGCCGGGCACAGAAACCGGCTCCACCGGCGGCGGCCCACCCCCGCTGTCCTGACCCGGGCGCACTGCGCTGCAAAGCAGGCTCAACGCCTGCGCAAAGGCTTGTCGGCCGTGAAATGCGGCCCCGCGCCGGTGTCGCCGAGCGTGTCGTCGGGATTGCGCAACGGGCAGGCCTTGAGCGACAGGCAGCCGCAGCCAATGCAGCCGTCGAGCTGGTCCCGCAGCCGCGCCAGCGTGGCGATGCGTTCGTCCAGCTCGTCCCGCCATGCGGCCGAGAGCCGCCGCCAGTCGGCCACGGTGGGCGTGCGGCCCTCGGGCAGCGCGCGCAGCGCCTCGGCGATGGTGGCAAGCGGCAACCCCATGCGCTGGGCGATCTTGATCACGGCCACCCGCCGCAGCACCGAGCGCGGATAGCGCCGCTGGTTGCCGCCGCTGCGCACGCTGGCGATCAAGCCCTTCGCTTCATAGAAATGCAGCGCCGACACCGCCAGCCCGCTGCGTGCGGCCACGTCGCCCACGGTGAGGTTGGGCGTGGCGGCGCGGGACGGGCGGGACGGCGGCGCGCCGGTCGATGGGGCCGGCGGGGCGGAACGAGGCGGCATGCAGCAGGGTCCTGAAAAGAAAACCGGCCCAGTAGAAAGGCCGGCCGACGAAAGGGATTGACCTCAAGTTTAGTTGAGGTTCGATACTGCGCAGCACGCGGTTGCCCACGGCTCCGCCCCACGCAGCCGCAGTGCCCTGGCACCTGCGGCGTTTTTCCACCCGGGCCGGCCGGTGCGCCGCCCCCCATCCACGCATTGAGAACCATGCTGTCCCTGTGTGTCCTGCGAGCCTATGGCGGCACGCCCTTTGCCGCGCTTTCCGCAACGCGGACGCACGCTGCGGCTTCCGCAGCGCTGCAGAAGCCGCAGCGTGCGACAGGCCGCCCCCGCCCCTCCCACCCTCCACTGCTGTCCATGACCACTGCCACGCCCTCGTCCGCCGCTGCTTCCGCTGCTCCTTCCGCCGCACGTTCCGCCCTGTCCTTCCTGAACCCTCCCGGGCTCTACGACCCCGCGCCCAACGGCTATTCCCACGTGGCGATCGCCGAGGGACCGGTGCGCACGGTCCACGTGGCCGGCCAGGGCGGCGAGGACGCCTCGGGCCGCCTGGCCGAGGGCTTTGCCGCACAGGTGCACCTGGCCATTGCCAACCTGCGTACGGCGCTGGCCGCCGCGGGCGCCACGCCGCACGACGTGGCCAGGCTGACGGTGCTGGTGGTGGACCACACCGAAGAACGGCTGCGCATCCTGGGCGGCGCGCTGCGCGCCTGCTGGGGCGACGGGGTGCCCATGCCCGCCTGCACGCTGATCCCCGTGCCGCGGCTGGCGCTCGACGGCATGCTCTTCGAGATCGACGCGACCGCCGTGCTGCCCGTGCCCTGAGCGGCCCCGCGCCCGCTCCCGCCCATCCGTCCCATCGAACTTCCTGTGCGCCGGCACATCGGCCCGCCCCCATGGCATCCAGCACCTCCGCCCTCTCCCCCGACTCCTCTGCCTGCGCCGGCCTGTCCACCCCGGTGCTGCTGCTGATGGCCACGGCCTGCGGGCTGTGCGCCGGCGCGAATTACTTCAACCAGCCGCTGCTGCATTCGATCGCGGTGCAACTGGGCGTGGGCGAGGCCACCGCGGCGCTCACGGTGACGATCGCACAGGTGTCTTACGCCGCGGGCCTGCTGTTGCTGGTGCCGCTGGGCGACAAGCTGGAGCGCCGCCGCCTGGTGGTGGGCCTGATGGTGCTGGCGGCCTGCGGGCTTTTCCTGAGCGGGTTCGCCGGCAGCTTCGGCCTGCTGGCCGCGGGCACGCTGATGACGGGGCTCTTCTCCGTGGCGGCGCAGGTGCTGGTGCCGATGGCGGCCACGCTGGCCGCGCCGGGGCGCAGCGGGCGGGCGGTGGGCCTGGTGATGAGCGGCCTGCTGGTGGGCATCCTGGCGGCCCGCAGCGTGGCCGGGCTGCTGTCGGGCCTGGGCGGCTGGAGCCTGGTCTACCGCGTGGGCGGCGTCGCCATCCTGGCGGTGGCGCTGGCGCTGTGGTTCGCGCTGCCGGCGCCGCGCACGCCGAACCCGCCCAGCTACGCGCAGGTGCTGCGGTCGCTGGGCACGCTGGCGGCGCGGCACCCGCGGCTGCGCAGCCGGGCGCTGCTCGGCGGGCTCTCGTTCGGCTCGGTGAGCGTGCTGTTCTCGACCATGGCGCTCATGCTCGCGGGGCCCTCGCACCAACTGGGCGATGCGCAGATCGGGCTGGTGGGGCTGGCCGGGGTGGCCGGCGCCCTCATGGCCAACTGGGCCGGCCGGCTCGCGGACCAGGGGCACGAGCAATGGACCACCCGCGCCTCGGTGGCGCTGCTGCTCGCGAGCTGGGTGGCGCTGTGGCTGGGCGGCGCCAGCCTGCCGTGGTTCCTGGTGGGCGTGCTGGCCATCGACCTGGCGCTGCAGGGCGTGCACATCAGCAACCAGAACGTGATCTACGCCCTGGCGCCCGAGGCGCGGTCGCGCCTCAACGCGGTGTACATGACCAGTTACTTCACCGGCGCGGCGCTGGGCTCCGGCCTGGGCTCGGCCGCGTGGCAGCACGGAGGCTGGGGTGCCACCTGCGCGGTGGGCGTGGCAATGGCCGTGGCCAATGGCATGGCGTCGTGGCACGACGCGCGCCTGGCGAGCAACTCTGCGGCGCAGCATTGAGTGCTATTAATTAAATAGCAAACTATTCAATGGATCCGGCGGCATGGAGCCAAAAACACCGTGCATCAAGTGGCGGTGCGGTCCGACAGGCACCGCCCGGCCGGCGCCGGTGTAATGGGGCGTCCAGGCCCGCACGGCGCGCGGCCGGCCCCACCCCACCCCCCACAGCGAGGAGGACCGACCCATGCACGAAGAATCAGCCACCATCCACGGCGAAGTGACCTACCGCGAGGGCGACGGCATGCCCATCCGCATCCCCGAGGGCCCCGTCGAACTCACCCATGCCGACGACAGCGTGACCCTGAGCTGGAAGGAGCACGGCGAGAACGCCGCCGGCCTCGCGGCCATTCCGCGCGACCAGTTCGAACGCTACGCCAAGGAAGGCAAGATCGTGGTGCAAGGCGAACGCACCTGACCCTGCCCGGCCCTCCGGCAGCCAACCGGCGGTTTGGAGCGGCCAACGAAACTCCGTGAAGCGTTTCGTTGGCCGCTCTCATGCGCCTTCTTCATCGGAAGACCGGGGCATCGGCCGGCCCTTGCGGCGGGCCTCCCGCTCGGCCTTTTTCGCGGCCCGCTCCGCTTCCTGCACGTCGGCCGCGGCCTTCCAGGCCTCGAACTCCGGCGGCGTCTCCAGCGTGATGCGGCCCAGCACCGCGCCGCGGAAATCCGTCAGCACCAATTCGGCCGCCTTCTGCAGGTTGGCCCGGCCGCCCGACATCACCGCGCCGCGCTTGCGGGCGATCAGCGTCAGCAACTCGTCGTCGTGCAAGGCGGAGATCGCGGCCGCATCCAGGCCCAGCCGGTAGCGCGCATCCAGGAGCGGCGCGTAGTGCCGCTGCAGGTAGGCCAGCAGTTCCAGCGCCACCTCTTCCTCGTCATAGGCGTTCTTGCCCACGGCGCCGCTCGCGGCGAGCTTGTAGCCGCTCTCGGGCACCGTGATGCGCGGCCAGAGCATGCCGGGCGTGTCCCACAGGTAGAAATCGTCGGCCAGCGTGATGCGCTGCTCCAGCTTGGTGATGCCGGCCTCGTCGCCCGTCTTGGCCTGCGTCTTGCCGGTGAGCGTGTTGATCAGCGTGGATTTGCCCACGTTCGGGATCCCGCAGATCAGCACCCGCATGGGCTTGGCCATGCCGCCGCGCTGGGGCGCGAGCTGGTGGCAGCCATCGATGAGCCGGCGCGCAGGCGCGGGCTCGGACGCATCCAGCGCAATGGCGCGCGTGTCGGGCCGCGCGTTGTACCAGGCCAGCCAGTCCGGCGTGCGCTCGGCGTCGGCCGCGTCCTGCTTGTTCAGCACCTTGAGCGTGGGCCGGTGGCCGGTCAGCTCCGACAGCAGCGGGTTGGCGCTGGAGCCCGGCAGGCGCGCGTCGAGCAGCTCGATCACGACGTCGATGTCCTTGATGCGCTCTCCGATCGCCTTGCGCGTGGAATGCATGTGACCGGGGAACCACTGGATGGCCATGGGAAGGGGGTTCTTTCTGCTGTGCGGGACGGGGCGGCGGGGGCCGGGCCGGCGGCGGGCGGATACGCGATCGCCACAGCCGCCGGCCGCGAGGGCGCAAGGATAATCGCCTTCCGGCGCGCATCCGCCTCCGCCTCCGCCTCCAGCCGCCCTCGCCTCCTTGCCGCCATGACCCGCCCTCCATCCCCGCCACCATCGCCTCCCTCCCTGTCCGCCGCCGAACGCAAGCGGGCCTCCGAGCTGCTGTTCAAGGGCGTGACCTGCGCGCTGATCGGCGCCGTGATCCTGCTCGCGCCCCACTATGCGCGCTCGCTGGGTGTGCGGGACCTGATGGCGCAGGCGTCCGTGGTGGGGTGGTTCGCCCTGGTGCTCGGCCTGGCGTTCATCGGGCGCTGGGGCTGGCAGCGCCGGCCGGGCGCCCCGCGGTGACCGCGCCGGCCGCGCCACGGGCGCCGATGCGCACCGCCGCGGAGGCGGCGCAGGTGTTCGCCTTGCTGCAGGCCGAGGCGCAGGCCAGGGGCATCGCCCTGCGCAACCCGCCGCAAGCGCCGACCACCTGCTGCGGGCGCGGCTGCAATGGCTGCGTGTGGGAGGGCTTCTATGCCGCCGCCTCCGGGTGGTGCGAAGATGCCGACCAGGCGCTGGCGGGCCCCTGAAACGGTGTCCGCCAGGCACCGCCGGGCTCTCCAGCTCGACAGAAATATCCCCTGTCCTGCAGAGTGGCTCACTGCCGCCCCTTATCCTCCGCGCATGCAAGCCCTCCAACACCGCTCGACCGAGCAGGCAGAACCCGTCTCCGCTCCCCTGCAGGCGCAGAGCAGGGCAGCACAGGCCCAGTCCTCCCTGCACCGCCTGCGGGCCGTGCGGGCCTCCGGCCTGCTGGACTCGCCGGCGGAACCCGGCTTCGACAGCCTGACGGCCACGGCGGCCCGCCTGCTGGGCGCGGCCGCGTGCTTCATCTCCATCGTGGACGAGCAGCGCGACTTCTACAAAAGCCAGTCCGGCTTCCCCGGGCCGCTGGCGGATGCGCGGCAGATGGGCGGGCTCACCTTCTGCCATTTCACGCTGGACCGCGACGAAGCCCTGACCATCGCCGACACCCACGCCGATCCGCGGTGGCAGGCCGTGCCCACGGTGCAGAGCATGGGAGTGCGCGCCTACGTGGGGGTGCCGCTCAAGCTCGAGGGGCAGAACATCGGCAGTTTCTGCGTCATCGATACCGTTCCGCGGGCGTGGACGGCCGATGAGCTGGAGACGATACGGCAGCTGGCCGTGTCCGCCGCCCGCGAACTGGATCTGCGCGCCGCGCTGGTGGCCGCACAGCAGGCGGCCGCCATGGCCCGCGGCCAGGCGTTGTCGCGCGAGCGGGTGCTGGCCGTCGTCGCACACGACCTGCGCACGCCGCTGCAGGTGCTGCAGCTGAGCGCCACGCGCCTGCAGCGCGGCAGCGAGGGCCCGAACGAGGCCATCATCCAGCGCATGCTCTCGGCCGTCGGCATCATGGCCACGATGGTCGACGGCCTGCTCAAGCCCGACGACTCCGCATCGACCGTGCAGGCCGTCGCGGTCGCATCGCTGGCGGCCGACGCGGTGCACATGATGGCGCCCATCGCCGAGAAATGCCGCACCGCGCTGGTGGTCGGCCCGCTGCCCGAGGCCGTGGTGCGCGTGGACTACGGCCAGCTCGTGCGCGTGCTGGGCAACCTCATCGGCAATTCATTGAAATACTCGCCCGCGGGCAGCACCGTGCGCCTGACCGGGGCCTGCAGCGGCACCGATGCGCACCCGACGGTCGAGCTGACCGTGACCGACAACGGCGTCGGGATGGGCCCGGAAGAAATCGCCCGTGCGTTCGAGCCCGGCTGGCAGAGCGAGGCCGCCAAGGCGCGCAACGACGGCCTGGGGCTGGGCCTGGGCATCGTGAAATCGCTCGTGGAATCGAATGCCGGGCAGGTCCGCATGGAAAGCAGCCCCGGCCTGGGTACCGCGGTCACCATCGCCCTGCCCCGCGCCTGAGCGGAACCATCGCGCGCGCCGCGCCTGCCCGCCGGCACTTCAGCGGGCAGCCACCATCCGCAGGCCGAGCCCGATGAACACCGTGCCGGCGATGCGGTCCAGCCACAGCCCCGCGCGCGGCCGGCGGTTCAGCCAGCCGCCGATGGCCCCCGCGAAATAGCCCAGCAGCCCGAACAGCACGGCAGCCTGCAGCGTGAACACCAGCCCCAGCACCCCGAGCTGCAGCCCCACGGCGCCCTGCGAAGGCACCACGAATTGCGGCAGGAACGAGAGAAAGAACAGCACCACCTTGGGATTGACGGCATTCGCCACCATGCCCTTGGCGAACAGCGTGCGCAGCAGCTGGCCCGGCAGGCCCTGCGCCTCCAGGCGCCCGCTGCCCGCGTGGCGCAGTGCCTGGATGCCGAGCCAAACGAGGTAGGCGCCGCCCACCCACTTGAGCGCCGTGAAGGCCATCGGTGAGGCCGCGATCATCGCGCTCACCCCCACCACCGCCAGCACCGTGTGGCTCAGGCACCCCAGCGCGCAGCCGAGCCCGAAAGCGATGCCCCGGGCCCGCCCGCGCGACATGCCCATTCCCAGCACCATGAGGTTGTCCGGCCCCGGCGTCGCGGTGATCAGGAGGGCGGCCAGGAGAAAGGAGAGGATCTGGGCGGCGGTCAGCATCGCACGATGATACGGGCGACCCGCGCCGCTCCAGCGCCGCAACTGTCGCGCATCGGAACACGGCACCCTATGCAGCGGCAGCGCACTGGGCGATAGTGGCAGGTGCACCACCACGTCCATCGCTGCCTTGCTGCCGCTGCCGCGGCACCGCACCTGCCTGCTCCATGACCGACATGCCCTCCTCACCCTCCGCCTCCCTCCCTGCCAGCCCCGCTACGGCGCGGCCTGCCCCTGCGCTCCGCACCGGCGGCCAGGTGCTGGTCGACCAGCTCATCCTGCACGGCGTGCGCCAGCTCTTCTGCGTGCCCGGCGAAAGCTATCTGGCCGTGCTGGACGCGCTGCACGATGCCGACATCGCCGTCACCGTCTGCCGCCAGGAGGGCGGCGCGGCGATGATGGCCGAGGCACAGGGCAAGCTCACCGGCCAGCCCGGCATCTGCTTCGTCACGCGCGGGCCGGGCGCCACCAACGCCGCGGCGGGCATCCACATCGCACACCAGGATTCGACGCCGCTCATCGTGTTCGTAGGGCAGGTGGCACGCGGCGCGCTCGGCCGCGAGGCCTTCCAGGAGCTGGACTACCCGGCCGTCTTCGGCACGCTGTGCAAATGGGTGGTGCAGGTGGACGACGCGAAGCGCCTGCCCGAACTGGTCTCCCGCGCCTTCCATGCGGCCACCTCCGGCCGGCCGGGGCCCGTGGTCGTGGCACTGCCCGAAGACATGCTGACCGATGCGGTGCAGGTGGCCGATGCCCTGCCCTACTCCGTGGCCGAGACGCACCCCGGCGCCGACGCGCTGACGGAGCTGGCGGGGCGGCTCGCAGCCGCCGAGCGGCCGGTAGCCATCCTGGGCGGCAGCCGCTGGTCCGAAGCCGCGGTGCGCGACTTCGCTGCCTTCGCCGAGGCGTGGTCGCTGCCGGTCTATTGCTCCTTCCGCCGGCAGATGCTGTTTCCGGCCAGCCACGGCAGCTATGGCGGCGACCTGGGGCTGGGCGTGAATCCGAAGATCGTGGCGCGCATCCGCGCGAGCGACCTGGTCGTGCTGGTGGGGGGCCGGCTGTCGGAGATTCCCTCGCAGGGCTATGGGCTGCTGGACATCCCCGTGCCCGCGCAACCGCTCGTGCATGTGCATGCCGACGCGGACGAGCTGGGCCGCCTCTACCGCCCCACGCAGGCGATCCATGCCACGCCGCAAGCCTTCGCCGCCGCGCTGGCCGGCGTGCGGCCCGCCGCCCCGGTACGCCAGACCGGACAGGCCGCCGAGGCCCACGCCGAGTACCTCGCGTGGAGCGATCCGGCGCCCATCCGCATTCCCGGACCGCTGCAGATGGGCGAGGTGATGCAGCATCTGCGCGCAGTGCTGCCCGCCGATGCCATCTTCTGCAACGGCGCGGGCAACTTCGCCACCTGGGTGCACCGCTTCTGGCCGTTCACCGCCTATGCGGGCCAGCTCGCGCCCACCAGCGGATCGATGGGCTATGGCCTGCCGGCGGGCGTGGGCGCCAAGCGGCTGTGGCCACAGCGCGAGGTGGTGGTTTTCTCGGGCGACGGCGACTTCCTGATGCACGGGCAGGAGTTCGCCACCGCCGTGCAATATGGCCTGCCGCTCATCGTCGTGCTGCTGGACAACGCCATGTACGGCACCATCCGCATGCACCAGGAGCGCGAATATCCCGGCCGCGTGAGTGCAACGCAGTTGAAGAACCCGGATTTCAAGGCCTACGCCCAGGCTTTCGGCGGGCATGGGGAGCGCGTGGAACGCACGGAAGACTTCGCCCCCGCCCTGGCGCGCGCCCGCGCGAGCGGCCTGCCCTGCGTGCTGCATTGCCTGCTGGATCCGGAGGCCATCACGCCCACGGGAACCCTCGCCGGAATCCGCGGCGCGGCCCAGGCAGCAGGCCGCTGATCCGACCGCCCACTTCGGCCAGGAGGCCATAGGTTCGGGTGCCCGTCAGCGGCCATGCATGCGGCGCGCACCATGGGTGCAGGTCATTGCCCACCGCCTGCCCCATGTCGTTCCACCTCCCCAAGCTCCCGTTCTCGCACATCCGGAATGCTTTCGGCCTGCGTTCCAAGGCGGCGCCGCCTCCCATGCCCAGGCATGGCGCCCGGGCAGCCCCGGAAGAGGGACGCGCACCACCGCGGCGCACGGCCACCGGGCCCCAGGCGAATGCCAGCGCCCGGGCCACCGACCGGCGCGGCCCCGCTCCCGGCAGCCCCTTTGCCGGTACGGCCAGTAGCACTCCGCAGCGGACCGCGAACGGCCCGCTGCCCGGCGCCTTCCGACGCGCTGCCGCACCGCCCGAGCCGCCCACCACACCCGCAGGCAAGCTGCTGAAGGAATTCCAGCTGACCGACCTCGACCGCATGAACGATGCGCAGCTGCAGCGCGTCATCGACTTCCTGGGCGACCGCCCCGGCAACGCCGTCCAGGCCCCTCTACCGCAGAACTGGCAACGGCTGCGCAGCAGCTTCAACGACCGCGAAATCAAAGCGCAAGACATCCCAGGTCCTGGACTTCCTGCTGACCCCCGCGAAGCCGCCCGCGGCCGCTCCCACCAAGCTGGCCGGCATGGCGCAGGCGGATGCGTTGCGGACGCTGCGCGAGCAGGGCATGTCGGACGAAATGCTTCGCGCGATGAAGAAAGACGTCTTCGATCAGGTCAAGTTCGGCGACCTGGCCAGCGGCAATGCGCTCAACGCGAAATACCAGGCGCACGTGGCCGACGACTTCACGGAATCGGCCACCCTCAAGAGCTATGCCAGGCTGCTGAAAGGCCTCTAGGGCCACGCGCAGAAAGGGCGTTGCCGGGCCGCCCGCCGGCCTAGGGTCTCAGACCGTCTGCGTCACCGGGGCGTCGCCCGGCGTGGGCACGGCATCGATGGCCATGTAGCGCTCGCGCCAGGTTTCGAAGTCCAGCGTGTCCGCCGCTTCGATGGCCTTCTGCTCGGCCAGAGACTCTGCCGCCATGCGTTCGTAGCGGGCCTGCTGGGCACCGGACCAGGGCAACCCGACCAGGGCATCGCGGGCAGCGGCGGACTGCGTCAGCGCGAAGTGGGTGAAGCTCTGGCCGTGGGCCTCGGCCATGCGGGCGAGCACGCGCGCGGAGGGCGTGGCGTCCGGCTGCCGCAGCAGGGCCTGGGCCGCATGCAGCACCGCGGCATGGGCCTGCGTGCCTTCTGCCGCGTCGAGCGCAGCGGCAATGGGTGCGCATTCGGAAAGGATTTGCGCGCCCCATTCGACCAGCGGCACCTGCTGGCCGCCACGCTCCAGGCACAGGCCGGGCTCGCGTCCGCGCTCGGCCGTGAGGTGCTGGTTGCGCTTCAATGCGGCGATCTCGGCCGGCGTATCCGGCGGGCTTTCGCTCAGCAGGCAATGCAGCAGGAATACATCCAGCAGCCGCATGGTGGGCGCCTCGATGCCCACGGGCGCAAATGGGTCCAGGTCCATCAGCCGCACCTCCACGTACTCCACGCCGCGGTCGCGCAGCGCATGCAGGGGGCGTTCGCCGGGACGCACCGTGCGCTTGGGGCGGATGGTGCCGTAGAACTCGTTCTCGATCTGCAGCAGGCTGGTGCCGAGCTGGTTGTAATCGCCCCCGGGATTGCGCACGCCCAGCGCCTCGTAGGCCGGATAGGGCCGCGTGAGGGCCTCGTGCAACGAATCGGCGTAGCCTTCCAGGCCGTTGTAGCTCACGGCCAGCGTGGCCTGCGCATCGCTCTGGTAGCCCAGGCGGCCCATGCGCAGCGACGTGGCGTGCGGCAGGTACAGCGCGTCGGCGCCCAGGCGCTGGAGTCCGTGCTCGCGTCCCTGCACGAAACAATCGCACAGCGCAGGGGAAGCGCCGAAGAGGTAGAGCAGCAGGAACGCCTGCCGGCGGAAGTTGCGGATGAGCGCAAAGTACTCATCGCTCGTCACCCCGGGCATCGACCAGTTGTAGTGGATGCCGGAAATGGTCTGCATGCGGCGACCGTAGCGGTGCCCCAGCCCCATGCGGTAGACGCTCTTGGCCCGGCCCACGTTGGAGGCACCGAAGCGCGCGATCGGGATCGTCTCGTCGGTCGGCAGGCCGCAGGGCATGCTCGACACCCACAGCATCTCTCCACCTTGCGCAGAGAGCGTACGCAGCACGAACTGGTGGACTTCGGTCAATTCCTCGAGGCATTCCTGCACGGACAGCCGCGCGCCCGTGATGAGTTCGATCTGCGATTCGCTGTAATCGGTGGTGATGTGCGGGTGCGTGAGCGCGGAGCCGAGCGCCAGCGGATGCGGCGTGAGCGCCAATCCCCCCGTGGGCAGCACACGCAAGCCCTCTTTCTCGATGCCGCGGCGCATGCCCGTCAGCCGGCTCGCGGACAGCGTGCGGATTTTCTGCTGCAGATGGCTCGTCATGGTGCGTCTTTTCTTATTACCGGTTTATCTGTGTCGGCCCGGAACTTAGCACGCCGGCCACACTCGCGCTCGCCCCGCCGTCCAAGCCCCTGCTTCGGGTGGCCGCACGGCGATTCGCACCCCGACCCCACCCCGCCACCGCCATGCCCATCATGGAAGTGTCGTGGCCAGCCAACGGTGCGCTTTGCAGAGCAGCCGCCGTCCAGCCACCTTCGTCCCGGACATTCCGGCCGGGAGCGCGCACGACACCGATGACCCAACGGACACCATGTCGAAATTCGCACTGCGCCCCAGCACCTTCTCCCGGCTCATTCCCGGAAACTCCCAGAACATCGCCCACGCGGGCACGCCCTCTCCCCACAAGCAGGCCCACCACAAGCTGCACCAGATCGACGCCGCGGGCGCCCAGCGCGAGGCGCTCGCGCCGGAGTTCGGCGTGGCGGCGCGCGTGCGCAGCTACCTGGCCGAACCCGCGCCCGAAGCGCCTGCGGCCGACACGCCGCCCGAGCCGTCCGCCGCGGAAAGGCCCCGCACATCCGCCAAGGCATTGCGGCGATTTCTCGGCAAGGCCGGAACGGTGCTCGGCATGCGGGCCGGCAAACCCGTGTCCCAAACCGAACTCACGCGCTACCAGGGCAGCGACTCCGCCACGGCACGCCCCATCGGGCAGGACGATCCCCGCGACAAGGGCACCTGGCGCAGCGTGGGTTCCGCCCAGGCACGCGCCTTCGTGGCGGCCGAACGCCTGCACCAGGCCGAGGTGGCGGTGAGCAAGGCCAAGGCCCTGGAGCGGCTGGTGCAACTGCACATCGAGCAAGGGGACGAAGAAGCCTGCCAGGCCGGCAAACGGGGCGAGCACACCAACGCCATGGCCCAGTTGCGCAGGCGCCTGCAGCCCGAGATCGACGCATTGCTGTCGCCCGTGGCCGAGAAGATCGAAGGGTTGCAACAGGAGATCGCGGACCTCGACCTTCGCATCGGCCGCACCCGAAGCCGCCAGGGCACCGAGCCGCAGCGCAATGCGCTGCGCGATGTCATGCAGAGAGACCAGAGAAAAGAACTGAAGGACCAGAGAGAGGTCCTGCAGACCCGGCTGGCCGAACAGCTCGGCCTGCAGAAGTCGCTCCAGCAGCGCCGCAAGAGCATCGATCGTTCACTGGCACAACTGGAACGCACCGCCTCCGCGCTGGCCCGCGATCTCCTCAAGGCAGAAAGCGACACCCACGAACTGCGCTCGCTGCAGGGCGGCCTCGCGCGGCGGCGCGAGGGCCTGGAGGCCGCGTGCGATGCGGCCCGCACGGCCAGCGAGGCCGCTGCCGCAGAGCTGGCCGAACGCCGCAGCGAAATGGTGGACGCACAGATCGCTGCGTTGCCAGGGCTGCGGGAGAGCGACACCGCCGACATGCCGGCGCTGCGTGTGGCACTGAGAGCCTTCGTGGATTCCGTGGACCCGGCCCTCTTCGGCGACCAGTCCATCGGCGCCGCCGGGGCATTGGCCGTGGGGCTCCAGACCCTCGCCGTCGCCGCTGACGGCGATGCCGGCGAAGCCCTGCAGGCCCTGGAGGCGCTGCGCCACCGGGACTGGAACGACCTCGTTCCGGCGCCCGGTCGGCCCGGCCCCTCGGCGCCCGAGGCCGACCTGCCCGCCGCCGCACAGCGCGCAGTGGACCAACTGGCGTACATCCCGCGCGGCATGCAGGTGCTGGTCCATCTGCTGCAACCCTCGGAGCACCTGGCTGCCGCCCCGGAACGTCTGGCTGCCGCGCGGCTCGCCTTGCGCGCCGACTGCCTGCTGCGCGCGGCATCGCCGGAGGATGCCGCGCTGCGCACCTGGCTCGGGCATGCGCAGTCCGCGGCGCGCATGGCGGCACATTCGGCCGAGCCCGCCAAGGCCCTGGCGGCCTGCACGGTCGATGAACGGGCGGCCTACCATGCGCTGCGCAACGGCTATGAGAGCAACGCACCGGGCACCGCGTATGACCGTGCCAACGGCCACCTGCAGAAGATCGCTGACGCCCTGCACGACGTGGGTACCCATGGCACGGCTCCGAAGCTCATGGGCGGGCAGCCCAACGCACTGCGCTCGCTGCCCGAGGCCCTGGAGGTCGGGGCGGCCACCGCGCTGCCCACTCCGCAGCGCCGCGCAGATGACGCGCTGGAAAAGGCGGCAGAGCACCTGGGCGAGATGCTTGGCGGCCTGCGCGCAGGCCGGCCGCCCGGCCACATTCCGTCGGGCGCAGAACGTGCCTGGCAGGCCATTGCGGAGACCATCCGGTGGGCACCCGAAGGCACGGACCGCACAGCCATGGTGCTGGACGAGCCGGCCATCGCACGCATCCGCGAGCGCGCCGAAGCGCTGCGCGAACATGCCCTGGGCGTGGCGCGCGGCCATGGAATCACGCCCACGGAAAGCGAAGAACATCCAGCGCTGCAGGCAGCCTGGAAGCGCCTGCGCAGTCGGCCGCACACGGTGCCCGAGGCGATGGCCCTGCTTGCAGAACGGATGCCTGCCCTGCCTGAAGAGGACTCCGAGGCCTCCGAGCCGGCCCCGGCCGCCACGCCGGGCGGTACACCGGTGTCCTGGGACGCCTATGCCCAACGCCGCACCACGCAGTTCAAGGACGCCGTGCAGGAGGCCGGCCGCCTGCTGCGGGATGGCGATCCGCAGCAGGTGACGAACGGCCAGGCGCTGCTGGACCTGACGCGCGACATGATCGGTCAGCTCGAATGGCGCGACCGGCTGCGCCTCATCGGCCAGCAGACCTTCGGTGTGAACGCGGGGCCGCTCTCTGCCGCCGTGGCGGTGGCCGCATCGGCCCTGGGCCTGGGCGTGCGGCTCACCGCGGCCGCACAGCGCAATGTGGACTCGGTCATGGAGTTCTACATGGGCCGCACCGGGATGTACCTGCAGGTCGGCGAGCAGACGACCCGACAGGCCCAGCTCGGCGCAGGTGCCAGCACCGGGTATGGGATCGATCTGGGCGGAGACAAGGTGTCGCTGGGCCTGACCGCGGCCGCCGACTGGCGCTGGCGCGGCGAGCGCGGCGTGGAAAACGGCATCCAGTTGCGGCTGCCACGCCTGGGCAAAGGCCGTGAACCTGAGCTGAACGTCGAATTCATCGATGCCTACGAGCACCTGCTGCAGATGGCCACGCCCGGCCCCGACGGCGCACCGGCGCGGCGTGACTGGATGCGCGAGTTGCTAGCACACCATCCGGAATTGAGCGCGGGCCTGATCGACGATGCCCAGCGGTCCAGCACCGGCACCGAGACCAACGTCTCCGCAAGCGCGGGCCTGCGCGTCGGCGAAGTGGCCGACCGGGGCCGCCGCGCCGGCGTGGCCGCCGGCGTGGGGCTGAAGATGCGCCAGGACAACGGCCAGACCGCCACCACCGTGGCGGGCTACATGACCACCATCTACCGCGACGCCACCGCCACGGCCCGCGTGGAAGTGTCAGCTCGCGCCACCGCGAGCGTGCAGTTCGCCGAAGCACTGAAAAACACGGAGACCGACCACGGAACGAAAACCTCCCAGCGCGCCAGCGCAAGCATGGCGGGGCTCGACCTGGGATACGCCCGCGAACTGAGCGCCGACGCCACCACCAACTTCTGCACGCTGTTCCTGTTTGGCGACGAGATCGACCCGGTGCGCAGCGACCGCGCCACGGACTATTCGAAGTTCTCGGAGTTCAAGCGCCACGTGCACAGCGAATGGGACGGCTGGGCCCAGTACGGCACAGGCAAGCTGGGGACGGACGTGGACCCGGCGCTGCGGCACCTGCTGGCGGACATCCAGCTTTCGCACTTCATGGAACAGACCCAGGCTTTCGCGCGCGGCAATGGCTTTGCCGCCATGTTCGCCGACAAGGCCATGCGCGCGCCGGCGGCGCCGCTGCTGGACGTCCACCGCGCGCTGTCGGCGCTGGCCCACTCGGCGGGCAACACCGAGGCAGCGAAAGCCGAGGACGCCGCCTTCGATGCGCTGCTACAGGAGGAATCGGTCTGGGAGCCCACCCTGCTGCTGCTGAGAGAAAAAGGCAAGCTGCAGGCGGAGCGCGGTATCGACTTCTTCATCAAGCACCAGAACAACCGCAACGCGGAGGCCATGCGCACGGTGGCGCAATGGATCCTCTACGAGCCCGTGCCCCGCCGCGAGCCCGGCCAGGACATCCAGCCCGCGCGCACCTGGCGCCAGGATGCCGATACCGCCCTCCGGTCGGCCGGGGGGCCGCTCCCCACCATCGCTGAAGAAGAAGCCGGCGAAGAGGCCGAAGAAGACGGCAGCCTCTACGGCTCGGCAACGTCCTCCCTCGAAAGCATCGACTCGTTCAGAACGGCGCCCGGCTCGCCCCAGTACCTCGGCGCAGCGCAGCCCCCGGCGGGAATGCCCTCCGGTGCCGAGATCGCTCCTGCAAGCCCGGAGCGAACGGTGGTGCGCTAGCGGTCTGCCAGCCCGGCGGCTTCGCGCGCGGCGGCACGCACTTCGGCGGCGTGCTGGATGGCCAGTCCGAGGCGTCGCACCATCCATGGCCCCAAGTCACCATCGTGCGGATCGGGCCAGCGCTGCGCGTCGTCGGGCTGTGCGGGGTCGGCAGGTGGATCCGCCGGGCGAACGGCATCCGCCGGTCCTTCCAAAAGGTGCGTCAGGGTGTCTGCGGTGTGTGCCAATGGCACCTGCAGCCGCGCTGCATCGAGCCGGCCGCGCCGCAGGAGCAGCAGGGTCTTGATCGCCGTCAGCTGCGCCAGCAATTGGTAGCAGCGCGCCTGCAGGCGCTCCAGCGCGGCGAGGGGCGGCTGGACCGCGCGCGGCTCGGCCAGTGACCGCTGCGTGGCCTGCACGAGCGCCGAGAGGCTGTCATAGGCCTCCCGGCGCGCCAGCCGCCAGGCCAGCTCGGGCGCGTTGTCCACCGCCTGGAGTTGCCCCAGAGCGAGCGCCTCGCGTGCATGGCGGGCCTGCGCTGCCAGTGCGCGGTCGATCAGCGCCGGGATCTGCGACCGCTCCCACGACGGCAGCACATACGAGAACGCCCAGGCGATGCCCGTGCCGATCAGCGTGTCCGCCAGCCGCTCCAGCAGATCGACGCCCGGACTGGCACCGCCGTGCAGCATGTGCGACTGCACCAGGCCCAGCACGGTCGCGGCGACAGCCGTGATCAGGTAACGGCGCACCGCGAAACCGTGCGCCACGGCCTGCGCCACGGTGAGGCACAGCACCAGTTGCCAGGCGGAGAGATGGGCCGCGAGCAGCGCGGCAGCCAGCGCGCATCCGAGCAGCGTGCCTCCCACCCGGCTGTTGCGCCGCTCCAGTGTCTGCGCCAGGCTGCCGCGCAACACGACGACGATGGTCAGCAGGATCCAGTACGCA
Source organism: Acidovorax sp. NCPPB 4044 (assembly GCF_028069655.1). Taxonomy (NCBI): domain Bacteria; kingdom Pseudomonadati; phylum Pseudomonadota; class Betaproteobacteria; order Burkholderiales; family Comamonadaceae; genus Acidovorax; species Acidovorax sp. NCPPB 4044. The sequence goes on from NZ_JAMCOS010000001.1 coordinate 2,676,948, forward strand.
TGCGTGCCCCAGGGCAGTGCCTGCGCCACGACAAAGCCGGCCGCCATGGCCAATGCGGCGCGCACCGCATGTCGCAGCGGCGGCGCATCCCAGCGCCATACGGTGGTGAGCGGCGCCAGCGACCAGGCCGTGGGGCTCACGAACATCTGCCAGCCGGCACGCACCGCGGCCAGGTCCGGAGTGGCCTCGTTGCGGGCCAGGGCGACCATGCGCAGCGCTTCGTCATTGATATGGCCGATGCGGTCCGCCAGGCTCCGCGCCATGGCCTGGGGCGAAGGTCCGCCGGCGAAAGTATCGGGCGGCAGCGGATCGCTCCAGCGCACCTGGGACAGGGCCGGCCGCAGGTCGGTGAACGCAGGCGGCCGCCTGCCGACCAGCAAGGCATCGGAGAGTTGCCCCATGGCCTGCGCGACCTGCTGCAGAACACCGCGCAGCGCATGCAGCACCGGCACATGCCCTGGATGGGCCTTGAGCGCATCCACGTCCAGTTCGCAGGCCAGCAGGTGGTCGCGCATTTCCAGCACCAGCAGCAGCATGCCCGCCAGGCGTTGGCGGGCCGGCGTGGTGGGGGCTTCCAGCGCGATGTTGCGGGCCGACTGCAGCTGCTCGGCCAGGGCCGCCTGCCGGAGCAGCAACAGGCCTGTCAGCGGCTGCGCGTCCGTGCCGCCGGCCGCTGCCAGCGACGCGGGTGCAGTCGTACCGGTATCGGCCTCCTGCAGCGGAGCCGCGTCGAATTGCCGCGCCTGCACCCGCATGAGGGCTGCGAGCGAGAGCAGTGCGTCCGCCACCGATTGCACGCGGTAGCGGGCATTCAACAGGTGGTTCGCCACGAGCGCATAGGCCACGTAGAGCCAGGCACCGAGCGCGAAATGCGCGGTGATCGCCAGCGCGGCCGGCAACGGGTCTCCGCCCGGCGGCACGCGCGGTGCCGCCGCCATCGAAAACACCATGGAGAACATCACCGCAACGGCCACGGGAATGCCCCGTTTGCCCCACGCCATGATGAGGAAGGCGACAAACGTTCCGGGCACCAGCAGCAGTCCGAGCCGCACCGGGTCCGGGTACAGCCACTGCACGGCGAAGAAAAGCGGAATGCCCAGCAGCGGGGCGGGCACCATCTGCCACAGCTTGCCGCGCCGCGGGCCGGGCAGGTCCGGCGGCGCGCAGACGATCACGCCCACCGACGCCGCCGCTGCCGCCGCGGCCCCCAGCCACGCATGGACGGCGGCAGAAACCAGCAGAAGCCCCAGCGCCACGGACAGGCCATTGGCCACATAGTGGCTCAGGGCCACCCGCGAGATCGCCCGCAGGCGGTGTTCGGCAAAACTCCTCATAGCCTGCCGAGGTTACTGCAGCGGCGCCCTGCACTGCGCCGTGCCGACGCGGCGGTGTGGAAACCCCCGGGCAGACGGGGGTGTATGTGCCGGCTGTGTAGCATGCTGCGCGCCGGAACGGCCGAGTTCTGTCTGCCCGGCCTTTCGCGCCCCACATTTTCGCTGCCGCACGTGCCGACCTTCGACCTGCCCCTGCCCCTTCGACCACGCACCGCCTTGGTGCGGACACTGCGGTGCACCGGCCTGCTCTGCATCGCGCTCGTGCTGGGCGGCTGTGCCGGAGTCACGGTGTCTTCCGTCTCTCCGCGCGACTACCTCGCAGCACGCCGGGGGGACGCGCTGACCACCGGGCGGCTGAGCCCCGCGTCCGAAGAGGTGCTGCGCGTCATCGGAACCGATGGCGACGACTGCGAACAGGACGAGGCCGCCTGCCGCGCAGCCCTGATGGCGTCCACGGGCATCGACGAGGAACAGCGCCTGTCCACGCTCTCCGAGCTGTGGCTGCTCGCTGCGCTGCAGACGGAAGGCGAGCGCCGCGCCGATGCGCCTGCCAGCGAGGACGAGCAGCTCGGCGCCTGGCTGGAAGCCGCACGCCATGCCTGGGCCTATCTGTTCTTCACCCCGCGCGGGCCGGACGAGCGGGCCTTCGAAGACCGCCAGACCCAGGTGCGCGATTACTACAACTTCGCCACGCAGCAGGCGCTGGCCGGCATGTTCCGGCGCTATCAGAGGGCAGTGGACGCCGACGGGCACGGTCCGGCACCGGATACCCTGCTGCAGTGGGGCGGCTGGCGCGTGCAGAGCGATGCATCCGACCTGCGCCTGCCGAGCGATGCCCCCCTGCCCCATGCGCTGATCGCCGCGTCCACGCTGCGTTTCTCAGGCCTGCGCAATACCTACCGGCGCGATGGTTTCGGCGCCGAGCTGGTCACGGTGATGCAGGCGCCCGACGGCCCCGACCCGGATACCGGCCGCCGGCGCACCGCCATCGAGGCCGCTTCCGAGGACGCGCTGCCCTTCCGTGAAATGCCCTATCCGTCGGTCACGGCCCTGCTGCGCTTCAGCGGGAAAACACTGGGCGAGGTGCTGCGCACGCGCGACGTGCAGGTATCGCTCTATGACCCCCACCACACTGCACGCGTCGATCTGGCCGGGCGCCACGTGCCACTGGCCGGCAACTTCACGGCGGGCTATGGACTCTGGCTCGCGCGGTCGGGGTTCGCGCTGCAGGCGCTGCGCACGCTGCTCGGGCAGGAAGACGGGCTGGCGGCGCCGCGCATCCATCTGATGCAGCCCTACGATCCTGCGCGGCGCACCATCGTCATGCTGCACGGGCTGGCCAGCAGCCCCGAGGCCTGGATCAACGTGGCCAACGAGGTGCTGGGCGACGAGCGCCTGCGGCAGAACTACCAGGTGTGGCAGGTGTACTACCCCACCAACATGCCGCTGTGGGCCAACCGGCAGGCGATCCAGGAGGCGCTGGAGCGCACCATCGCCCATTTCGATCCGGCGGGCACCGCGCCGGCCTCGCGCGACATGGTGCTGGTGGGCCACAGCATGGGTGGTGTGCTCGCGCGCCTGCTGGTATCGGAATCGGGCGACACGCTCTGGAAGATGCTGCTCGCCCAGCACCCGATGTCCGCCGAAGACCAGGACGCCTTGCGCCCGGAGCTGGACCCGTTCCTGCGGTTCCATCCACTGCCCCAGGTCGGGCGGGCAATCTTTATCGCGGCACCGCACCGCGGCACGCCCTTCGCCAACCAGAGGCTGTCCCGCTGGTTCTCCAACCTGGTGACATTGCCGCTGGCCGTGCTGGAGCGCTTCTCGGATGTCACGCGGCGGCTGGCCCGCACCGCGGCCCCCGAAGGAGAAGGTGTGGTGCGTCTGCCCAACAGCATCGACAACCTCAGCGACACCGACCCCTTCGTCCAGGCGGCCTCAGAACTGCCGATCGCGCCCCGCGTGCCCTACCACTCGATCATGGGGCGGGAGGCTGCGGAGGGCGCGCTGGCCGCATCGAGCGACGGCATCGTTCCCTATGCCAGTGCGCACCTGGGAGGCGCCGTGTCGGAGCGGGTCGTGCCTTCGGGACACAGCGTGCAGGAGCAACCGGCAGCCATCCTCGAGATCCGCCGGATACTGCGCGACAGCCTGCCACCGGCCAGCGCTGCAGGGGCGCCGGGCTCTCAGTAACCGCTACGGGCCACCCGGACGGCGCAGAACGGAAAGCGACGCTTCAGACGCTCAGCCGTGGAATGGCACCCGCCATGGCGGCGGGCACCCGCCGCGCCTGGGCCGGCGCCGGACGCGGGGCAGCGCTCTGCCCTGCCACCTGCGAGCCGGACACCCGGAAGACCGCCACGGCCGCGACCAGCTGATCGGCCTGCGAGCGAAGGGCGTTCGCTGCAGCGGCGCTTTCCTCGACCAGCGCGGCGTTCTGCTGCGTGACCTGGTCCATCTGGGTGATGGCGTCGCCCACCTGGCCGACTCCGGCGCTCTGCTCACGGCTGGCAACGCTGATCTCGGCCACGATGTCCGTCACACGGCGGATGGATTCCACGACCTCGGTCATCGTCGTTCCGGCCTTGTCCACGAGGTCGGAGCCCTGCTTCACGCGCTCCACGCTGGCCGTGATGAGGCCCTTGATCTCCTTGGCGGCCTCGGCGCTGCGCTGCGCGAGGTTGCGCACTTCGCCGGCCACCACCGCGAAGCCGCGGCCCTGCTCGCCGGCGCGCGCGGCCTCCACGGCCGCATTGAGCGCCAGGATGTTGGTCTGGAACGCGATACCGTCGATCACGCCGATGATTTCGGCGATCTTCTTGCTGCTGTCGTCGATGCCGCGCATCGTGCGCACCACCTCCGCCACCACCTCGCCGCCCTGCGTGGCGACGCTGGAGGCGCCCTGGGCCAACTGGCTGGCCTGCTGTGCGTTGTCGGCGTTCTGGCGCACGGTGGCGCCAAGCTGGTCCATCGACGCCGCCGTTTCCGCCAGCGCGCTGGCCTGGTGCTCGGTGCGCGAGGAAAGGTCATTGTTGCCCTGTGCGATCTCCGCCGAAGCCGTGGCCACGCTGTCGGAGCCCTGGCGCACCGTGGAGACCACCGTCGCAAGCGACTGCTGCATGTCCTGCAGCGTTGCCAGCAGCGGGCTGAATTCGTCGCGTGCATCGTCCACGACCTGCACGGTCAGGTCACCGTCGCGCACACGCTCCGCCACGGCACGGGAGGCATCCACGCGGTGGCGCAGCACGTTAGCGATGTACCAGGAGAAGGCCAGCAGCCCGAGCGCGATCACCGCCACGAGCATCAGCAGCTGCGTGCGGGTCTTCACGGCTTCCTTTTCGATCCCGGAAAGCTCGCTGCGCAGCAGGCCCGTCTGCCGCTCGCGCTCGGCGGCCAGCCAGGCCAGCAGGCGGTTGCGCATGGGGATCGTCTCGCCCACTAGCACGTCGAAGGCCTCGTCCTTGCGGCCTTCGACGATAAGGCGCACGTTGCGGTCAGCGATGGGCTTGAACTCGCTCTCCAGCTTCTGCCACACGGCGAACTCGTCGCGGGCCTTCGGATCGCGCAGTTCCGCCAGGAATGCCGTGTCGTTGTCGCCGATGCGTTTGTATTTGCTGTCGATATCGGCCAGCGTTTCCTTGAGCGCCTCCGGCGAGCGCACCAGGATGGCATGGCGGATCTGCAGGGAAATCTGGGTGATGCTCAGTTCGGTGCTGGCGATGCGGGTGAGTTGGGGCACCCGGGTGGAGCCCGTCTGCTCGGCCAGATGGCCCACATTGCTCAATTGCGTCCAGGCCAGCAACGCCGCCGCCGACAGCGCAAGGATGAGCGCGATCGACACCGCATAGAGCCTTCGCGCTATGCCCATACGGGAGAAAAAATTCATGCTCACCTCTCGCTTTGAAAAATATGGGAAACCTGTTCTTGCCGGCACGGGGCCGAGCCGGGATGCACAAATGATACAAATTGCATCCTGAAAGGACAATTACTTTTATCAATTCGAGAAAAGTGCTGTAACTATCGGTGTTGTTTTTGGGAACATTCCCTTACATGGAAACGCCAAAGACCCCGCAGCCGGCGGAAGGTCGCCCGCCATGGCGGGCCTTGCTACCGCGTTCGCAAGGACAGCAGCCGGTGCCGCAGCAACGCCCAGTGCGTGCGCGCCGCGGCCTCGTTACCCGCCAGGGCCAGCCGTTCGATTTCCCGGGCCACGGCGCCATCGTCGGGCTGGCCCAGGGTGCGCAGCACGCTGGCCAGGCTATGGCACAGCCGGTGCAATGCGGCGATATCGGCGCCCTCCACCGCCCGGTCGCCTTCGGCCGCATCCCTGGCGAATTGCGCCCGGCACTCTGCGCGGTAGGCGTGGAAGAGGGCCGCATCGCCGCCGAAGAACTCGCCGATGGCCGATTCCACGGCCGGTTCGCCGGGGGCGCCATGGACAGATGCGGCCAGAGGCGCCGCAGGCGCCGCGGGTTGCAGCAGCCCCCCGAGCGCCTCGCGGACACAAGCCTCCAGCGCCGCCACGGGCACGGGCTTGTCCAGCGCCCGCCACGCACCGCAGGCCAGGAGCTCACGGCGCACGGTCTGGTCGAGCCCTGCGCTCAGCACCACGATGCGCGCGCCGGCCGCCAGCGCAGGCGTGGCCTGCAGTCTGCGCAGCAGGCCGGTGCCGGACTCGCCGGGCATCATCAGATCGGTGATCACCAGGGCCGCGCGGTGGTCCTGCAGCCACGCCAGCGCCGATTCGACGCACGGGCAGGTGTGCACGGCCACGGGCAGGGTATCCAGGGCCATCGCGACGAAACGTGCGACGGAAGGGTCGTCCTCGACCAGCAGGACGACAGGTTGCTGGGCGCCGGGTTCGGCTCCCATCGCTTCAGCCGCGGTCCGTGGCCGCGAGGCAGGCACGCAGGGCCTGCGGCAGATGCGCCACCAAGGCCGGCTTCTGGATGACGGTGAGGCCCTGCAGCGCGAAGGCATAGGGCGCCCGCTCGGACTCTTCCAGCGACGTGACCACGATCAGCTGCACCCGGGCGAACTGCGGATGGGAGCGCAGGCTGGTGATGAGCGCCGCGCCGTCCAGTCCCGGCAACAGGATGTCCACGATGAGCACGTCCGGGTCGAGCTTGCCGCACATGGCCAGGCCTGCGATGCCGTCGCTGGCGACATGCAGCGCCACGTCCGGGAACTGCTGGTCGAGCAGCAGGCGGATCAGGTTCTGGTAATGGACGGAATCCTCGATCAGCAACACCTTGGGCCGGGCGGCAGCGCTGCGGGCCGGCGCGGGCCCCGAGCCCTGCCCCTGCGAAGGCGGGACGCCCACTTCGCGCGTCTGCAGCCACCGCTCCACCGACTCCCGCGAAATGCGCCGGTGGCCGCCTGGCGTCTTCCACGCCTCCAGCTCGCCACGGTCCACCATGAGCTGGATGGAGCGCACGGCCATCCCTAGCAATTTGGCGGTTTCCAGGGTGGTGTAGTGGTCGCGCAGGGCGTCGTCGGAATTCGGCATAGCTGGCATTGTGCCGCGCGCGGAGGGCGGCGTCGGCGCATACCGTTGCGGTCGGGCATGCGAAATGCTTGCAGATATTAAATCTACTAAATATGATCCGACTCATTCAATTTATTCAGCCTTCCGCGCCATGAAGACCGTACTCATCGTCGACGACCACGCGGAGATCCGGCGCCTGCTGCGCATGACCCTGGAGGGCGAGGATCTGGCCTTGCACGAAGCCGACAGCGGCGCTGCCGCCTGGACCGCGGCGCAGGCCCAGCGCCCCGATGTGGTGCTGATGGACGTGATGATGCCCGGCGGGCTCGACGGCCTGGAGGTCTGCCGCCGCATCCGCGCGTGCCCCTCGCTGGCCCATACGCAGGTGGTCATGCTCAGCGCCCGCGACAGCACCCAGGACCGTGCCGCCGGCTTGCTGGCCGGCGCCTGCAGCTATATCGCCAAGCCCTTCAGCACGGCGCAGATCGCGGAGACGGTGCGGCGCCTCGGCGCATGCGCCCCCGCCCCGGGCCACTGATGCCGCGGGGTGGGACGTCCATCGGATGCCGGAGGCTGCGTGCCTGGCGCGGCGCTCTGCTGGCCGCGGGCGCACTGGCGGCCTTCGTGCCGGGGCAGGCCAGTGCGGGCCCGGTGCTCGACCGGGTGAAATCCCGCGGCGAGATGCTGGTGTGCATCTGGCCCGGCTACCACGGCGTCTCCTACCGCCATCCGCGCACGCGGGAACTGAGCGGCATCGACATCGAGCTTTCGCGGCAGTTCGCGCAGGACCTGGGCGTGCGGATCGAATACGTGGATTCGACCTTCGCCTCCGTCGCGCACGATCTGCTGGTACGGCGCTGCGACGTCGCCATGTTCGCGGTGGGCATGATGCAGCCGCGCATGCAGGAGGTGCGGTTCAGCCAGCCTTACCTGCGCAGCGACATGTACGCCATCACCACCAAGATCAACCCGGTGGTGCAGCAATGGTCGGACATCGACCGGCCCGGCGTGGCGGTGGCGGTGCAGAGCGGCACGCTCATGCAGGCGGTGCTGCTCGATCGCCTGAAGAACGCCACGGTGGTGCCGGTGCAGCCGCCGGCATCGCGCGAACGCGAACTGATCTCGGGCCGGGTCGATGTGTTCATGACCAATTACGCCTATGCACGCCGGCTGATGGAAAGTGCCGACTGGGCCCGGCTGATCCAGCCACCCACCCCGTTCTTCGTGATCCCCGCGGCCTATGCGGTGCGCCCCGGCGACGCCGACTGGCTGGCGGCGGTGGATGCCTTCGTGGCGCGCATCAAGAGCGATGGCCGGCTGCAGGCCGCCGCGCAGCGCCACGGCCTCGGCCCGCTGGTGGTCCCATGACGGGCGGGGGGTTGCGCCTGGCGCCGCTGCGCCTGGGCTTCCGTGCGCTCGCGCACCGCCTCTCGCGGCTGCCGGCCAGCACTCTGGTGCTGGTGGCGGGCCTGGCGGCGGCCGCCGGTGCGATCACGAGCGCCGCCGTGGTGAGCGTGGGCGACATGCGCAGCGCGATGGTCACCAGCCAGGGCCAGGCCCAGTTGCTGGCGCGGGTGCTGGAAGACCAGACGACGCGCACCTTCGAGGCCGGCGAGGTGGTGCTCGCCACGCTCGGGCAGGCCCCGGCCGCCGTCCGCGGCGCGACCGACCGGCAGGCCACGGAAGACGCCATGCGGCAGGTGCTCACCGCCCTGCCCTTCATGCGCAGCGTGTCGCTCGTGAACCAGGCGGGCCTGGTGCTTGCCAGCACCGACGCGGCCTCCCTGGGCATCACGATCGACCGCGCCCGCCTCGGCCCCTGGCTCGAATCCGGAGGGCAGCACATCGGGCCGCTGCTGCCGGGGCGCGGCCTGACCAGCCTGCGGACCGACGGTCCGGCAGCGCTCTCGCCGCCGGGCCTGTCGTTCATTCCGATGCTGCACGGCCTCCGCGACGAGACCGGCAACCCGCTGCAACTCGTCGCCCTGGTGAACCCGGACGCGCTCTCCAACTTCCAGTACCTCGCGCTCGAATCGCTGAGCTACGACGCGGTGATCGCCACCGACGGCGGGCAGGTGCTGGCCTCGTCGATCCCGCCGCGCGAACTGCCCGGCCGCGACATCTCGGCCTTGCCGGTCTTCGGCGGCCTGCTGCCGCAGCAGGAACATGGCAGCTACGTCGGCCAGGGCGTGCTGGGGCCCGACCGGATCCTTGCGTTCCGTGCGTCGCGCAGCAAGCCGCTGGTGGTGATCGTCGAGGAGCCCTACCGTGCCGCGTTCATGCGCTGGCTGGGCGAGTCCTACCCGTTCCTGGCGATGGAGCTGGCCCTGGTGCTGCTGGCGCTGGCCCTCACCTGGATCGCCTGGCGCAGCCTGCGCGGCCGGGAGGCCTCGCGGCAGGCCATGGACGCCGCGCAGGACCGCATCGCACGCAGCGAGCGCGACCTGGCCCTGCTGCTGCGCAGCGTCCAGGAGCTGATCTTCCGCACCGACGAAAACGGCGTGATCACCTATGTGAACGCACGCTGGACCGCGCTGAGCGGCCAGCCGCCGGACGAGGCCATCGGATGCCGGCTGCAGGACCTCGTCGGCCCGGGCAGCCGCGACGACGTGGCCGCGATGCTGGACCCGCGCTCGGGCGCCAGCCTGCGCAACCGCCGCCTGCGGCTGCGCGGACCGCAGGGCGACGAGCGCGTGCTGGACGTGGCCGCGGTGCCGCTGCGGGCGGCGGGGGACGGCGCCATCTGCGCCTTCGCGGGCAGCGCGGTGGACGTGACCGAGCGCGAAGGCGCCCACCAGCGCCTGCGCGCGCAGTTCGCCTTCCAGAACCTGCTGCTGGAAACCAGCCCGCAGCCGATGATGCTCACCGACCGCGCCCACCGCGTGATCCTGGTCAACCGCGCCTGGGAGAACGCGATGGGCCGCCGCCGCGGCCACGTCGTCGGCCAGCGCCTGGACCTCTACCCGCGCCAGCCCGCGGACGATGCCGCACTGGCGGAAACCGGCGGCGGCGTGGCCCTGGAGCTGGACCTGCCCTACGGCGATGGCTCGCGGCGCGCCACGCGCGTGCTGAAGGCAGCCGTGCACGGCGAGCGCGGGGAGGTCACCGGCGTGCTCAGCATCCTCATGGACATCAGCGAATTCCGCGAGGCCGAGCGCGCCACGCGCGAAGCCCGCGATGCCGCCGAGGAAGCCGCGCGCACCCGCTCCGAATTCGTGGCCAACATGAGCCACGAACTGCGCACGCCGCTGCAGTCCATCATCGGTTTTGCCGAGCTGGGCGTGGGGCGCAGCGCGGACGCGCGCCTGGCGTCCATGTTCACCGACATCCTCGCGGCGGGCCGCCGCATGCTGGCGCTCGTCAACGACCTGCTCGACGTGGCCAAGATCGAAAGCGCCATCGGCACCATCCACCTCGAGCGCACCGACCTGCGCGGGCACATCCGCGCGGTGGCGCGGGAGCTGGGCCCGCTGATCGCCACGCGCTGGCAGGAACTGCGGATCGACCTGCCCGAGCGCCCGCTGGTGGCCAAGGTGGACCCGCTGCGCTTCCAGCAGGTGGTGCGCAACGTCCTGGCCAACGCCATCAAGTTCTCGCCGGAAGGCTCGTGCATCCACCTGCGCGCGCACGTGGATGCATTCGCCACGATCCACATCGAGGTCCAGGACCAGGGCCCGGGCATCCCTCCGGCCGAACTCGAGCGCATCTTCGACGCGTTCGCGCAGTCCAGCCTCACGCAGGACGGTTCGGGGGGCACCGGGCTGGGACTGGCCATCTGCCGCAAGATCGTGGACGCGCTGGAAGGCCGTATCCACGCGCGCAACGTGGAAGGCGGCGCGGTCTTCCATATCGAGCTGCCCGGGCGCGGACCGGTGGAGACAGCGCCCGCACCGCTCTGAGGCGGGGCGGACGCCGGCTGCGTCAGGGCGCCGCCGGGCCGTAGTCCACGGGCCGGGAGAGCCTGGGATCGGCATGCCAGGCCCAGTACAGGTCCACGAGCCTGCGCGTGAGGGGCCCCACGGCGCCGTCCGCCACCGGCTGTCCGTCGATGCGCGTCACGGGCAGCACGCCGCCGCCGGAGGTCGACAGGAACACTTCGCGCGCACCGCGCAGTTCGCCGGCCGGCAAGGCGCGCTCCGCGAGCGGCAGACCGAGCGAGCGCGCCATTTCGATCACCGTGCGCCGCGTGATGCCCTCCAGCATGCCGTGCGCGGGCGTCACGAGCGTGCCGTCCTCCGCCACGCAGAACACGTTGAAGCCGGGCCCCTCGACGACATGGCCCGCGCCATCGGTGAGCACCACGGTCTCGCCGCCCGCATCCAGCGCCCCCAGCAGGCCCATGGTGAGGTCGTTCCAGTGGTAGTTCTTCACGCGCGGGTCCACGCTGCCCGCGGGAATGCGCTGCACGCCGCTCACCACGAGGTGCAGCCCGCGTTCGCGCTGCTCGGCGTTGGCGATCCAGACGTAGGGCACGGCGAAGGCATAGAACCGGTTCACCGCCTCGCGCGGGTCGCGCGATCCCCAGCGCGGCTGCCCACGCGTGGCGATCATCTCCACGTAGGAATGCCTCAGCCCCGACAGGCGCACGCACTGCTCCAGAACGGCGGTGACGCCCTCCGGCGACAGGCCCGGATCGAGCCGCAGCCGCGCGCAGCTCGCGAAGAAGCGCTCCAGGTGCGCATCGAGGCGGAAGAACGCGCCCTCCCACACGGTCACCACGTCGTAGGTGGCGTCGGAGCGCAGGAAGCCCCAGTCGGTGATCGGAATGCTCGCCTCGGCGATGGGCAGGTAGCGGCCCTGCACGAAAGCCGCGCCGCCGGAAAAGTCGGGTAAGGTGTTCATGCGGGGCATTTCAGCCCCACCGCCGCATCCGCGCAAGGGCTGCCGCGCCAGCCGCCCGCGCTCCCCACCCGGCCGGCTCCGCAGGCGCCCTCGCCCCCGGCTGCGGCGCCCCGCCCTCCCGGGCAGCACCGCAACCGACACATTTCCACGGACATCCCATGAAAGCCATCTGGAACGGCGTGGTCGTCGCCGAAAGCGACGACACGGTCCTCGTCGAGGGCAACCACTACTTCCCCGAAGCCGCGCTCAGGCAGGAGCACTTCACCTTCAGCAATCACCGCACGACCTGCCCCTGGAAAGGCCAGGCCACCTACCGGTCGCTGCTGGTGGCCGGCGAACTCAACCCGGATGCCGCCTGGACCTATGCCGACCCGCTGCCCGAGGCCGAAAACATCCGCGGGCGGTTCGCTTTCTGGAAAGGCGTCAAGGTCCAGCCCTGAACCCGGCCGCAGGGCGTCCTGTACGGCCCGCGGTTATCCCTGCGGGCACTGGACAATCATGTGGATAACTCCGGCAAGACACTGTACGGCCGCCGCAAGTGCTTGATTCATATGGGAAAGCAACGCGATGCCTGTTTTTTGGGCAACCGCCGTGCTCCGGCGATGCGGTTATCCCGCCCCGCGCTGGACAACCATGTGGATAACCCGGGACAAGCGCTGTATGGCAGCGGCAAGTCGTTGATTCACAAGGATTTCTCTCCCGGTGCCTGCCAATTAGGCAGTGGACAGCCTGCCGGTCCGGCCATTAAATTGCTACCAAATAGATAGCAAACTATTCAATGAATCCGGCGGCATGGACCGGTTTTCATCCAAACTTCCATCCCAGCAGCTTTGCCGATGACCTCTCCCCCTCCCGCCATTCCCTTCTTCGTTGCCCGGATCGGCGACGACGGCACCCAGTGCGACGCGTGGCCCGAGCAGACACTGCTCCAATCCATCGAACAGGGCGGGCTCGACTGGCCCAGTTCGTGCCGCAACGGCACCTGCCGCACCTGCATCGGCGTGCTGGCGCACGGCACGGTGCGCTATGCCATCGAATGGCCCGGCCTCTCGTCGGAGGAAAAAGCCGAAGGCTGCGTCCTGCCGTGCGTGGCGTACCCCACGAGCGACCTGCAGCTGGAAGCGCCCTCCATCTGACGCCGGCGCGCCCCGGCAGCGGGCGGTGCCTCATCCGCGCAACGGTGCGATGCCGCTTCGGGTGCGCCACCCTTGCGGGCACCCGGGCGCGTTCGCCAGAATGGTCCATCCACCAAGAACGAGGGAGAGGACCATGATCGAACGCATCCACGCGGCGGCAGCGCCGCAGCGCATTCCTGGCGCGCGCGCGACGGCCCTGCAGGAGGCGGCGGCCGGCGGCCTGGTGCCCACGCGCGACGACGTGCTGCGGCAGTGCATCCAGGCGCAGGAGCGGTGGGCCGCGGCGCCGGGGCGCAACCTGGTGCTGCTCTTCGACGGCACGGGCAACATCCTGGGCAACGAGCAGGACACCAACGTCGTCAAGCTGCTGCGCATGCTGGACAAGGGGCCCGCCGCCGAAGGCCAGGGCCCCGAGCAACTGGTCTACTACGACCCGGGCGTGGGCACGGCCAACGTGTTTCCCGCGGCCAACCCGGGCTCGGAACTGCGCGAGACCACCGAACGGCTCGCCGGGCTGGCGCTGGGCAGCGGCGTTTTCCCCAACATCGCGGGCGCCTACGAGTTCCTCGTGCGGACCTACCGCGAAGGCGACCGCATCTACCTGCTGGGCTTTTCCCGCGGCGCCTTCACGGCACGCGCGGTGGCCGGCATGGTCAACATGTACGGGCTCATCCATCCGCAGGGGCTGCCGCTGCTCGACAGCCTGGTGCGCACGTATTTCGCGCCGCTGCACCGCAGGAACCGCGCCGGCACGCGGCAGCGCGAGGAATTCGCGCGGGACGTGATCGACAACTTCGCCCTCGGCCGCACGCCGCTGGTGCATTTCGTGGGCGTGTGGGACACCGTGGAGGCGATCGGCAGCGGCGCGCTGGGCGGCATCAAGATCACCAACTCCACCGATTTCGCACGCAAGCGCTTCGTGCACGTGCGCCATGCGATGTCGCTGTACGAGTCGCGTGCGCCCTACACCCCGCGCCGCTACACCGACCCGCAGTTCACCGCGCAGGAGCGGTCGCAGCGCAGCTTCGCGCAGCGGTGGTTCCGCGGCGTGCACAGCGACGTGGGCGGCTCCTACGCGCGCGACGGCCTCTCCCAGATCACCCTGCGCTGGATGGCCGAGGAAGCCTTCGCCCAGGGCCTGCGCCTGGACCGCAGCCAATTGCGGCCCGGCGACCCGCTCACCGCCATGCACGACCAGGCCTACGACTGCCCCTACTGGGTCTGGGCCGGGCTCGACGCGCGCGAACGCCACCCCAACGACACCATCGACGCGAGCGCGCTGCCGGTGGCGGCCGCCGTGCCGGCGGACCACGTGCCCCGCACCCAGCCCTGGCGCACCCTCGGCTGGGTGCTGCCGGTGGTGGTGGCGGTGCTCTTCGTGGGCACCGCCCTGGCCGACCGCGGCGCCTGCGCGCTGGACGGGGCGCCCGCGTGGGTGCGCCTGCTGCCTTCGGCCCACCAGCTCACCGCCCACTGGCATGCCGAGTGGGGCATCACCTGCGGGGCCACCGCCGTGCGCCGCGCCATCGCCTGGGATTGGGCGTTGATCGCCGCCTATGCCGCGTGGATCGCCTATCCGCTGGCCTGGGCACTGCGCCGGCTGGTCGCCGCAGCCGTGCCCCGCGGCAGGCGCCTGGGCTGGCTCGCGCGCCACGCGAACGCGTTCATGGCCCTGCTGCTGGTCTCGGACGTGGCCGAAAACCTCGCCACGCTGCGGACCGCCGAGCCCCTCTGGCCCACCGTGCTGTCGGCCGCCAGCCTCTCCAAGCTGGCCTGCCTGGCGCTCCTGGGGGCGGTGCTGGTCCAGGCCGCGCTGGCCCGCACGCCCCGGCCCGCAAGGACTTCCGCTCCGGGCGACAGCCGACTGCACTAAAATCGCCGCCTTCGGAGCGTCCTGCGCTCCCACACCGCGCGGCGCGGCCGCCCTGGTCCGCTTCCCGCCGCCAGGGCGCCGCCCGGCGCGGGCACGCGGCACCTGCCCGCGGACCACCCGAAAGCCTGCCTCCATGAACACCCCCCTCTCCCCAGCGCCCATCTCGCCGGTCGAAGACATCGTGGCCGAGATGCGCGCCGGGCGCATCGTCATCCTCGTGGACGAGGAAGACCGCGAGAACGAAGGCGACCTGGTCCTGGCCGCCGACCACGTCACCCCCGAGGCCATCAATTTCATGGCCCGCTTCGGCCGGGGCCTCATCTGCCTGACCCTCACGCGCGAACGCTGCGAGCTGCTGCGCCTGCCCCCCATGGTGCCCCGCAACGGCACCAAGATGGGCACGGCCTTCACGGCTTCCATCGAGGCGGCCGAGGGCGTGACCACCGGCATCTCCGCCGCCGACCGCGCCCGCACCGTGCAGGCCGCCGTGGCGCCGGGCGCCCGGGCCGCCGACCTGGTGCAGCCCGGACACATCTTCCCCCTGCAGGCGGTGGACGGTGGCGTGCTCATGCGCGCGGGCCACACCGAAGCCGGCTGCGACCTCGCCGCCATGGCCGGCTGCAGCCCCTCCTCGGTCATCTGCGAGGTCATGAAGGACGACGGCACCATGGCCCGCCTGCCCGACCTGCAGCTCTTCGCGGCCGAGCACGGCCTGAAGATCGGCACCATCGCCGACCTGATCCACTACCGCAGCCGCCACGAATCGCTCGTGCACAAGGTGGGCACGCGCCCCCTGCAGACGGCCGCCGGCGAATTCATCGCCCATGCCTTCCGCGACGGCCCCAGCCAGTCCGTGCACCTCGCGCTGGTGCGCGGCACCTGGACCGAGAGCGACAGCGTGCCGGTGCGCGTGCACGAGCCGCTCTCGGTGCTGGACGCGCTGGAAGTGGGCCGCGACATGCACTCCTGGGGCCTGGATGCCAGCCTGCGCTACATCGCGCAGCAGGGCTGCGGCGTGGCCGTGCTGCTCAATTGCGGCGAAAGCGCCGAGCAGCTGCTGACCCAATTCGACGGCACGGCCCGCGCGGCGCACGCGCCCGAGCGCGGCCGCATGGACCTGCGCACCTACGGCGTGGGCGCGCAGATCCTGCGCGAGTGCGGTGTCACCCGCATGCAGCTCATGGGGCAGCCGCGCCGCCTGCCGAGCATGACCGGCTACGGCCTCGAGATCACCGGATACATCCCCAAGGAATAACGGCCCGGGCCGACCCATGGACCGGCGCCTCCCGGAGATTTGAGGGGCAAGAAAGAACAAAAGGCACAGCACCATGTTTGGCGCAGACAAAGGAACCGCGGACACGCTCGACGGCAAGAAACTGCACATCGGCATCGTCCAGGCCCGCTTCAACGAAAGCATCACCGACGCGCTGGCCGCCGCCTGCCGCGAGGAACTGCTGGCCCTGGGCGTCCAGGAAAAGCACATCCGCCACGTGCGCGTGCCCGGCGCCCTCGAAGTGCCGCTCGCGCTGCAGGCCCTGGCCGAGCAGGACGAGTACGACGCGCTGATCGCGCTGGGCTGCATCATCCGCGGCGAGACCTACCACTTCGAACTGGTGGCCAACGAATCCGGCGCCGGCGTGACGCGCGTGTCGCTCGACACCCAGACCCCGATCGCCAACGCGATCCTCACCACCGAGAACCTCGAGCAGGCCATCGCGCGCCAGACCGAGAAGGGCCGCGACGCGGCCCGCGTGGCGGTGGAAATGGCCAACCTGCTGGAGGAACTGTCGTGAGCGACGATTTCTCCGCAACGCCGCCCGGCGGCAACGCGAACGGCGGCGGCGGCAGCAGCAGCAAGCGCCCGCCGCGCCAGCCGCGCACCGGCACCACCTCCACCGGCGCACGCAAGGCCGCCTCCAAGTCCACGCGCAGCCGTTCGCGCGAGTTCGCGCTGCAGGCGCTCTACCAGCACCTGGTGGGCCGCAACGACGCCACGGCGATCGACGTCTTCACGCGCGATCTCTCGGGCTTCCACAAGGCCGACGCGGCCCACTACGACGCGCTGCTGCACGGCTGCATCGAGAACGCCGCATCGCTGGACGCGCTCATCGCGCCGCAGCTCGACCGCAAGATGGACGAGATCTCCCCGATCGAGCATGCGGTCATGTGGATCGGCGTGTACGAGTTCCAGCACTGCCTGGACGTGCCATGGCGCGTGGTCATCAACGAGTGCATCGAACTGGCCAAGGAATTCGGCGGCACCGACGGGCACAAGTACGTGAACGCCGTGCTCAACGGGCTGGCCCCCACGCTGCGCGCCACCGAAGTGGCGGCCGACCGCCCCGCAGGCAGCGCCGGCAAACCGGCCTGAACCTCCCCGCGCCGCACTGGCCGCGCCCGCGGGCGCCGCCGGGTGCTACCCGCCTCTCTGCGAAGCCCTGCTCCCATGAAGTTCTCCTCGCGCGCCGAACGCATCGAACCCTTTTACGTGATGGAAATCGCCAAGGCGGCGCAGGCCCTGGCACGCGACGTGGCGCACGGCCCCGAGCCGATGATCTTCCTCAACATCGGCGAGCCCGACTTCACCGCCCCGCCGCTGGTGCAGGAGGCCGCCGCACGCGCGGTGCGCGACGGCGCCACGCAGTACACCAACGCCCTGGGCCTGGACGCGCTGCGCGAGCGCATCAGCGGCTGGTATGCGCAGCGCTTCGGTGCCCAAGTGCCGGCGCGCCGCATCGTGGTCACGGCGGGTGCCTCGGGCGCCCTGCAGCTCGCCTGCCTGGCGCTGATCGAAGCCGGCGACGAGATCCTCATGCCGGACCCGAGCTATCCCTGCAACCGCCATTTCGTGAGCGCCGCGGAAGGCCGGGCGGTGCTGGTGCCCGCCACCGCCGAGGAGCGCTACCAGCTCAGCGCCGACAAGGTCGCCGCCCAATGGGGGCCGCGCACCCGGGGCGTGCTGCTGGCCTCGCCCTCCAATCCCACCGGCACCTCCATCGCACCGGACGAGCTGCGCCGCATCCACGCCGTGGTGCAGTCGCGCGGCGGCGCCACGCTCATCGACGAGATCTACCTGGGCCTCTCGCACGAAGACGCCTTCGGCCAGACGGCCCTGGCCATCGACGAGAACGTCATCAGCATCAACAGCTTCAGCAAGTACTTCAACATGACCGGCTGGCGGCTGGGCTGGATGGTCGTGCCCGATGCCATGGTGCCGGTCGTCGAGCGGCTGGCCCAGAACCTCTTCATCTGCCCCAGCACCGTGGCGCAGCATGCGGCGCTGGCCTGCTTCGAGGCCGAGAGCATCGCCGAATACGAACGCCGCCGGGCCGAATTCAAGGCACGGCGCGACTATTTCATACCGGCGCTGGAATCGCTCGGGCTGCAGGTGCCCGTGCGACCCGACGGCGCCTTCTATGCCTGGGCCGACTGCACCGCGGCCGCGCAGCGCCTGGGCGTCGGCGGCAGCTGGGACTTCGCCTACGAGGTCATGCACCGCGCCCACCTGGCGATCACGCCGGGGCGCGACTTCGGCAGCCATGCGCCCGAGAACTTCGTGCGCTTTTCCACCGCGAACTCGATGCCGCAGCTCCGGGAAGCCGTGGCACGGCTCTCCCGCCTGCTGGGCTGATCCGCCCGCGGCCCCGCACTCCAGCCCATCCGCCCCATGACCTTCGAATGGCCCGTGCGCATCTACTGGGAGGACACCGATGCCGGCGGCATCGTGTTCTACGCCAACTACCTGCGCTTCTTCGAACGTGCCCGCACCGAATGGCTGCGCTCGCTGGGCCTGGGACAGCAGCGCCTGCGGGAACTCACCGGCGGCATGTTTGTCGTAACCGACGCTCGCGTGCGCTACGTGCGGCCCGCGCGCCTCGACGATGAACTGATTGTTACGGCCGTGCTGGAGGAAAGCGGACGGGCATCCATGACAATACGCCAGCAAGCGCTCCTGAAAACGGAGCACGTGCCAGAATCCCCCCCCGAGCTTCTGTGCGAGGGCACCATCCGCATCGGATGGGTCGATGCCTCCACGCTGCGACCCGCCCGCATTCCCGGCCACCTTCTGGAACAACTCTCACCATCATGAATTCGCAAGACATGTCCATCCTGCATTTGGTGCTCAATGCCAGCTGGGTGGTGCAACTCGTCATGGCGCTGCTGATCGGCGTGTCCATCGCCAGCTGGGCCGCCATCTTCCGCAAGCTGTTCGCGCTCAAGCACGTGCGCTCGCTCAACGACGACTTCGAGCGCGAGTTCTGGTCGGGCACCAGCCTCAACGACCTCTATGCCAGCGCCGCGCAGAACGCCAAGAATGCCGGCCCGATGGAACGCATCTTCGCGAGCGGCATGCGCGAATTCCACAAGCTGCGCGAGCGCCGCATCACCGATCCCGGCACGCTGCTCGACGGCGCGCGCCGCGCGATGCGCGCGAGCTTCCAGCGCGAGATGGACGTCGTGGAATCGAGCCTCTCGTTCCTGGGTTCGGTGGCTTCCGTGAGCCCCTATGTCGGCCTGTTCGGCACCGTGTGGGGGATCATGCACGCCTTCACGGGCTTCGCGGGCATGGAGCAGGTCACCCTTGCCACGGTGGCGCCCGGCATCGCCGAAGCGCTCGTGGCCACGGCCATCGGCCTGTTTGCCGCCATTCCGGCCGTGGTCGCCTACAACCGCTTCGCACGCGACATCGACCGTGTGGCCATCCACCAGGAAACCTTCATCGAAGAGTTCTCCAACATCCTGCAGCGCAACCTCGGCGCGCACCCCGCGCCCGCCTCGTCGGCCTCGGGCCACTGATACGCACGCAGCAAGGAGCCTTCCATGCCCACCATGGCCTCGCGCGGCGGCAGCCGCCGCCGTTCGATGAACGAGATCAACATGGTCCCCTTCATCGACGTGATGCTGGTGCTGCTCATCATCTTCATGGTGACCGCACCCATGCTCACCCCCAGCAGCATCGACGTGCCCACCGTCGGCAAGGGCGCCAAGCCGCCCAAGGCGTTCGGGCAGGTCATCGTGCAGAAGGACGGCAGCCTGCAGCTCAAGACCGGTGACCTCGAGCGCCCCATCACGCTCAAGGAACTGGGCACCGCCGCCAAGGCCTGGCAGGCCACCCAGCCCGAGGGCACGCCGGTGCTGGTCACCGCCGACAAGGGCGTGACCTACGACAACGTGGTCAAGGCCATGGACACGCTGCAGCGCGCAGGCGTGCAGCGCGTGGGGCTCACCGTCAAATCCGGCGGCTGACCGCTCTCACCGCCGCACCCGCACACCGCCCCTGGAGCCGCCCCCGCCGACCGCGATGCACGCCACCAACGACCGAGATCAGTTCGCCCCCGAGCGTCCTCCAGGACGCCTGCGCGCCGTCGCACTCGCCGTGCTGGTCCATGCAGCCCTCATCGGTGCCTTGACCTGGGGCGTGAACTGGAAGACCAGCGCAGACCAACCCGCCGTCGAGGCCGAGATCTGGTCCGAACTGCCGCAGCAGGCGGCGCCGCGCGCCGTGGCACCGCCTCCACCGCCCGAGCCGGTGCCTGCGCCGGCTCCACCGCCCCCGGCTCCCGCACCGCCACCTCCGCCGCCTCCAAAGGCCGAGCCCCAGCCGCGCGAGGCGGACATCGCCATCGAACGCGAGAAAAAGCGCGTCGAGCAGGAGAAGAAGGAACGCCAGCTCCAGGCCGAACGCGATAAGCGGGAGCGCGAGCGCAAGGAACAGGCCGAGCAGGAGCGCAAGGAGCGCCTGCAAAAGGACAAGGAACAGCGCGAGAAGGAACAGCAACGCGAGAAGGACCGCCGCGAGCAGCAGGAAAAGCTGGAAAAGCAGCAGGCCGAAAAAGAGCGGCAGGAACAGGCCCAGAAGAAACAGGCGGACGACAAGCGCAAGGCCGAGGAAAAGCGCAAGGCCGAAGCAGCGGATGCCAAGCGCACTGAAGCCCTGCGGCAGGAGAACATCCGCCGCATGCAGGGGCTTGCCGGGGCCACGGGCGGGGAAACGGCCACGGGCAATGCCCAGCGCAGTTCCGGCCCATCGGGCAGCTATGGCGGCAAGGTGGCGGCCAAGGTGCGCCCGAACATCGTCTATCCGGATGCCATCTCGGACAACCCTCGCACCGAAGTGGAAGTACGGGCCGCGCCCGACGGCACCATCGTCGGCGCGCGCGTCACGAAGTCCAGCGGCAACAAGGCCTGGGACGACGCCGTGGTCAAGGCGCTGGAGAAAACCGAAACCCTGCCCCGCGACGTGGATGGGCGCGTGCCCCCGTCGCTGGTGATCGGTTTCCGGCCCAAGGATTGAGGGCAGGCGACACGGCGGGGCTGCCGGGGTTCTTGCCACGGCCTGCCGATTGCAGCACGGTGGTCGGCGGCGGAGCCGGTATCTCCGCCAGAATCTCTGGGGCCGCCCAGCGAGGCACCCGGGCAGGTGCCTGATTTGCGGCGAGAGACCGCGTAGGCTTCGGCAGCCACCGCGGCCTTGCCGATCTACCCTCCAAAGCAAAAGGCCACGTTTTCACGTGGCCTTTTGCTTGGTTCGGGCTGGATCAGCGCCACTGTGCGTGGCACAACCCGTTGCGCTCACTCATCGGCGCGCTGGCGCTCGATCATGCGGTTGATGCGCAGGGCGCCCAAAGTGCAGACCACGCCCGAGAGCAGGTAGATGCACACGGCCACGAGCCCGAAGCGGGCCGACAGCCCCAGGGCCACCAGCGGCGCAAAGGCGGCCCCCACCAGCCAAGCCAGATCGGTCGACAGCGCGGCACCGGTGTAGCGGTAGCGCGGGGAGAAGTTGGCCGTGACCGTGCCCGAGGCCTGGCCGTAGGACAAGCCGAGCAGCACGAAGCCCACTAGGATGAAGATGTTGTTGCCCACCGTGCCGCTGCTGAGCAACCAGGGGGTGACCAGGCTGAACACGCCGATCAGGCACGCCATGGTGCCGAGCGTGTTGCGTCGGCCCACCCGGTCCGCAAGGCGGCCGGACACCACGATGGCGACCGCCGCACAGAAGGCGCCCGCGATCTGCACGCCCAGCACGTGGGTGATGGATTGCTCGGAATACATCGAGATCCACGACAGCGGGAACACCGTCACCACATGGAAGAGTGCGAAGCTGGCCAGCGCGGCGAACGCGCCCAGCACCACGTTGCGGCCCTCGTTGCGCATCAGGCGCACGGCGCCCACCGGCTCCAGTTCGCGCTGCTGCAGCAGTTCGGTGTACGACTGGCCCACGATGAGCCGCAGCCGGGCGAACAGGGCCACCACGTTGATGGCGAATGCCACGAAGAACGGATAGCGCCAGCCCCAGTCGAGGAACTCGCGCACCGTGAGGTTGCTGTAGAGGTAGGCGAACAGGCTCGCGGCCAGCGCGAACCCGACCGGGGCCCCCAGTTGCCCGATCATCGCGTACCAGCCCCGGCGCTCGCGCGGCGCCGACATTGCCAGCAGGGACGGGAGGCCGTCCCAGGAGCCGCCCAATGCCAGACCCTGCCCCAGCCGCAGCACGATCAGGGCAGCGATGGCGAGATTGCCCACGCTGTCGTAGCTCGGCAGGAACGCCATGCCCGCCGTGGAACCGCCCAGCAGGAAGAGCGACAGCGTGAGCTTGGTGCCCCGGCCCCAGCGGCGCTGCACGGCCATCGAGATGGCGGTGCCGATCGGGCGGGCGACGAATGCCACCGCGAAGATGGCGAAGGCCATCAGGGTGCCATCCAGCCGGGACAGGAAGGGAAACAGGAAGGAAGGAAACACCAGTACGCAGGCGATTCCGAAAACGAAGAAGTCGAAATACTCGGATGACCGGCCGATGATCACGCCCACGGCGATTTCGCTCGGGGTGGCCTCTTCATGGGTGTCCGCATGGGACAGCGATTCCTCGTGATGGAAACTCCCGGAGGGATAGGTGGCGGAACCTGCCATATGAACACTCCTCGATGCATGCTGAACACCACCCGGTTCTACACCCCGTGCATGGCACCGGCAAGGCGACTTTCCCCCTAGAGAGGGTCGGATAAACCCTTACACGGCCACGGGTTTTGCGCTCATCGGCCTGCAGCCCGCGCCAGCACGTGCCGCACGCGCGCGCTTTGACCTTGGACAAAATGTCCAATCGACATGTCGCTCCCAGGTATTACATTTGGCCGGTTCTGTAATCCGCGTTTATCCCTAAACGCGCTTCTGTTACGCCCCCCAAGCATGCTGAAAATCAAGAAACTCCGCGGGCCCGCGTGGCTCGGTGCGGCTGCCTTGGCAGCCAGTCTGACTGGCTGCAGCAAGGCCGTCGTCCTCAATCCGGCAGGAGACGTCGCTGCGCAGCAAGGCCAGTTGGTCGTCACCGCCACGCTGCTGATGCTGATCATCATCGTTCCGGTGATCCTGCTCACGTTCTTCTTCGCCTGGAAATACCGCCAGTCGAACACCGAGGCCGAATACGACCCCGACTGGCACCACTCCACCACGCTGGAACTGGTGATCTGGACCGTGCCGCTGATGATCATCATCGCGCTGGGCGCCCTGACCTGGATCAGCACCCACAAGCTGGACCCCTACCGCCCGCTGGACCGCATCGACGCCAGCCGTCCGCTGCCCGCCAGCGTCAAGCCGCTGGAAATCCAGGTCGTGGCGATGGACTGGAAGTGGGCCTTCTTCTATCCGGAACAAGGCATCGCGACGGTGAACGAGGTGGCTGCCCCGGTGGACCGCCCCATCGTCTTCAAACTCACGTCCACCTCCACGATGAACGCGTTCTACGTGCCCGACCTCGCCGGCATGATCTACACCATGCCCGGCATGCAGACCGAGCTGAACGCCATCATCAACAAGGCCGGCGTGTTCCACGGCTTCTCGTCGCACTACAGCGGTCCCGGCTTCTCGGGCATGACCTTCAAGTTCCACGGCCTGAGCGACTCCGATTTCGACAAGTGGCTCGCCGACGTGAAGGGCTCCGGCAAGGCGCTGGACAGCAAGACCTACCTCGCACTCGCCAAGCCCAGCGAGCGCCACCCCGTGGAGCGCTTCGCGTCCGTCGAGGACGGCCTCTACGACAAGGTGCTGAACCGCTGCGTGGAAGACGGCAAGATGTGCATGCACCACATGATGGCCATCGACGCCAACGGCGGCGAAGCCTATGCCCGGGCGAACGGCCTGAACCTGCCCCAGGACGTCTGCACGGCCGAGAACTCGGCCCGCGTGATCGCTTCCCTGGAAACGCGCGACGCATCCCGCGCCACCACCCCGCAATGACCCTGTCGGGCCGGACGCGCGCATAGCGCCGGCGGCCCCTTTCCGAAGAGACTCGATATGTCCGAACCAACTTCTGCGTCTCACTGGGCCCTGGGACGGCTCACCTGGGATTCCGTCCCGATGGCGCACGAGCCCATCGTGCTGTGGACCTTCATCGCCGTGGCGCTGGGCGGCATCGCCGTGATGGCCGCCATCGCGCGCTTCCGCCTGTTCGGCCCTCTGTGGCGCGACTGGATCTGCAGCATCGACCACAAGAAGATCGGGATCATGTACATGATCCTGGGCCTGGTGATGCTGCTGCGCGGCTTCGCCGACGCCGTCATGATGCGCCTGCAGCAGGCCGTCGCCTTCGGCGACAACGTCGGCTACCTGCCGCCGCACCACTACGACCAGATCTTCACGGCCCACGGCGTGATCATGATCTTCTTCGTGGCGATGCCGCTGGTGACGGGCCTCATGAACTACCTCGTGCCGCTGCAGATCGGTGCGCGCGACGTGTCGTTCCCGTTCCTGAACAACTTCAGCTTCTGGATGACCACCGCCGGTGCCATCCTCGTGATGGTGTCGCTGTTCCTGGGCGAGTTCTCCACGTCCGGCTGGCTGGCTCTCTCCAACCTGGGGGCGCAGAACCCGGGGGTGGGGCTGGACTACTACATCTGGGCGCTGCAGATCGCGGGGGTCGGGACGACGCTGTCGGGCATCAACCTGATCGTCACCATCATCAAGATGCGCGCCCCCGGCATGAACCTGATGAAGATGCCGATCTTCACCTGGACCTCGCTGTGCACCAACGCGCTGATCGTGGCGTCGTTCCCCGTGCTGACGGCCGCGCTGGTCCTGATGTCGCTCGACCGCTACGTCGGCACCAACTTCTTCACGAACGACCTGGGCGGCAACCCCATGCTGTACGTGAACCTGATCTGGATCTGGGGCCACCCGGAGGTCTACATCCTGGTGCTGCCAGCCTTCGGCATCTTCTCCGAAGTCGTGGCCACGTTCTGCCGCAAGCGCCTGTTCGGCTACACCTCCATGGTGTACGCCACGGTGGTGATCACCATCCTGTCGTACCTCGTGTGGCTGCACCACTTCTTCACGATGGGCTCCGGCGCGAGCGTGAACACGTTCTTCGGCATCACGACGATGATCATCTCGATCCCGACGGGCGCGAAGATCTTCAACTGGCTGTTCACAATGTACAAGGGCCGCATCCGCTTCGAGCTGCCCATGATGTGGACGGTGGCGTTCATGGTCACGTTCGCCATCGGCGGCATGACCGGCGTGCTGCTGGCCGTGCCTCCGGCCGACTTCGTGCTGCACAACAGCCTGTTCCTGATCGCCCACTTCCACAACGTGATCATCGGCGGCGTGCTGTTCGGCCTGTTCGCCGGCATCAATTACTGGTATCCCAAGGCTTTCGGCTACAAGCTCGACCGCACCTGGGGCCTGCGCTCCTTCTGGCTCTGGGTCATCGGCTTCTGGGTCGCCTTCGCACCGCTGTACGTGCTGGGCCTGCTGGGCGTGACGCGCCGCGTGAACCACTTCGAGGACCCGTCCCTGCAGATCTGGTTCGTGATCGCCGCCATCGGCGCGGGCATCATCGCCCTGGGCATCGCCTGCTTCCTGATCCAGATCGCCGTGAGCTATCTGAAGCGCGACCAGCTGCGCGACTTCACGGGCGACCCGTGGGATGCGCGCACCCTGGAATGGGCCACGTCTTCGCCCCCGCCGCAGTACAACTTCGCGTTCACGCCCGTCGTGCACGAGATCGATGCCTGGTGGGACATGAAGAAGCACGGCTACCAACGTCCGCTGACGGGCTTCAAGCCCATTCACATGCCGTCCAACACCGGCGCGGGCGCCGTGATCTCGGCCTTCTCCCTGGTCCTGGGCTTTGCGCTGATCTGGCACATGTGGCTGCTCGCGGGAGTGTCGTTCGCCGGCATCGTGCTGGCCGCGATCATCCACACGTTCAACTACAAGCGCGACTTCTACATTCCGGCCGATGAAGTCATCAAGACCGAAGAAGCCCGCACACTCTATATCGCACGCCATGTCTGAGATCCGTTACCAAGCAGGCGCCGCGGGCGCCGTGGCTTCCCGCGATTTCCACCTCGCGGAGGAGCCCCATCCAGAGAACGGCACCGCGCTGGGCTTCTGGCTCTACCTGATGAGCGACTGCCTCATCTTCGCGGCCCTCTTCGCCACCTATGGCGTGCTGGGCCGCAGCTATGCGGCCGGCCCCACGGGCGCGCAGCTGTTCGACCTGACGCTGGTGGCCATCAACACCGCCTTCCTGCTGCTGTCGTCCATCACCTTCGGCTTTGCCATGCTGCAAAAGCAAAAGGGCAATGTGCGCGGCACGCTGGTGTGGCTGGCGGTCACGGGCCTCTTCGGCCTGTGCTTCCTGGGCCTGGAGCTCTATGAGTTCTCGCACCTGCTGCACGAAGGCGCCGGCCCGCAGCGCAGCGCCTTCCTGTCCGCCTTCTTCACGCTGGTCGGCACCCACGGCCTGCACGTCACCTTCGGCCTGATCTGGCTGGTGGTGCTGATGATCCAGATCGGCAAGCACGGCCTGATCCCCGAGAACAACCGCCGCCTGATGTGCCTGTCGATGTTCTGGCACTTCCTGGACGTGGTCTGGATCGGCGTCTTCACCTTTGTGTACCTGATGGGAGTGCTGTAAACATGAGCGCACAGAATTCACACGCACACGCAGGCCACGACCATCATCACCACGATGAGGGCCCGCACAGCACGTTCTCCGGCTACATGATCGGCTTCGTGCTGTCGATCGTCCTGACCGCCATTCCGTTCTGGCTCGTGATGGCCAAGGTGATCTCCGACCGCAACACCGCCATCCTGGTGCTCGGCGGCTTCGCCGTGGTCCAGATCCTGGTGCACATGGTGTATTTCCTGCACATGAACGGCAAGGTCGAAGGCGGCTGGAC
This sequence comes from Acidovorax sp. NCPPB 4044, assembly GCF_028069655.1. Classification (NCBI taxonomy): domain Bacteria; kingdom Pseudomonadati; phylum Pseudomonadota; class Betaproteobacteria; order Burkholderiales; family Comamonadaceae; genus Acidovorax; species Acidovorax sp. NCPPB 4044. The sequence goes on from NZ_JAMCOS010000001.1 coordinate 2,703,803, forward strand.
CATGCTGTCCACGATCTTCACCGTGGTGTTCGTGGCGATCGCCATCGCCGGCACGCTGTGGGTCATGTTCCACATGAACACCAACATGATGCCGGAGCACACGATGCCCGCATCCACAGCCCCGCTGCCCCCGCCGGTGAACAACGCGCCCTGACGCGCCGTGGCGGACCGCAGACCGGACGCCGGCCCCCGCCGGCGCTCCCCCTTGCTGAAGGCGATGCTCATCCTGGTGGGCATCGCCTTGTTTTTGGGCTTCGTGGCGCTGGGCACCTGGCAGGTGCAGCGCCGGGCCTGGAAACTCGCGCTGATCGAGCGCGTGGACCAGCGCGTGCACAGCACCCCCGTGCCGATTCCCGGGCCCGCCGAATGGCCGCGGGTCGATGCCGCGGGCTATGAATACCTTCCCGTCACGGCCACTGGCCGCTGGCTCGGCGACAAGACGGTGCTGGCCCAGGCCACCACCGAACTGGGCGCCGGTTTCTGGGTGATGACGCCCCTGCAGCAGCCGGACGGCACGCAGGTGCTGGTCAACCGCGGCTTCGTGCCGCAGGAGCAGCGGGCCCGCTGGCTGCCCGGTGCGCAGGCCAATGCCGATACAGCCGTCCGCACGGCCACGCCCGTCACCGTGCAGGGCCTGTTGCGCCTCGGCGAGCCGCGCGGCGGCTTCCTGCGGGCCAACGATCCCGCGCAGCAGCGCTGGTACTCGCGCGACGTCGCCGCCATCGCCGCGGACCGGCAACTCGCGCAGGCCGCCCCGTTCTTCATCGATGCCGGCCTGCCCGATCCGCGGGCCCCGGCGGCCCAGGCCGCTGCGCCCACCGCTGCGCAGGCCGCGTGGCCGCGTGCCGGCATGACGGTGATCCGCTTCCCCAACAGCCATCTCGTCTATGCCTTGACCTGGTACGGGCTGGCCCTGATGGTTGCCGGTGCGGGCTGGTATGTGGCACGCTACGAGTTTCGCCTGCGCGCCGCCGACCGTGCCCTCTCCCGCTCCACGCCACAGCCTCCGCGCTGAATCCCTGCCCGCCGCTCCGTCGCCCTCCGCGCGCAACGCCCGCTACGCCAACGCGGCCGCGGGCCTCAAGAACCTCCACCAGCTGATCCAGCTGCGCTGGGTGGCCGTGATCGGCCAGGTCTTCACCATCGAGGTTGCCTACTACAGCCTGGGGCTTTCGCTGCCCATGCACGAGATGCTCATGGTGGTGGGCTGCCTCGCGCTCTTCAACGTCGTCAGCCTGCTGCGCTGGCGCACCGGGCACAGCGTGCGGCAGGTGGAGCTGTTCCTGGCGCTGCTCATCGACGTGGCGGTACTCACCGTGCAGCTCTACCTGAGCGGCGGCACGGCCAATCCCTTCGTCTTTCTCTACCTGCTGCAGATCGCGGTGGGCGCGGTGCTGCTGCGCGGCGGCTTCATCTGGTCCATGGTGGTCATCGCCACGTGCTGCTTCGCCGGGCTCTCGCGCTACAACCTGCCCCTGCCGCTCACCGCCGACCTGCAGCGCGGCCTGTCGAGCCCCTACCTGTTGGGCCTGCTGGTGTGCTTCCTGCTCAACGCGATCCTGCTGGTGATCTTCATCACGCGCATTGAGCACAACCTGCGCCAGCGCGATGCGCGGCTGGCCGCAGCGCGCCAGCGCGCCCTGGAAGAAGAGCACATCGTGCGCATGGGCCTGCTGGCCTCCGGCGCAGCGCACGAGCTGGGCACGCCGCTCTCCACCCTGGCCGTGATCCTGGGCGACTGGCGGCACGACCGGCGCCTGGCCGCCGACACGGTACTGCAGGACGAGATCGCCGAGATGCAGATCCAGGTGCAGCGCTGCAAGACCATCGTGAGCGGCATCCTGCTGTCGGCCGGCGAGACGCGCGGAGAGGCTTCGGCGCAGACCACCGTGCGCACCTTCGTGGACGACCTGGCGAGGGACTGGCGCGCCACGCGCTCCATCGCCGCCTTCGACTACGACAACCGCTTCGGCACCGACACGCCCATGGTGGCCGACACCACCTTGCAGCAGATGGTTTTCAATGTGTTGGACAATGCCCGGGACGCCTCGCCCGACTGGGTGGGCCTTGCCGTCGAGCGCGACGCCGACACGCTGCGCATCACCGTCACCGATGCCGGCCCCGGCTTCGATCCCGCGATCCTCGCCCAGTTGGGCAAGCCCTACCAGTCGAGCAAGGGCCGTGCGGGCGGCGGGCTCGGCCTCTTCCTGGCCATGAACGTGGCGCGCACGCTCGGCGGCAGCGTCACGGCACGCAACCTGCAGGGCGGCGGCGCCGAGGTGAGCATCCGCCTGCCTCTCGCCGCCATCGCCCTGACCGAAACCGGACAACCACACCATGGACGATGAACGCCTGTTGCTGATCGTGGAGGACGACGAAGCCCTCGCGCGCACGCTCGCCCGCTCCTTCGAGCGGCGCGGCTACCGCGTACTGCAGGCCGACAGCCTGGCCGGGGTGGAAGACCTGCTGGCCGGGTCCGCGCCCAGCTATGCGGTGGTCGATCTGAAGCTCAAGGGCGAAGCCTCCGGCCTGGCCTGCGTGCAGAAGCTGCATGCCTGCAATCCCGAGATGCGCATCGTGGTGCTGACCGGCTTCGCCAGCATCGCCACGGCCGTGGAGGCCGTGAAGCTCGGCGCCTGCCATTACCTTGCCAAGCCCTCCAACACCGACGACATCGAAGCTGCCTTCGGCCTTGCGGAAGGCAACACCGAGGTGGAACTCACCAACCGCTCCAGCTCGATCAAGACGCTCGAATGGGAGCGCATCCACGAAGTGCTGGCGGAAACCGACTTCAACATCTCCGAGGCCGCGCGCCGCCTGGGCATGCACCGGCGCACGCTGACGCGCAAATTGGGCAAGCAGCGCGTCTGAATTGCGCTTTTCTGCCGCCGTACGGGCATGAAGTTCGTCTTCATGCCGTCTTTTGCTTCAGCGAATCCACTCGGCGGTGAACGGGTCGATACTGCGCCTCCGGGATGCCCGTCCGGGCCTTCCCTGCCGCAGCCAGGAACCGCCCCATGCCCTCTTCCACCACCGAGCGCCTCGCCCGCGCAGGCCTTCTGGACCGCATCTTCGTCGGCGGCGGATGGGTCCGCCCCCACGGCCAGGAACGCTCGCCGGTCATCGACCCATCGACCGAAGAAACGGTCGCCGAGATCGTGCTGGGCGACGCCGAGGATGCCGCTGCCGCAGTGGCCGCCGCCCGCCAGGCCTTCGCAGGCTGGTCGGCCACCCCGCCCGAGGGCCGGGCGGCGATGCTCGACAACATCCACAGCCTGATCCTCGAACGGGCAGAGTTGTTCGCCCAGGCGATCTCGCTGGAAATGGGGTCCGCCATCGCGACGGCGCGCGGCGCGCAGGTGCCATCCGCGGCCGAGCACATCCGCGTGGCGCGCGATCTCGCGGCCACCTATCCGTTCGCCACGCGGCGCGGAGACATCGACATCGTGCGCGAGCCCATCGGCGTGTGCGGCCTCATCACGCCGTGGAACTGGCCCCTGTACCAGATCACCGCCAAGGTAGGGCCGGCGCTGGCCGCGGGGTGCACCGTGGTGCTCAAGCCCAGTGAACTCTCGCCGCTGAGCGCCCTGCTGTTCGCCGAGTTGCTGCAGGACGCAGGCCTGCCCGCGGGCGTGTTCAACCTCGTGGGCGGCACGGGGCCGGAGGTCGGTGCGGCCCTGGCATCGCACCCCGAGGTGGACATGGTGTCGATCACCGGCTCCACCCGTGCCGGCGTGCTGGTGGCGCAGGCCGCCGCGCCGACGGTCAAGCGCGTTGCGCAGGAACTGGGCGGCAAGTCGCCCAATGTCCTCCTTCCCGACGCCGACCTGGCGCAGGCCGTGGCCGGCGGCATCGCGGCCGGCTTCCGCAACGTGGGCCAGTCCTGCAGCGCCCCCACGCGCATGATCGTGCCGCGCGAACACCTCGCCGAGGTCGAGCGGCTCGCCAGCGAAGCCGTCTCCCGCCTCGTCGTGGGCGCGCCAAGCTCGCCGCAGACGACGCACGGCCCCGTGGCCAACCGCGCGCAGTTCAACCGCGTGCAGGAAATGATCGAGGCAGGCATCGCCGAAGGCGCGCGCCTCGTCTGCGGCGGCCCGGGCCGTCCCGAGGGCCTTGCGCGCGGCTTCTACGTGCGCCCCACGGTCTTTTCCGGTGTGCAGCCGCAGATGCGGATCGCGCAGGAAGAAATCTTCGGCCCGGTGCTGGCCGTGATCCCCTACGACACCGTGGACGAGGCCGTGGAGATCGCGAACGACACCGAATACGGCCTGGGGGCCCATGTCCAGGGCGCAGACCTGCACGCGGCCCGCGCCGTCGCCGCCCGGATCCGTTCCGGGCAGGTGCACGTCAACTACCCCGCATGGAATCCGCAGGCGCCGTTCGGCGGATACAAGCGCTCGGGCAACGGGCGCGAGTACGGCCAGGAAGGGCTGGAAGAGTACCTGGAGACCAAGGCCATCCTCGGCCTCGGCCCGGGCGCAGCCGCCGGCCCTTCCGCCCGATAGCGGTCGAGGCAACCGCCCACCCTCTTGCGTGGCGCAAGGCCACGGCCCGAAACGACCAACGAAAGCCATTGATGCCCCAGCCGCTGCGCACGCTCGAAACTTCACAGGCCCTGCCGACCCACGCCGATGCGGTGGTGATCGGTGGGGGGATCATCGGGGTCTTCACGGCCTACTACCTGGCGCGCCGCGGCCTCTCGGTGGCGCTGGTCGAGAAGGGCCTGATCGGGGCGGAGCAATCCAGCCGCAACTGGGGCTGGTGCCGCCAGCAGAACCGCGATGCGCGTGAATTGCCCATGGCGACCCGCAGCCTCGATCTCTGGGCGCAGTTCGCTGCCGACAGCGGCGAGGACACGGGCTTCCAGCGGTGCGGGCTGCTGTACCTGAGCGATGACGAAGGCGAGCTGTCCGGCTGGGCGAACTGGAGGGATTTCGCGAAGACCATGGGCGTCACCACCCACATGCTGACCGGCACGCAGGCCACCGAGCGCGGCCGCGGAACCGGCCGGGCCTGGCGGGGCGGCGTCTTCTCGCCCAGCGACGGCACGGCCGATCCCTCCAAGGCCGCGCCGGCCGTGGCTGCGGCCGTGCAGAAACTCGGCGGCAGCGTGCACCAGCACTGCGCGGCGCGCGGCATCGAGGTGCAGGGCGGCCAGGTCTGCGGTGTCGTGACCGAGGCGGGCACCATCCGCACCCGCTCGGTGGTTTTCTCGGGCGGGGCCTGGGCGTCCTCCTTCTGCCGGCAGCTCGGCATCCGCTTTCCCCAGGCCACCGTCCGCCAGTCCATCATCCGCGTGGTGCCGGCGGACGGCGCGGACCTGCCGGACGCGCTGCACACGACCCGCGTCTCGGCCACCCGCCGCAGCGACGGGAGCTACGCACTGGCCATCAGCGGCCGCGGGCGGGTCGACCCCACACCGCAGCTCCTGCGCTTCGCGCCCCAGTTCCTGCCGATGTTCGCGAAGCGGTGGCGCAACATCCGCCCCGGCGGGCTCGAAGGGGTGCGCGGGGGCCACGAGACCCTCGCGCGATGGCGGCTCGACGCGCCCACCCCCATGGAGCGCATGCGCATCCTCGACCCGCTGCCCGACGCCGCGGCCGTGCAGCAGACCCACCAGCGCGCCATCGAACTGCTGCCCGCCCTGCGCGGCACGGGCATCGCCAATGCCTGGGCCGGCTTCGTGGACAGCACGCCGGACGGCGTTCCCGGCATCGGCGAAGTACCCGGCATCGGTGGCTTCATCCTGGCGGCAGGCTTCTCCGGGCACGGCTTCGGCATCGGCCCCGGCGCCGGGCACCTGATTGCCGACCTGGTGACGGGCGCGAAGCCGATCTTCGATCCGGCCCCGTACCGGCCCGAGCGCTTCAGCAGCTCATCCTGGGGCAAGGTTGCCGACTTCTAGGCGCGCCTGCCCTGCGCGGCGCCATCGGCTACCCCAGCAGCATGCCCAGCCCCAGCACCAGCAGCCCCGCCATGAGGCAGCGCCGGAACGCATCCGGCGACAGATGGCGCCGCAGGCGCGCGCCCAGCGCCATGCCCGCGACGGCAGGCACCAGCAGCAGCACCGAGACCGCCAGCGTGGCCGGGGGCAGGCCGGCCTGCGACGCGAGGCCCGCGCCCAGCGCGATCGTGGAGACCGTGAAGCACAGCCCCATCGCCTGTACGAGCGCGTCGCGCTGCAGGCCCAGCGCCTGCAGATAGGGCACGGCCGGCACCACGAACACGCCCGTCGCGGCCGTGATGCCGCCCGTCACCGCCCCCACGGGAAACCCCAGCCAGCGCTGGTGCCGCGCGGGCACGGGCGGCAGGTGCGCGCCCGCGAGCGACCACCCGGCATAGGCGATGAGTGCCGCTCCCAGCGCCATGCGCGCGCCCTCGCCCTGGGGCGCACCCAGCCACCACGCCCCCGCCCAGGTGCCGGCGCAAATGCCCGCCTGCAGCCCGGCATGGCGCCACAGCAGCGCGGGCGCACCGCGCCAGGGCCGCATCTGCCAGAGGTTGGTGGCGAGCGAGGGCACCACCAGCAGCGCCGCGGCCTGCGCGGGCGGCATCCAGAGCGCCAGCAGTGCCATGGAAACGGTGGGCAGGCCCAGCCCGACCACGCCCTTCACCATGCCCGCCAGCAGGAACACGAGCGCCGCCGCGCAGGCCATGGCCCATGGCACGCCCGCCCCCCACGTTCCCCATCCTCCCGCTGCTGCCATGGCCACGCTCCTTCTCCGGTGCGCCATCCGAGGCGCCGTGCGTCGATTCTGCGAAGCCCGGCGGCCGCGCGCCATGCGGATGTTCCGTGGCCGGGCTTCGGCGCCGCCGAAGGCAGAACGGCCCCTGCGTGGTAGCGTGGCGCATGCGCTTCGACCTCACCGACCTGCAGCTCTTCCTCCACGTGCACGAGGCCGGCACGATCACGGCGGGCGCGCAGCGCTCGCACCTCTCGCTGGCCTCCGCCAGCGAGCGCATCGTCGCCATGGAGCAGGTGCTCGGCGCGCCGCTGCTGGTGCGCGGGCAGCGCGGCGTGCGCGCCACCGCCGCGGGCCAGACGCTGGCGCACCACGCACGCGCCGTGCTGCAGCAGATGGAGCAGCTGCGCGGCGAACTCGGTGCGCACGGCAGCGGCCTGTCGGGCCACGTGCGCATGCTCTGCAATACCTCCGCGATGAGCGAGCACCTGCCCGGGCCGCTGGCGGCCTTCCTGGCGGCGCACCCGCGCACGGCGGTGGACGCGCAGGAACGCGGCAGCGACGAGGTGGCCGACGGCGTGCGGGGCGGCCTGTGCGACATCGGCATCGCTTCCCGCGCCGCCGACCTCCAGGGCCTGGAAACCCGCCCCTTCGTGGCCGACCCGCTGGTGCTGGTCGTGCCCCCGGGCCACCGGCTGGCCGGGCGCGGCGCCATCGCCCTGGCGGACGCTGCGGGCGAGGACTTCGCGGGCCTGCCCGAAGACAGCGCACTGCAGGCCCACCTTGCGCGCCAGGCACGGCGCGAGGGCCGGCGGCTGCGCTACCGCGCGCGCCTGCAGCACGTCGATGCCGTGTGCCGGCTGGTGGGCCTGGGCGCGGGGCTCGTGGCCATCGTGCCGCGCGCCTCGGCCCTGCGGCTCGCCCGCAGCACGCGCGTGCAGCGCGTGGCGCTCACCGACCCATGGGCCGCGCGCGAACTGGTGCTCTGCGTCCGCCCCGATGCCGGCGCCCTGCCCGCCCACGCCCGCGCGCTGCTGGAGCACCTCGCCGCGCGCTGACCCGCGGCGGCCCCGTCCCGCGCGGGCCCGCTGGCTTGTCCTGGATCAAGGCGCCGTGCGCCCCCGCGCCGCAGAATCGCGCGCTTTGCCGCGCGCCGCCTGCTGCGGGCCCTCCCCCGGGCCGCGGCACCCGCGCCGGCCGCCAAGACACCCGCCACCAATGCCCACCCCTACCGCCCCCGAACTGCTGCTGCCCGCCGGATCGCTCGACAAGATGCGCACGGCCTACGACTTCGGCGCCGATGCCGTCTATGCGGGCCAGCCGCGCTATTCGCTGCGCGCGCGCAACAACGAATTCCGGCTCGAGCAGATCGGCCAGGGCATCCGCGAGGCGCATGCGCGCGGGCGCCGGTTCTTCGTGACCAGCAACCTGCTGCCGCACGACGACAAGGTGCGCACCTACCTGCGCGACATCGAGCCCGTGATCGCGCTCGGCCCCGACGCGCTCATCATGGCCGACCCCGGGCTCATCCTGATGGTGCGCGAGCGCTGGCCGGACATGCCCATCCACCTCTCGGTGCAGGCGAACACGGTGAACGCGATGGCCGTGAAGTTCTGGCAGCGCATGGGCCTGGCGCGCATCATCCTCTCGCGCGAACTGGGGCTGGACGAGATCGCAGGCATCCGCCAGCAGTGCCCGGACATCGAACTGGAAGTGTTCGTCCATGGCGCGCTCTGCATCGCCTATTCGGGGCGCTGCCTGCTCTCGGTCTACTTCAACCGGCGCGATGCCAACCAGGGCACCTGCACCAACGCCTGCCGCTGGAGCTACGCGGCCGGCGCCGCCACCGACGCCACCGACAGCGGCGAGGTGCTGCCCGAGCGGCTCCAGGGCGACTTCAACCTGCAGGCGGAGCAGCGCGGCGCGGACGACGCCTTCGCGGCCTGCGGCGGTGCGCCGCGCCACCCGCTGGCCGACCGCGTCTACCTGCTGGAGGAAAAGGAGCGCCCCGGCGAACTGCTGCCCGTGATGGAGGACGAGCACGGCACCTACATCCTGAACAGCCGCGACCTGCGCGCCGTGGAGCATGTGCAGCGCCTGGTCGCCATCGGCGTGGATTCGCTCAAGATCGAAGGGCGCACCAAGAGCCGCTACTACGTGGCCCGGACCGCGCAGGTGTACCGCCGCGCCATCGACGACGCGGTGGCCGGCCGGCCGTTCGATCCGGCGCTGCTCACCGAACTCGACGGGCTCGCGCACCGCGGCTACACCGCGGGATTCCTGCAGCGCCGCCCGGCGCAGGACCTGCAGAACTACACGACCGGCAGCTCGCAGCCGGTGCGCAGCCAGTTCGTCGGCCAGGTGGTCGCCACGGGCGACGGCTGGGCCGAGGTGGAAACCAAGAACCGCTTCGCCGTGGGCGACCGGCTGGAGATCATCCACCCCTCGGGCAACCGCACCGTGCAGCTGGAGCGCATGCACGCGGCCGACAGCGGCGCGCCGATCCACGTCGCGCCCGGCAGCCCGCTGCGCGTGCGCATTCCGATGGACGGACCGGCGGAAGGCGCCATGCTGGCCCGGATTCTGAATGAAAACACCTCCATGCCGCCGATTTGATTGAATAGTTTGCTATGAAATATATAGCAACCTATCCTTGACGGAAAACGGGGTTCGTGCGCGCCTTCGCCGCTGCCGCGCGGCGGCTCACCCGGCTGCTGCGGCAGGGGCCGGCGGCAGATCCGCCATCTGCCGCTCGAAGGCGCGCAAGCGCTTGTAGATCGAGAGCTGCTCCACCACCGTGCTCCAGTTCTGCACGAGGAACTGGAACGAATCCATCACCTTGTCGAAGGCGCGCGAGATCTGCTGCATCACCCCGAGCGTGATCACCCCCGCGATCAGCGTGGGGCCGAGCGCCACCAGCGGCACCAGCACGCTCACCTGCAGGTACGACCACTTCACCACGTCGAAGTACAGGTAGTTGAAGAAGAGGCGGAAATAATTGCGGCGCACGTCCGCGAACAGCGCGGCGGCCGTGGGCGGGGATGCGCGGGCCGGATCGTCCTCGCCCAGCACCAGTTCCTTGCGGTAGGCGGCTTCCACGCGCTGGTTGTGGAACTCCAGGCCGGGCAGCCGCACGCCCACCACGGCCAGCAGCAGCGTGCCGCCCAGCGACCACGCCAGGGCCACCCAGACCAGCGCATGCGGCACGGCCCCGATGAGCGGCAGGCCCGTGAGCTTGTCCGAAAGCACCCAGAGCACCGGAAGGAAGGCCGCCAGCGTCATCAGGCTGCGCATGCCGCTCAGGCCCAGGTCCTCCATCGTGCGGGCGAAGCGCATCGTGTCTTCCTGCACGCGCTGCGCGGCGCCCTCGATATGGCGCAGCCGCGGCCAGGCGGCCATGTAGTGCTCGTTCATGGCCTGCCGCCAGCGGATGATGTAGTGCTTGCAGAAAAAATCCACCAGCACCGCCGTCGTCACGTAGGCCATGGCGATGCGCGTGAAGGTGGAGAGCTGCCCCCAGAACTGCCCGGGGCCGATGCTGCCGGGCTTGCCCAGCGAGGTCTGGATCAGGTCGTAGAAGCTGCCGAACCAGTCGTTGATCTGCACATCGAGTTCGACCCGGTACCAGGTGGCCAGCAGGATCAATGCGGAGCCTGCGATCGACCAGGCCCACCAACGGCGGGAGAGGAAAAAGGACTTGAACATCGGGAAGCCGTGCTGGAGTGGTTATGCGCCGTCCGACCCGGGCCCGGCCGGAAATGTTCCGCGTGTCGCGGCCCCGGAGCGCAGCCTTCAGCCCCGCATAAGAAAAGGCCCCGGGGATCGCTCCCCGGGGCCTTCTCTTCATCTCCGGCGCCTCGCGGCGCGCGGGCCCGGCCGGGCCCGTGGCGTCAGGCGGTGACGGCCTTGGCGGCGTCGGCGTATTCCTCGATCTGGTCGAAGTTCATGTAGCGGTACACGCTGGCCTTGTCGGCATCGATGACGCCCATCTCCTTCAGGTATTCCTCCTTGGTGGGCAGGTGGCCCAGGCGGGAGGCGATGGCGGCCAGCTCGGCGGAGCCCAGGAACACGTTGGTGTTCTTGCCCAGGCGGTTCGGGAAGTTGCGGGTGGAGGTGGAGATCACCGTCGCGCCTTCGCGCACCTGTGCCTGGTTGCCCATGCACAGCGAGCAGCCCGGCATCTCGGTGCGCGCACCGGCCGTGCCGAAGGCAGCGTAGTGGCCTTCCTTGATCAGCTCGCTCTCGTCCATCTTGGTCGGCGGCGCAACCCACAGCTTGACGGGAATGTCGCGCTGGCCGCCCAGCAGCTTGGCGGCTGCACGGAAATGGCCGATGTTGGTCATGCACGAACCGATGAAGGCTTCGTCGATCTTGGTGCCGGCCACTTCGGAGAGGAACTTGGCGTCGTCCGGATCGTTCGGGCAGCACACGATGGGCTCGGTGATGTCGGCCAGGTCGATCTCGATCACGGCGGCGTACTCGGCGTCCTTGTCGGCTTCGAGCAGCTGCGGGTCGGCCAGCCAGGCTTCCACCTTCTCGATGCGGCGCTTCAGGGTGCGCGCATCGGCGTAGCCATCGGCGATCATGTTCTTCATCAGCACGACGTTGCTGGTGAGGTACTCCTTGATCGGCTCGGGGTTGAGCTTGATGGTGCAGCCGGCGGCCGAGCGTTCGGCCGAAGCGTCGGAGAGCTCGAACGCCTGTTCGACCTTCAGTTCGGGCAGGCCTTCGATTTCGAGGATGCGGCCCGAGAAGATGTTCTTCTTGCCGGCCTTGGCCACCGTCAGCAGGCCCGCCTTGATGGCGTACAGCGGAATGGCGTGCACGAGGTCGCGCAGCGTCACGCCGGGCTGCAGTTCGCCCTTGAAGCGCACCAGCACCGATTCAGGCATGTCCAGCGGCATCACGCCGGTGGCGGCACCGAAGGCCACGAGGCCCGAGCCGGCGGGGAACGAGATGCCGATCGGGAAGCGCGTGTGCGAATCGCCGCCCGTGCCCACGGTGTCGGGCAGCAGCAGGCGGTTCAGCCAGCTGTGGATCACGCCGTCGCCGGGGCGCAGTGCCACGCCGCCGCGGTTGCTGATGAAGGCCGGCAGTTCGCGGTGCGTTTTCACGTCCACGGGCTTCGGATAGGCGGCCGTGTGGCAGAACGACTGCATCACCATGTCGGCCGAGAAACCCAGGCAGGCCAGGTCCTTCAGCTCGTCGCGGGTCATCGGGCCGGTGGTGTCCTGCGAGCCCACGGTCGTCATCTTGGGTTCGCAGTACGTGCCGGGGCGCACGCCCTGGCCTTCCGGCAGGCCCACGGCGCGGCCCACCATCTTCTGCGCCAGCGTGAAGCCGGCCTTTGTCTCCGCCGGAGCCTGCGGCAGGCGGAACGCGGTGGATGCGGGCAGGCCCAGGAATTCGCGCGCCTTGGTCGTCAGCGAGCGGCCGATGATCAGGTTGATGCGGCCGCCGGCACGCACCTCGTCGAACAGCACGTCGCTCTTGAGCTGGAATTCACCCACGGTCTCGCCGTTGCGCACCAGCTTGCCGTCGTAGGGCAGCACGTCGATCACGTCGCCCATCTCCAGCTTCGACACGTCCACTTCGATCGGCAGCGAGCCGGAGTCTTCCTGCGTGTTGAAGAAGATCGGAGCGATCTTGCCGCCCAGCGTGACACCGCCGAAGCGCTTGTTCGGCACGAACGGAATGTCGGCGCCCGTGGCCCAGATCACGCTGTTGGTGGCCGACTTGCGCGAGGAGCCCGTGCCCACCACGTCGCCCACGTAGGCCACGAGGTGGCCCTTCTTCTTCAGGTCCTCGATGAATTGCATCGGGCCGCGCTTGCCGTCTTCCTCGGGCTTGAAGGCCGCGTCGGGGCGCGTGTTCTTCAGCATGGCGAGGTAGTGCAGCGGAATGTCGGGGCGGCTCCAGGCGTCGGGCGCGGGCGAAAGATCGTCGGTGTTGGTCTCGCCGGGCACCTTGAACACGGTGACGGTGATCTTCTTCGCGACTTCGGGGCGGCTGGTGAACCACTCGGCATCGGCCCACGACTGCATGACTTCCTTGGCCTTGGCGTTGCCGGCCTTGGCCTTCTCGGCCACGTCGTTGAAGAAGTCGAACATCAGCAGCGTCTTCTTCAGGCCTTCGGCGGCCACGGGCGCCACTTCGGCGTCGTCGAGCAGCTCGATCAGCGGATGCACGTTGTAGCCGCCCACCATGGTGCCCAGCAGCTCGGTGGCCTTGGCCTTGGAGACCAGGCCGACCTGCAGGTCGCCGTGCGCCACGGCGGCCAGGAAGCTGGCCTTGACCTTGGCGGCATCGTCCACGCCCGGGGGCACGCGGTGCGTCAGCAGGTCCAGCAGGAACGCGTCCTCGCCGGCGGGCGGGCTCTTGATCAGCTCGATCAGCTCGGCCACCTGCTTCGCGTCGAGCGGCAGGGGAGGAATGCCCAGGGCGGCGCGCTCGGCCACATGGTCACGGTAGGCTTTCAACATGGTGTTCTCCGGTGGGTTCGTTTGGATTTTTGGGGACGATGTCATCCGGCGGGCGCCTGGAAGGCGTCCGTCCGTGGTGGTTTCCAGGGCGGCGCCTCTCGGCCCGCCGTCTGCCGCCCCGCCTTACTTGGCGGGCGCTTCGGCCGCGGCCGGCGCGGTGGCCGCTGCAGCCGCGGGCGAATCCAGCAGGCTCGGCTGGGGGTTCTTGCGGATGGATTCGGTGACTGCGACCTGCTGCGGGCTCATGCATTCGTCGGCCAGGCGCTGGCCCAGCTTCTGGTTCATGAGCATGGACTTGTTGGCGATCTGGATCCAGACGGCGCCGGCCTGCGCATCTTCCAGGCGCACCGCGCCGGTGCTCGTGGAGACCGGCGTCATGCGGTAGTGGAAGCCCTTGCCGGCCACCTGGAAGTAGCCGGGCGACTTCGGGTCGGCCTCGATGTTGACCGAAGCCCCCAGCTCGCAGGGGATGTGGCCCGTGTGCACGCGCTCGGCGATCGCCAGCTCGGCGGGACTGAGGGCGGCCTCGGCCGCGATCAGGCCGGACGCCACCTGGTTGGTCGCGCTCTTGAGCTGCGCACGGCTGCTCTGCGGCTTGGCCTTGGCCACCTTGGTGGACTTGGCTTCCTCCGACTTGGAGGCCGCGGCCTTCGTGCTCTTGGCGGGGGCCTTGGCTGCAGGCTTGGTGCCCTCCGCCTTGGCGGCAGCGGCGGTCTTGGCCGGTGCCTTGGCGGCCGGCTTGGCCGGGGTGGAAGAGGCATCCTGCGCCAGCACCAGGGCAGGAGTCAGCAGCATCAGTGCGGAAGCGATGAGTTGTTTCATGGGGACTCCAGCAAGGGAGAAGGAAGCGTGGGGGGAACGGAGCTGGCAGGCAGCGGCAGCGGGGCTCAAGAGGCCCCCGCCGCAGTGGAATCGAACCAGGCCCGCGCCGCCATGGGCAGCGCGCGGCCGGTCTGGTGTGCACGCTCCAGCACCTGCCAGAAATAGCGGTAGCTGGCCCGGTCGTGCAGAACGCCGTCCACGCTGATGGGAGCCCATGCAGCGCGCTCGGCGGCGGAAACGATGGAAGCAGCCTGCGCGATCTCGTCCCCGGCCGGCGCGAAGGCCTCCAGGATGGGACGGATCTGCGCCGGGTGGATGCTCCACATGCGCGTGTAGCCGAAATCGCGGGCCGCGCGGCCGGCGGCGGCGCGCAGGGCCGCGGCATCGCTGAACTCGGTCACCACGCAGTGCGACGGCACCTTGCCGTGTGCGTGGCACGCGGCGGCGATCTCCAGCTTGGCGCGCACCACCAGGGGGTGTTCGAACTGGCCCTGCACGCCCATGGCCTGCGCGGGAATGGCCCCGCCGTGCGCGGAGACGAAATCCATGAGGCCGAAGCTGATCGATTCGACACGCGGGTGCGCGGCGATCTCGAAGGCGCGGTGCACGGCCGCGGGCGACTCGATGAGCACGTGCAGCGGCAGCGCGCGGGCCCCCGCTGCATCCAGCGCGCGTTCGGCCCGCAGCACGTCGTCCACCGACTCGACCTTGGGCACCATGAGATGGCAGAGGCGGTGGCCCGCCTCGCCGGCGATCGTGGCGACATCGGCCGCGAAGGCAGGATGGTCCACGGTGTGCACACGGGCCGCCACGCGGGCGCCGGGGTGCGCATCGCGTGCCAGCGCCGCCACCAGGGCGGCATGCGCGCGCTCCTGGCCGGCCGGCGCGCCATCCTCGCAATCGAGGGTGACATCGAAAACGCAGCGGCCGAACTCCGCAGCCATCTCGGCCTGCAACTGCAGGCTCTTGCGCATGCGCAGCTCGACGCCGCTGTAGTGGTCGCAGACCGGCAGCCGCGCCGCCGCCGCCTGGGCGCCCAGCAGCACCTCGGCGGGATGGAGCGGCGCGGAAGGCACGGCGGACATCATGCGGAGCGCCGCGCCACGATGAACATGCGCGGAAACGCGAGCAGGCGGCGCCCGTCGGTGCGGGCCGGGTAGGCGGCATCGATGCCGCGCTCATAGGTGGCCAGGAAGCTGGCGCGCAGATCGTGCGGCAGGGGATCGACGAAGGGCTTCAGGCCCGTGCCGCTCACCCAATCCACGATGGCGGCCGCCGATGCCATGGGGTGCTGGTAGACGGTGTGCCACACGTCCACGCTCTGGGCCACGGGCGCCAAGAGGTCGTAGTAGTCGGCAATGCCGAGGATGCGCGTGCGCAGGGCCGCGGCATCGCCGATGGCGTCGCGCCAGGGCGCCTGCGCGGCGGTCTCGCGCATCAGCCGGTGCGATGGCTCTTCGCGGTTGTCCGGCATCTGGACCGCCAGCACGCCGCCGGGGGCGAGCGATGCGAAGAGCCGGGGAATGAGGTCGCCATGCCCGCCCACCCACTGGAGCGATGCATTGGCATAGAGCAGGTCGGGCGCCTCGCCCTCCTGCGGTGCCCAGGCAGCGATGTCGGCCTGGGTGAATTCCGCCGCCGGCAGGCGCTCGCGGGCGCTCTGCAGCATGGCCGCGGAGGTGTCGATGCCGGTGACGCGCGCCTGCGGGAAGCGCGCGGCCAGCAGTTCGGTGGAGTTGCCGGGGCCGCAGCCCAGATCGACCACGCGGGATGCCGCCGCCAGCGGCACCCGCGCGAGCAGTTCCTGGGCCGGGCGCGTGCGCTCGTCCTCGAAACGGCGGTAGAGCGCGGGGTTCCAGTCGTGCATGGGCATCACGCGGTGCGGCAACCGGCGGCAGACTGCCTTACAGCAGGTGCTTCACGCCGTCCTGTTCGCCTTGCAGCTCGGCCAGCGTCTTGTTGATGCGTTCCTGGCTGAATGCGTCGATCTCCAGGCCTTCGACGATCTTGTATTCGCCGTTTTCGGTGGTGACCGGGTAGCCGAACACGATGCCTTCAGGAATGCCGTACTCGCCCTTGGACGGAACGCCCATCGTGACCCACTTGCCGTTGGAGCCCAGGGCCCAGTCGCGCATGTGGTCGATGGCGGCGTTCGCAGCCGATGCGGCGGAAGAAGAGCCACGCGCTTCGATGATGGCGGCGCCGCGCTTGCCCACCGTGGGCAGGAAGGTGTCGGCATTCCAGACCTGGTCGTTGATCAGGTCCTTGACGCTTTCGCCACCGATGGTGGCGAAGCGGTAGTCGGCGTACATCGTGGGCGAGTGGTTGCCCCAGACGGTCAGCTTCTCGATGCTGCCCACGGCCTTGCCGGTCTTGGCGGCGATCTGGCTGGCGGCGCGGTTGTGGTCCAGGCGCAGCATGGCGGTGAAGTTCTTGGCCGGCAGGTCCGGGGCCGACTTCATCGCGATGTAGGCATTGGTGTTGGCGGGGTTGCCGACCACGAGCACCTTCACGTTGCGCGAGGCGACTGCGTTCAGGGCCTTGCCCTGGGCCGTGAAGATCTGGGCGTTGGCGGCCAGCAGGTCGGCGCGCTCCATGCCGGGGCCGCGCGGACGGGCACCCACCAGCAGGGCGTAGTCGGTGTCCTTGAAGGCGGTTGCGGGATCGCTGTGGGCTTCCATGCCGGCCAGCAGCGGGAAAGCGCAATCCTCGAGTTCCATCATCACGCCCTTGAGTGCCTTCTGGGCCTTCTCGTCGGGGATTTCGAGCAGTTGCAGGATGACGGGCTGGTCCTTGCCGAGCATTTCGCCGGAAGCGATGCGGAACAGCAGTGCGTAACCAATTTGACCGGCTGCACCGGTGACGGCGACGCGGACGGGCTTCTTGCTCATGGGAAAACTCCAGAAGATGGGATGGAACGGGTGTCGGTGCAGGAGGCACCAGCGCCAGTCAGACCAGGCAGTCTGGGTCCTGCAGAACAACGGGAGAGTTTACCGCCGAAATCCGGCCAGGGTCAATTTGTCTTATGTCTTATATAAGATATGATCCAGACCGCCGCGAAAGCCACCCGCGGACCCCACGATCCGCATGTCCACCTCCCCGGCGACCACCTCCGACAGCCCCGCCCTACCGGCCGGCGGCGCGGCTGCACCGACGCCGGCCTTCAGCCCGCTCTACCAGCAGATCAAGGGCCTCATCCTGCAGAGCCTGCAGCACGGCGAATGGAAGCCGGGCGAGGCCATCCCGAGCGAAATGGACCTGGCCGGCCGCTTCCGCGTGAGCCAGGGCACGGTGCGCAAGGCCATCGACGAGCTGGCCGCCGAGAACCTGGTCATGCGCCGCCAGGGCAAGGGCACCTTCGTCGCCACGCATGCCGAGCGCCACGTGCAGTACCGCTTCCTCAAGCTGCAGCCCGACGAGGGCGACGCCAACACCGAAGGCCCCGCGCAGCGCCGCATCATCGAATGCCGCCGCATGCGCGCCAGCGCCGACATCGCGCGCGCCCTGGCGCTGCGCACCGGAGACGCGGTGGTGATGGCCCGGCGCATCCTGTCGTTCTCCGAGGTGCCCACCATCCTGGAGGACATCTGGCTGCCGGGCCAGGCCTTCAAGGGCCTTACGGCCGAGCGGCTGGCCGGCTATCCCGGCCCCACCTATGCGATGTTCGAGCTCGACTTCGGCGTGCGCATGGTCCGCGCGGACGAGAAGATCCGCGCCGTGCTTCCGGATGCCGAGCAGGCGGCGCTCCTGGGCATCGACGCCGGCACGCCCCTGCTCAGCGTGGAGCGCATCGCCTGCACCTACAACGATGTTCCGATGGAGTTACGACGCGGCCTCTACCGGACCGATACGCACCATTACCACAATGCATTGCAGTGATCCGGCCGTGTCGGTCTGCACGCAGAAGATGGAAATCGCAGTACCCACAAGCTCTGCGTTGTTGCATTGCAATAGAATTTTGGGCTGTTTCGCCTGCGCGAAATTACAAAGCAGTTACATCCACGAAAGCTACCGCCATGACCGAGATCGCCAAAAAGCGGCCTGAATTCCGCAATATCAACGCCCTCACGGACCTGCCCACCTACCAGTTGCCGGCCGCGGGCTGGGTGTCGATCCTGCACCGCATCAGCGGTGTGATCATGCTGGCACTGCTGCCCTTCGTGCTATGGATGTTCGATACCTCGGTGTCTTCCGAGATCTCGTTCGGCAAATTCACGTCGGCCTTCACGGCGGGCCTGGGCTTCGTGCCGGGGTGGTTCGTCAAGCTGGTGGTGCTGGCGCTGATCTGGTCCTACCTGCACCATTTCACGGCCGGCCTGCGCCACCTGTGGATGGACGTGAGCCATGACGCGGTGAGCAAGGAATTCGGCCGCAAATCGGCCAAGGCCACGCTCGCGATCAGCATCGCGCTCACCCTGGTCCTGGGCGCCAAGCTCTTCGGCCTGTACTGATCCGCCCGCGCTCCCCTCCTCTCCCCCACACACAACTCCAAGGATTCCCCATGTCCGTGAACTATGGTTCCAAGCGCACCGTCGTCGGCGCCCACTACGGTGTGCGCGACTGGCTCAGCCAGCGCGTGACCGCGGCCCTCATGGCCGTCTTCACCATCGTCCTGCTCGCGCAGGTGCTGCTCACCAAGGGCCCCATCGGCTACGACCGCTGGGCTGCGATCTTCTCGGCGCAGTGGATGAAGGTGCTCACGTTTTCCGTCGTCGTCGGCCTGGCTTGGCACGCCTGGGTGGGCATGCGCGACGTGCTGATGGACTACGTCAAGCCCGTCGGCCTGCGCCTGGCACTGCAGGCGATCACGATCTTCTGGCTCGTCGGCTGTGCCGGCTGGGGCGTCCAGATCCTCTGGCGCCTGTGATCCGATTCCCCCGCGACTGAAAGAGCAACCAACAATGAGCTACACCAAAGCGAACATCACCACGCGCAAGTTCGACGTCGTCATCGTCGGCGCCGGCGGCTCCGGCATGCGCGCCGCGCTCGAACTCTCCCGCGCGGGCCTGAACGTGGCCTCGCTCTCCAAGGTCTTCCCCACGCGCTCGCACACCGTGGCGGCGCAGGGCGGCGTGTCGGCATCGCTCGGCAACATGAGCGAAGACAACTGGCACTACCACTTCTACGACACCATCAAGGGCTCCGACTGGCTGGGCGACCAGGACGCCATCGAGTTCATGTGCCGCGAAGCCCCCAAGGTGGTGTATGAGCTGGAACACTTCGGCATGCCGTTCGACCGCAACCCCGACGGCACCATCTACCAGCGTCCCTTCGGCGGACACACGGCCAACTACGGCGAGAAGCCCGTGCAGCGCGCCTGCGCCGCGGCCGACCGCACGGGCCACGCCATGCTGCACACGCTCTACCAGCAGAACGTGAAGGCCAAGACGAACTTCTTCGTCGAATGGATGGCCCTGGACCTGATCCGCGACGCCTCGGGCGACGTGGTCGGCGTGACGGCCCTCGAGTTGGAAACCGGCGAGCTGTACGCGCTGCAGGCCAAGGCCGTGCTGCTGGCCACCGGCGGCGCGGGCCGCATCTTCGCGGCTTCCACCAACGCCTTCATCAACACCGGTGACGGCCTGGGCATGGCCGCACGTGCCGGCATTCCGCTGCAGGACATGGAGTTCTGGCAGTTCCACCCCACCGGCGTGGCCGGCGCGGGCGTGCTGCTGACCGAAGGCTGCCGCGGCGAAGGCGCCATCCTGCTCAACAGCAACGGCGAACGCTTCATGGAGCGCTACGCGCCCACCCTGAAGGATCTGGCGCCGCGCGACTTCGTCTCGCGCTCGATGGACCAGGAAATCAAGGAAGGCCGTGGCTGCGGTCCCAACAAGGACTACGTGCTGCTCAAGCTCGACCACCTGGGCGCGGAAACCATCCACAAGCGCCTGCCGTCGGTGTATGAGATCGGCGTCAACTTCGCCAACGTGGACATCACCAAGGAACCGATCCCCGTGGTGCCCACCATCCACTACCAGATGGGCGGCATCCCGACCAACATCAACGGGCAGGTCGTGATCCAGAACGGCGACGTGCACAACCAGGTGGTGAACGGACTCTACGCCGTGGGCGAGTGCTCATGCGTGTCGGTGCACGGCGCGAACCGCCTGGGCACCAATTCGCTGCTCGACCTGCTGGTGTTCGGCAAGTCCGCCGGCCGCCACATCGTGGACATGGTCAAGAACAGCGGCGAGCACAAGCCCCTGCCCGCCGATGGAACCGAGCGCACGCTGGCCCGCCTCAACCAGTTGCAGGACTCCAGCCAGGGCATCTACGCGCAGGACATCGCCAACGACATCCGCGCATCGATGCAGCAGCATGCCGGCGTGTTCCGCACGCAGGAAAGCATGGACGAAGGCGTCGTGAAGATCAACGCGATCCGCGAGCGCGTGGGCGCCATCACGCTGAAGGACAAGTCCAAGGTGTGGAACACGGCACGCATGGAAGCGCTCGAAGTGGACAACCTCATCGAGGTCGCCCAGGCCACCATGACCTCGGCCGCGGCGCGCCGCGAATGCCGCGGCGCGCACACGGTGTACGACTACGAGCACCCTGCCGACCACCCCGAATTCCCGCTGGGCCGCAACGACAAGGAGTGGATGAAGCACACGCTGTGGCACAGCGAGAGCAACACCCTCACCTACAAGCCTGTGAATCTGAAGCCCCTGACCGTGGACAGCGTGCCGCCCAAGGTCCGCACGTTCTGATCCGACCCACGAGACCAACACAACACCACCATGAAGCGCACCTTTCAAATCTACCGCTACGACCCGGACAAGGACGCCAAGCCCTACATGCAGACCGTCGAGATCGAACTCGACGGCCATGAGCGCATGCTGCTCGACGCGCTGGTCAAGCTGAAAGAACAGGATCCGTCCATCTCGTTCCGCCGCTCGTGCCGCGAAGGCGTCTGCGGCTCCGATGCAATGAACATCAACGGCAAGAACGGCCTTGCGTGCCTCACCAACATGAACACGCTCAAGGGCACGATCGTGCTGAAGCCGCTGCCCGGCCTGCCCGTGATCCGCGACCTGATCGTGGACATGACGCAGTTCTTCAAGCAGTACCACTCGATCAAGCCGTACCTCATCACGGAAGGCATCACGCCCGAGAAGGAGCGCCTGCAGTCCCCCGAAGAGCGCGACGAGCTGAACGGCCTGTACGAGTGCATCCTGTGCGCGAGCTGCTCCACGAGCTGCCCGAGCTTCTGGTGGAACCCCGACAAGTTCGTGGGCCCGGCCGGCCTGCTGCAGGCCTACCGCTTCATCGCCGACAGCCGCGACGAAGCCACTGGCGCACGCCTGGACAACCTCGAAGACCCCTACCGCCTGTTCCGTTGCCACACCATCATGAACTGCGTGGAAGTCTGCCCCAAGGGCCTGAATCCCACGAAGGCCATCGGCAAGATCAAGGAACTGATGGTGCGCCGCGCCGTCTGACCGGGACGATGGCAGAAGACGCGCTCGACGACCGCGAAGTCGCCAAGCTCCGGTGGCGCAGCCGCCGGGGCCTGGTGGAGAACGACCTCTTCATCGAGCAGTTCTTCGCCACCCATGGCTCCCGCCTGACGCATCGCCAGGCGCAGGGCATCACCACCCTGATGGATCTCTCCGACAACGACCTGCTGGACCTGCTGCTGCGGCGCAAGGAACCCGCGGGCGAGGTCGACACGGCAGAGGTCAGGGAGGTGCTCGAACTGCTGCGCCGCCGAGCGCCGGCAACTCCACCGCTTGCGGGCTAACCACTACCACCCTAGGAAACTCAAATGAAACTGGCAGACAACAAAGCAACGCTCTCGTTCAGCAATGGCAGCCCGAGCGTGGAATTGCCCGTGTACCACGGCAGCGTGGGTCCGGACGTGGTGGATATCCGCAAGCTCTACGCCCAGACGGGCATGTTCACGTACGACCCGGGCTTCCTGTCGACGGCGGCCTGCCAGTCGTCGATCACCTACATCGACGGCGACAAGGGCGAGCTGCTGTACCGCGGCTACCCCATCGAGCAACTCGCCACGAACTGCGACTACCTCGAGACCTGCTACCTGCTGCTGAAGGGCGAGCTGCCCAACGCCACTCAGAAGCAGGAGTTCAGCAGCAGCGTGACCAAGCACACGATGGTCAACGAGCAGATGCAGTTCTTCCTGCGTGGCTTCCGCCGCGACGCGCACCCGATGGCCGTGCTCACGGGCCTGGTGGGCGCCCTGTCGGCCTTCTACCACGACAGCACCGACATCAATAACCCGCAGCACCGCGAGATCTCGGCCATCCGCCTGATCGCCAAGATGCCGACGCTGGTCGCGATGGCCTACAAATACGGCGTGGGCCAGCCCTACATGTACCCGCAGAACGACCTGAGCTATGCCGGCAACTTCCTGCGCATGATGTTCGGCACGCCCTGCGAGGAGTACAAGGTCAACCCCGTGCTCGAACGCGCGCTGGACCGCATCTTCATCCTGCACGCGGACCACGAGCAGAACGCCTCTACCTCCACCGTGCGCCTGTGCGGCTCGTCCGGCACGAACCCGTTCGCGGCCATCGCGGCCGGCGTGGCCTGCCTCTGGGGCCCCGCCCACGGCGGCGCCAACGAAGCGGCGCTGAACATGCTGCACGACATCCAGGCCCAGGGCGGCGTGGAAAAGATCGGCGAGTTCATCAAGCAGGTCAAGGACAAGAACTCCGGTGTGAAGCTCATGGGCTTCGGCCACCGCGTGTACAAGAACTACGACCCGCGCGCCAAGCTCATGCAGGAAACCTGCAATGAAGTGCTGGCCGAACTGGGCCTGGAAAAGGACCCGCTGTTCGCCCTGGCCAAGGAACTGGAAAAGATCGCCCTGGAAGACGACTACTTCGTGCAGCGCAAGCTCTACCCGAACGTCGACTTCTACTCCGGCATCGTGCAGCGCGCCATCGGCATCCCCGTGAACCTGTTCACCGGCATCTTCGCGCTGGCCCGCACCGTGGGCTGGATCGCCCAGCTGAACGAAATGATCGGCGACCCCGAGTACAAGATCGGCCGCCCGCGCCAGCTGTTCGTGGGCGCCGAGGCCCGCACGGTGAAGCCCATCGCCCAGCGTTGATGCGCCGCGCGGCCCGCCGGCCGCGCCGCGATCCGAAAGCAAAACCTCCCCCGGAGCCGTGCTCCGCGGGAGGTTTTTTCATGGCGGCACGTTCATGCGCGGCGCAGCACCTGGCCCGCGTGCGCATCCACCTGAACCTTCGCACTCGCGTGGGCCCCGCCGATTTCCGCAGCGGCGCGATCGATGCCTCGCTGGTGTTCGGCGACGGCCGGCGGCCCGGGCTGCAGAGCGACTTCGTGCCGCGCTGGACCTGGCGCCCTACGCCGCACCGTCCTGGGTGGCGCGCTTCGGCGCGTGCATCGCCGCCACCACGCCGCGCGCCGCCCTGCTCCACCACCACACGCTGCCGGACGCCTGGGAGCAGTGGTTCCGCTCCGGCGGCATCGACGCCGAGGCCATGCCAGGGGCTATTACCTCGTCTACCCGGAGGAATCGGCCCGGCTGCCGGCACTGGGGACTTTCAGGCGCTGGCTGCTGGCCGGGGCCGCGCCCGCACCGTCGGCCTGACGGCTCCGCGCACCCGGTTCAGGCGCGCCGGGCCGGCTCGCCGAACCGCTCCCGGTACGCCTGCGGCGCAATGCCCAGGTGCCGCACGAACAGGTGCCGCAGCGCCTGCTCGGACCCCAGCCCGACGCGCGCGGCCACGGTCTTGAGCGGCAGCGCCGCCTGCGCTTCGAGCAGCCGGCGCGCTGCCTCCAGCCGCGCCGATTCGACGAAGGCCGAGGGCGCCTGCCCCGTCTCCTGCACGAAGAGGCGGCGGAAGTGGCGCTCGCTCATGGCCGCGCGGCCGGCCAGCACCGCCAGCGTGAGCGGCTCGGCCAGGTGCTGCAGCGCCCAGTCCTGCACGGCCTTCACGCCGCGGTGCGCGGTGGCCTGGCTTTCGAGCTGCACGCTGAACTGCGACTGCCCGCCCGGCCGCTGGAGGTACATGACGAGGTCGCGCGCCACTTCCAGCGCCAGCGCATGGCCGAAGTCCTCCTCCACCAGGGCCAGCGCGAGATCGATGCCCGCCGTCACGCCCGCGGAGGTCCAGAGGTGGCCGTCGCGCACGTAGATGGCGTCGGGATCGACCTCGACGGCCGGGTACTGCGCCTGCAGCCGGTCCGCCACGCCCCAGTGGGTGGCCGCCCGCCGCCCGTCCAGCAGGCCGGCCGCCGCCAGGAAGAAGCTGCCCGAGCACAGCGCCACCATGCGGCGCACGCGCGGGCCGGCGGCGCGGGCCCAGTCCACGATGGCCGGCGATGCGGCCAGGGCGCCGCCGATGTCGCGCGAGCCCACCAGCAGCGCCGTGTCGGGCAGCGCCCCGGCATCCAGCGCCTGGGTGGCCTCCAGCGTCATCAGCGTGTCGGAGCGCACCGGGCCGGGCGCCAGCGCCGCGATGGCGACCGCGTAGCCCGCGGGCCGGCCGCGCCGCACGAGGTGCACGTTGGCGTAATCGAACACCGAGAGCGGCCCCACGGCCTCCAGCGACTTGAAGCCCGGATAGACGACGATGTGGACGGACAGGGGCTGGGCTGGCATGGGGCGGGATGGAAAACGTGAAGGCAGGGCGCAACGACACGGTTGCGGGGAACGCGGGAACACAAGGAGCGGAAGGCCGCGGACCGCGCCGGCCGGGGCGCCGCCCACCCGGCGGCAGCACGCGGGATTCGGACAAACCGGGCCGGCAACCGGACATCCGCAGGCGTGGCGCTGGTCAGGCGGCCCTGCCTTGTCTATAAAGCAGGGATTCCTCCCATCCGCCGCCACGGCCAGCTGGCCCACCGGCGGGTTGCGGGATTGTCCCCGATCGCTGCGGCGCCTCCGCGCCGCGTGCCTCCCACCCCTCACCGACCGAAGCACCATGAAAACCAAAGCCGCCGTCGCCTGGCAGTCCGGCCAGCCCCTCACCATCGAAACCGTGGACCTGCAGGGCCCGAAGTTCGGCGAAGTGCTGGTGGAGATCAAGGCCACGGGCATCTGCCATACCGACTACTACACCCTCTCGGGCGCCGACCCCGAAGGCATCTTCCCCGCCATCCTGGGCCACGAGGGCGCGGGCATCGTGGTGGACGTGGGCCCGGGCGTCACCTCGCTCAAGAAGGGCGACCACGTGATCCCGCTCTACACGCCCGAGTGCCGCCAGTGCAAGTTCTGCCTCTCGCGCAAGACCAACCTGTGCCAGCTGATCCGCGGCACGCAGGGCAAGGGCCTGATGCCCGACGCCACCAGCCGTTTCAGCCTGGACGGCCAGCCGATCTTCCACTACATGGGCACCAGCACCTTCAGCAACTACACGGTGGCGCCCGAGATCTCGCTGGCCAAGATCCGCGAGGACGCACCGTTCGACAAGGTCTGCTACATCGGCTGCGGCGTCACCACCGGCATCGGCGCCGTGCTGTTCACGGCGCAGGTCGAGGCCGGCGCCAACGTGGTCGTGTTCGGCCTGGGCGGCATCGGGCTGAACGTGATCCAGGGCGCCAAGATGGTGGGCGCCGACAAGATCATCGGCGTGGACATCAACCCCGCCCGCCAGGAGATGGCGCGCCAGTTCGGCATGACCCACTTCATCAACCCGAAGGAGGTGGAGAACGTGGTGGACGCCATCGTGCAGCTGACCGACGGCGGCGCCGACTACTCCTTCGAGTGCATCGGCAACACCCAGGTGATGCGCCAGGCGCTGGAGTGCACGCACAAGGGCTGGGGCCAGAGCATCATCATCGGCGTGGCCGAGGCCGGCGCCGAGATCAGCACCCGCCCCTTCCAGCTCGTCACGGGGCGCCAGTGGAAGGGCTCGGCCTTCGGCGGCGCGCGCGGCCGCACCGACGTGCCGAAGATCGTCGACTGGTACATGGACGGCAAGATCGACATCGACAGCCTCATCACCCACACCATGCCGCTCGAAGACATCAACAAGGGCTTCGACCTGATGAAGCGCGGAGAATCCATCCGGGGCGTGGTCATTTATTGACCCAAAGCGCTCCATGCCGCCGTATCCATTACGAAGTTTGCTACAAAATCAATAGCAATGACCTACATCCCCATACCGACCCCCGACGACGTGAAGGCCGCGCTCGAAGCCGCCGCCCGCAGGCCGGGCGCGGCCGCCGTGCCCGGGCTGGACCTGCTGAAGGAGCATGCGTGCTTCGGCGGCTCCCAGCGCTTCTACCGCCATGCCTCCAGCGAGATCGGCCTGCCGATGCAGTTCTCGGTCTACCTGCCGCCCGCGGCGCTGGCCGAACCCACGCGGCCGGTGCCCACGCTCATGTACCTCGCGGGCCTCACCTGCACCGAGGAAACCTTCATGGTGAAGGCCGGCGCGCAACGCTACGCGGCCGAGCACGGCATCGCGCTGGTCTCGCCCGACACCAGCCCGCGCGGCCCCGAGGCCGAATCCATCGAAGGCGCCACCGCCGACTGGGATTTCGGCATCGGCGCGGGCTTCTACCTCGACGCGACCGAAGCGCCCTGGAACCGCCACTGGCGCATGGAGAGCTACATCGTGCGCGAGCTGGTGCCGCTGCTGGGCCGCCTGCTGCCCATCGACACCGCGCGCCTCGGGCTCATGGGCCACTCCATGGGCGGCCACGGCGCGCTCACGCTGGCCCAGCGCCACCCGGGCGTGTTCCGCTCGCTGTCGGCCATCGCGCCGATCTGCGCGGCGTCGCAGTGCGCCTGGGGCGACAAGGCCTTCCGCAACTACTTCGGCGTGGTCTGCAAGACCTGGCAGGCGCACGACGCCACGGTGCTCATGCAGAAGCAGAAGTCGGCGCCCTACCCGGGCGGCATCCTGATCGACCAGGGCATGGCCGACGCCTTCCTCGCCGAGCAGCTGCACCCGCACGTGTTCGAGGCCGCGTGCGGCCTCGTCCGGCAGCCGCTCACGCTGCGCCGCCATGCGGAGTACGACCACGGCTACTACTTCATCCAGACGGTGATCGGCGACCACGTCGCCCACCACGCACGGCAACTGGGCTGATTGCCGCGCGGCCGCCGGGGCCTCGCCGCCCCGGCCTTTCGGGGTTTTCCCCATCTTCCTCGCCCACCCGCCGGGTCTAACGTCGGGACAGCTCGACCACAGAGCCGCGCCCGCCACAGGGCAGCGAACGCGAGGGAGGAACACCATGCCACGATGGAAGATGGCAGGCCGGACGGCCTGCGCGCGCCCGCAGGCCTGCGCGGCGCCGGCCCCGGCGCGCGGCAGCGCCCAGCGCCCCGGTCCGTGCGCTCCGGGCGGCGGGCACGCATTAATGCTGCCTTAAGCCGGCGTTTCCACACTGCCGGGCATGTTCTCCGCAGCCTCGCTCCCGCTCCGCATGCCCTTCCGGGCCTCCCCGCAACGCGCCACCGCGCCGTCCCGTGCCGGCATGCACCCCATGGCCGTGCTCGCGCTCGCCAGCCTCTGGATGGGAACGGTCTGCAACCTGCCGCTCTGGCACGAGGTGCTGCGGCTGCCCGGCGCGCACACACTGCGCGGCTGGGCCTTCGCAGCCGCCTTCGTGGTGGCGGTGTCGTCCGCCACGGCCGCCGTGCTGGGGCTGCTGGCCTGGGGCCGCGCGCTCAAGCCGGTGCTGGCGGTGGCGGTGCTGGCCGCCGCCTCGGGCGCCTACTTCATCGGTGCCTACGGCATCGTGATCGATCCGGGCATGCTCATCAACGTGGCGCAGACCGATGCCCACGAGGCCGCCGACCTGCTCAACTGGGGGCTGCCGCTCGCGATGCTGGCCATGGCCGGCCCGCCGCTTCTCTGGCTGGCCCGCGCACGCGTGCGGCCGCTGGGCTGGCGCCGGCGCGCGCTGCACCAGGGCGCCTTCGTGCTGGGCGCGCTGGCCATGGCCGTGCTCTGCATCCTCGCGGTGTTCCAGGATTTCTCGTCCACCATGCGCAACCACACGCGCATGCGCTACCTCATCAACCCGCTCAACAGCGTCTATGCCGTGGGCAGCCTGGCGGCCAAGCCGCTGCGCCACGACCGCGGGCCGCTGCAGCCGCTGGGCCGCGACGCGCACCTGGGCTCCAGCTACACCGCGCAGGCGCGCCCGCCGCTGCTGGTGCTGGTGCTGGGCGAGACCGGGCGCAGCGGCAACTTCGGCGTGAACGGCTACGCACGCAACACCACCCCGGAGCTGTCCGCGCGCCGCGACATCGCCACCGCCGCAGACGCCTGGTCGTGCGGCACCAGCACCGCCGCCTCGGTGCCGTGCATGTTCTCGCACCTGGGCAAGCAGGCCTACGAAAAGCGCGCGGCCGACTACGAATCGCTCATGGACGTGCTGCAGCACGCGGGCCTGGCGGTGCTGTGGGTGGACAACCAGTCCGGCTGCAAGGGCGTGTGCGACCGCGTCCCCACGGCCAGCACCTCGGCCAGGCCCACCGACCCGCAATGGTGCGCCGACGGCAAGGAGTGCCTGGACGACGTGATGCTGCAGGGCCTGGATGCCCGCATCGCCGCGCTGCCGGCCGCGCAGCGCGAGCGCGGCGTGGTCGTGGTGCTGCACCAGATGGGCAGCCACGGCCCCGCGTACCACAAGCGCTCGCTGGCCTCGCAGAAGCCCTTCCAGCCCGAATGCCTGACCTCGGCCCTGCAGGAATGCTCGCGCGAGCAGGTGGTGAACGCGTACGACAACAGCATCGTCTCCACCGACCACTTCCTGAACAGCACCATCCAGTGGCTGGAAGCGCACTCGGGCAGCGCGCAGACCGCCATGGTCTACGTGGCCGACCACGGCGAATCGCTGGGCGAGAACAACATCTACCTGCACGGCATGCCCTACGCCATCGCCCCCGACGTGCAGAAGCACGTGCCGTGGATCACCTGGCTCTCGCCTGCCATGCAGCAGCGCACCGGCGTCGCCACCGCCTGCCTGCAGCAGGAGATGCGCACACAGCGCATCACGCACGACCACTATTTCCACTCGGTGCTGGGCCTGATGGACGTGCAGACCGGCGCCTACCGGCCCGCGCTCGACATGTTCTCGGGCTGCCGGCACGCCGCGCAGGGCTGAAGGCCGGCACAGTGCGGTGCTACGCGCGCGGCGACAATGCCGCGCCATGAACCTGCGTTTCGTCGAGGCCTTCCACTGGGCCGTCTCGCTCAAGAGCATCACGCGCGCGGCCGAGAAGCTGCACATCACGCAGTCGGCGCTCTCCAGCCGCATCGCCGCGCTGGAGGAAGAACTCGGCGTGATCCTGCTGGACCGGCGCGAACGCCAGTTCCGGCTCACGGCCGCGGGGCAGCGCTTCCAGCTGCTGGCGGTGCAATTGCTCGCACTGCAGCGGCGCGTCAAGGAAGAGCTGGGCAGCAGCCCGAACGCGCCCGCGGCGCTGCGCATCGGGGCCATCGAATCGGTGGTGCACAGCTGGCTCACAGGCTGGCTGAAAGAGGTGCGCAAGGGCCGCCCCGACTTCGAGTTGGAACTCACCGTGGAAACCTCGCCCGTGCTTGTGGACCAGGTGCGCCGCGGCGCGCAGGACCTCGTCTTCACGGCGCTGCCCGTGGCCGACACCAGCGTGCGCAGCCGGCTCATGCCGCCGATGGAGATGGTCTTCGTGGGCCACCGCACGCTGCACACCGAGCGACGCTACGACCTGGCGCGGCTCGCGCAGCACGACCTGATCACTTTCCAGCGCGGCTCCCAGCCGCACCAGACGCTGCTGCAGCTCTACCAGGATGCGGCGCTGCCCGTGCCGCGCATGCATGCCGTGTCGTCGATCTCGGCCATGCTGCAGCTGGTGGAGGGCGAGTTCGGCATCGCGCTGCTGCCGCGCGCGGTCACGCAGCGGCTGTCCACGCGCATGCCCCTGCGCATCCTGCGCACCGATTGCGCCATCACGCCGCTGCCCATCCACGCCAGCTACCGCGAAGACCCCGGCTCCACCGTCGCCGAAACGGTGCTCGAATCCGCGCAGGCCTACGTGGCGCGCACCACGGCGGTTCGCCGGCGGCGCACGGCCGCCTGAGCGCACCGGTGCGGTGCGGCCCGCCCCGGGAAAGTCCTGATGGCGGTGGCACGGATTTCGCAATATTGAAAATTCAGATGACTCCATCGATTTTTTCGATGGAGCGAACGCGAGATTTTGCGTTGGATTCGTCCGGGGTGCGGCTTCCACAATCCGCCGCATCGCAACCACCTCACCCCGCCGGCGGTGTCCCCATGACGACGATTTCGATGCCCTTCCTCCCCACGGCCGCGCCGCTGCCCGGCGCCGGCACGGCCGGCCTCACCGCGCAGTCGAGCGGCCGCGAGGTGCGCGCCGCCGCGCGCGCCGGCCGCCTGAGCGGCCACACCAGCGGCCTGGCACGCGAACACGTCCAGGCCAACCTGGCGATCCTGCCGCGCGCACTGGCCGCCGACTTCCAGCGCTACTGCGAACTCAACCCGCGCCCCTGCCCGGTGCTGGCCGTGAGCGAGCCCGGCTCCTGCGCCATGCCCGCGCTGGGCGACGGCATCGACCTGCGCACCGACGTGCCGCGCTATGCGGTGTGGTGCGACGGCGTGCTGGTGGAATCGCCCACCGACCTCTCGGGGTGGTGGCAGGATGACCTCGTGGCCTTCGCCATCGGCTGCTCGTTCTCGTTCGAGCATGCGCTGCTGGCCGAGGGCATCGCGCTGCGGCATGTGCAGGAGGGCCGCAACGTGGCCATGTACCGCACCAACGTGCAGACAGCGCGCTACGGGGCCTTCCATGGCCCGATGGTGGTCAGCATGCGGCCGCTGTCCGCCGCCGACGCCGAGCGCGCGGCGCAGATCACGGCACGCACGCCCCGGGTCCATGGCGCGCCCGTGCACATGGGCGACCCGGCGCGGCTCGGCATCGCCGATCTCTCGCGCCCCGACTACGGCGACGCGGTGGCCGTCCACCCCGGCGAAGTGCCCGTCTTCTGGGCCTGCGGCGTCACGCCCCAGGCCGCCATCGCCGCGGCGCGCCTGCCCTTCTGCATCACCCACGCACCGGGCTGCATGCTGGTCACCGACCTGCTCAACCGCGATCTGGCCACGGCCTGATCCACCCTGCTCCCATGCGCTGCATGCCTTGACAGGCCTGCGCGCGCCCGTCTTCCGCCTCCCGCATCCACACCGAAAGGCCCCCTGCCATGTGGCTCAAGCACACCTCCCCGACCGAGCGGCGCACGCTCGCCGCCACCTTCGCCGGCTACGGCGTCGATGGCTTCGACTACATGATCTACACCTTCCTCATCCCCACGCTGCTGCTGGCGTGGAACATGACGAAGGCCGAGGCCGGCTACATCGCCACCGGCGCGCTGCTCACCTCGGCCGTCGGCGGCTGGGCCGCGGGCGTGCTGGCCGACCGCTACGGTCGCGTCCGCGTGCTGCAGTGGACGGTGCTGTGGTTCACCTTCTTCACGTTCCTGAGCGGCTTCACCGAATCCTTCGGACAGCTGTTCTTCACGCGCGCCATGCAGGGCTTCGGCTTCGGCGGCGAATGGGCCGTGGGCTCGGTGCTGATCGCCGAGACCATCTCCGCGCGCCACCGCGGCAAGGCCGCAGGCCTGGTGCAGAGCAGCTGGGCCGTGGGCTGGGCGGCGTCGGCCCTGGCGTTCTGGGGCATGTATTCGATCCTTCCGCCGGAACTGGCGTGGAAGGTGCTGTTCTGGATCGGCATCCTGCCCGCGCTGCTCATCATCTACATCCGCCGCAACATCGCGGAGCCGCCCGTGTACCTGGCCGCCCAGGCCCGCGCCCGCGCCACGGGCAGCCGCGGCAATTTCCTGCGCATCTTCCACCCCTCGCTGCTGCGCACCACGGTGCTCGCGAGCCTGCTGGCCACCGGCATGCAGGGCGCCTACTACTCGGTGACCACCTGGCTGCCCACCTTCCTCAAGACCGAGCGGCATCTGTCGGTGCTGGGCACCAGCGGCTACCTGCTGGTGCTGATCGCCGGCTCGTTCGTGGGCTACCTGGCGAGTGCCTGGCTGTCGGACGTGATCGGCCGTCGCCGCTGCTTCATCCTGTTCGCGGCCATGGGCATGGCGCTGGTGCTGGCGTACACGCAGATCCCCATCACCGATGCGTGGATGCTGGTGCTCGGCTTCCCGCTGGGCTTCTTCCTGTCGGGCATCTTCTCGGGCATGGGTGCGTTCCTCTCCGAGCTGTTCCCGAGCGACGTGCGCGGCTCCGGACAGGGCTTTTGCTACAACTTCGGCCGCGCGATCGGCGCCATCTGCCCCGCACTCATCGGCGTGCTCGGCAATACGATGCCGCTGGGCCAGACCATCGGCTGGATCACGGCCGTGTGCTACGGCCTCGTCATCATCGCTGCGCTCGCGCTGCCGGAAACACTCGGCCGTGAGCTGAGTGCAGACCTTTCCACCTCCTGATGAGTTTCTCTGCGCGGAATACATCCTGTTACCCCGTGCACACGACTTGCCAAGCCGTCACCATGGCGCATCGCGGCGCAGGCCGCGGTGATCCGACGTGTTTCAACGGTGTCTTCAGAGGTCCACACTCCATGAAAAAACTGACCCTCCGCCAGAAACTCTGGCTTCCGCTGATCCTCGCGCTGCTCGGTCTGCTCGCGCTCACCTTCGTCAACGCGTGGCAGGCCCGCACGCTGCAATACGAAGCCCGCCAGTCCGCGCTGGCCGACATCACCGACATGGCCCTCTCGGTGCTGGCCGACTACGAGAAGCAGGCGCAGGCCGGCAAGATGGGCCAGGAAGAGGCTCGCCGTGCCGCGATGGAGCGCGTGGCCGCGCAGCGCTACGGCAAGGACGGCTACGTCACGCTCATCAACGCCGATTCGGTGATCGTCATGCACCCGATCAAGCCCGAGCTCAACGGCAAGAACATGCTCTCGTTCAAGGACGCCAAGGGCACGCCGCTCTACGTGAACATCGCCGCCACCGGCAGCTCCGCGCAGGGCCGCGGCTTTCTCGAATACTGGTGGCCCCGCCCGGGCAGCGACGCGCCCAGCCCCAAGCTCGGCTATGCCGTGCGCTTCAAGCCCTGGAACTGGGACCTCGTGGCCGGCGACTACGTGGACGACATCGAGCAGACCTTCCGCAACACGCTCTACCGCGCCGTGGGCCTGCTGGCGCTGCTGGGCCTGGCGATCTCGGTGTTCACCGGCTTCGTGGTGCGCGACATCGAGCGCTCGGTGGGCGGCGAACCCACCGCCGCCGCGCAGGCCGCGCTGCGCATGGCCGAGGGCGACCTGCAGGCCGCCATCGCGCTGCGCCCCGGCGACGACCGCAGCCTGATGCATGCCATCGGCTTCATGCGCGACCGCCTGGGCAGCATCCTGCAGCGCATCCAGCAGGCCACGGGCACCATCGACCACGCGGCCGCGGAGATCTCCCAGGGCAATGCCGACCTCTCGCGCCGCACCGAGCAGCAGGCGTCCTCGCTGCAGCAGACGGCCTCCAGCATGGAGGAGCTAACGGCCACCGTGCGCCAGAACGCCGACAACGCGCGCCAGGCCGCGCAGTACGTCTCCACCACCGCGCAGACCGCCGAACAGGGCGGCAAGGCCGTGCACCAGGTGGTGGAGAGCATGCGCTCCATCAACGCCAGCTCGCGCAAGATCAGCGAGATCATCGGCGTGATCGACGGCATCGCCTTCCAGACCAACATCCTGGCGCTGAACGCGGCCGTGGAGGCCGCCCGCGCGGGCGAGCAGGGCCGGGGCTTCGCGGTGGTGGCCGGCGAGGTGCGCAACCTCGCGCAGCGCAGCGCTTCGGCCGCGCGCGAGATCAAGGCGCTCATCAGCGAATCGGTGAACGAAGTGCAGAACGGCTCCGACCTCGTCGAGAAGGCCGGCCGCACCATGGGCGAGGTGGTCGAATCGGTGCAGCGCATCTCGGGCCTCATGGAGGGCATCGCCTCCGCCAACGCGGAGCAGACCGCCGGCATCGAGGAAGTGAACCGCGCCGTCACGCAGATGGACGAGATGACCCAGCAGAACGCGGCCATGGTGGAGCAGGCCAGCGCCGCGACGGCGGCCATGGCCTCGCAGGTGTCGGTGCTGCGCGATGCGCTGTCGGTGTTCCGGCTCCATGGCGAAGAGGCCGACGCCCTGCCCGCCGCGGCGGCCCACCGGCCGATGCCGCCCACGCGCATGGCGCAGCTCACGCGCTGAAGCGGTGCCGGCGGCCCCGGACGGGTCGCCGGCCGTGCGCAGCCACCGGACCCAATTTGTCTGCGGCGGCGCAACGCTGCCGCAAGTTTTGCCGGTGGGGACGCGGTCCCTCGGGAAGGAAAGGCAGGCACTCCGTTTGCCCGCACACGGCAAGCACTGCCCGGAGGAGCGCCGGCCGGCACGCCGAGCCGGCGGGCAGCCGGACACGCAACCCGACCCGAATGCCGCCAGACATGCAGCCGCCCTCCCCCGCTCCCGAGGCCACGCCCCACTCCGTCGGCACCGGCACGCCGCATGGCGAAGCGCAGGGCAGCGCGCTTGCCCGGCGGGCCGCGGGCCTCCAGGCGCCGCGGATATCCGCTACCGGCAGCTGTTCGACGCCATCGACGAAGGCTTTTGCATCATCGAGATGGTCTTCGACACCGCGGGCCGGCCCACCGACTACCGCTTCCTGGAAGTGAACCCGGCTTTCGGGCGGCACACCGGACTCGTCGACGCGGCCGGCAAAACGGTGCGCGAGCTGATCCCCGACCTCGACGGTGGATGGTTCGAACGCTACGGCCGCGTGGCCACCGGGCGCGAGCCCATCCGCTTCGAGCAGTTCTCGGAAAAGCTCGGCCACCGCTGCTTCGACGTCTTCGCCTTTCCCGCCGACGCCGCCGTGCCCTGCCGTGTCGGCATCCTGTTCACCGACATCTCGGCGCGCCGCCGCGCCGAGGCGGCGCTGCAGGACAGCGAACGGCGCCTGCAGGAGATGGTCCGCCGCAAGGACGAATTCCTCGCCACGCTGGCCCACGAGCTGCGCAATCCGCTGGCAGCCATCAGCGGCGCGGCCGAGCTGCTGCTCCACCCGATGGGACAGCCGTCGAAGGCACGCGCGGCCGAGGTGCTCGGCCGCCAGGTCCGGCACATGGTGCGGCTGGTGGACGAGCTGCTGGACGTCTCGCGCATCAGCCGCGACAACATCGAGCTGGCGTGCGAGCCGCTCGACCTGCGGCACATCGCCGCCCAGGCCATCGAATTCGCCCGGCCCGGCATCGACGAGCGGGGCCATCGCCTCTACGTGGACCAGCCTGCCGCCGCCATCCCCGTCGAAGGGGATGGCGTGCGCCTCGTGCAGGTGCTCTCCAACCTGCTGGACAACGCGGCCCGCTACACCGAGCCGGGCGGGCACATCGCCCTGCGCTGCTGGCAGGACGCCGCGGGCGCCCATGCCGAGGTGGGCGACACGGGCATCGGCATCCCCGCGGGGCGGCTGGAGGGCATCTTCCGGATGTTCGCGCAGGTGGACCGCAGCGACCCGCGCTCCAAGCCCGGGCTGGGCGTGGGCCTGGCCCTGGCGCAGCGCCTCGCGCAATTGCACGGCCGGCGACATCGCGGCGCG
Organism: Acidovorax sp. NCPPB 4044; assembly: GCF_028069655.1. Lineage (NCBI taxonomy): Bacteria > Pseudomonadati > Pseudomonadota > Betaproteobacteria > Burkholderiales > Comamonadaceae > Acidovorax > Acidovorax sp. NCPPB 4044. The sequence goes on from NZ_JAMCOS010000001.1 coordinate 2,739,332, forward strand.
CAGCGCGGGCCCCGGCCGGGGCAGCACCTTCACGCTGCACCTGCCCCTGGCCGAAGGCACGGCCCCGCAGCCGGCCGCCGAGGGCCGCACGGCCCGGGACGCGGTGCGCCTGAAGGTGCTGGTGGTGGACGACGACACCGACGTGTCCTACCCCATCGTGACCAGGCTCGAATGGAGCGGCATGGAAACGCAATGCGTGGCCAGCGGGCAGGCGGCGCTCGGCGTGCTGGAGCGCTGGCATCCCGACGTGGCGCTGCTGGACCTGGGCATGCCCGGCATGGACGGCTATGCGCTCGCGCGGCACATGGCCGGCGCGCACCCGGGCGTGGCGCTGATCGCGGTCAGCGGCTGGGGCCAGCCCGAAGACGTGGCCCGCTGCCGCAACGCGGGCTTCCGGGCCCACTTCGTCAAACCGGTGGACCTGGACGCGGTGAGCGAAGCCGTGCGGCAGGCGGCGCAGCGGCGCTGACGCCGCCGCACGGCGGCCGCGGCGGCAGCCACAGGGGCGGTGTCAGTCGAGCCCGCCCTGGCAGAGGTACTTGGTGTGCAGGTAGTCGTCGAGCCCGTGGGTGGAGCCCTCGCGGCCGTAGCCCGACTCCTTCACCCCGCCGAAGGGCGCGGCCTCGGCCGCCAGCGCCCCTTCGTTGATGCCCACGATGCCCGTCTCCAGCAGCCCCGCCACGCGCCAGATCCGCCGCACGTCCCGGCTGTAGAAGTACGCCGCCAGCCCGAAGGGCGTGTCGTTGGCCGCCGCGATCACCTCCGCCTCGCTGCCGAAGCGCGTGAGCGGCGCCACCGGCCCGAACGTCTCCTCGCACGCGCAGGCCATGGTGGCGTCCGCGTTCTCCAGCACCGTGGGCGCGTAGTAGTGCGCGCCCAGCTCGGTGAGGCGCCGGCCGCCCGTGAGCACCCGGGCGCCCCGCGCCACCGCGTCCTCCACGTGCCGCTCGATCTTCTCCACCGCCCGCGCGTTGATCATCGGCCCGATCTGCGAGGCGGCATCGCCCGCCGGGCCCACCGCCAGCGCCGCCACGCGGGCGGTGAGCTTGCGCGCGAATTCCTCGTGCACGGCATCGTGCACGAACACCCGGTTGGGGCACACGCAGGTCTGCCCGCCGTTCCTGAACTTGGCGGCCATGAAGCCTTCCACGGCCGCGTTCACGTCGGCGTCCTCGAAGACGATGAAGGGCGCGTTGCCGCCCAGCTCCAGCGAGAGCTTCTTGAGCGTGTCGGCGCTGCGCCGCGCCAGGTGCTTGCCCACGGGCGTGGAGCCCGTGAAGGTGATCTTGCGCACGCGCGGATCGTCCAGCCACGCATCGACCACCCCGGGCGTGTGCTCGCGCGAGGCGGTGACGATGTTGAGCACGCCTGCGGGGATGCCCGCTTCCCCGGCCAGCGCCACCAGCGCCAGCGAGGTGAGCGGCGTGTCCTCCGCGGGCTTGCAGACCACCGTGCAGCCGGCGGCCAGCGCCGGGGCGATCTTGCGCGCGATCATCGCGGCGGGAAAGTTCCACGGCGTGATGGCGGCCACCACGCCCACGGGCTCCTTCAGGGCGAACATGCGCCGGCCCGGCACGGGCGCGGGGATGACCTCGCCGTTCATGCGCGTGGCCTCTTCGCCGAACCACTCGATGTAGCTGGCGGCATACGCCACCTCGCCGCGGCCCTCGGCGAGCGGCTTGCCCTGCTCCCAGGAGATCAGGGCGCCCAGCGCGTCCTGGCGGGCCATGACGAGGTCGTTCCAGCGCTTGATGAGTGCGGCGCGCTGCTTGGCGGGCACCGCGCGCCAGGCGGCGAAGGCCGCGTGGGCGGCGTCGGTGGCGGCGCGCGCATCGGCCGCGCCGCCATCGGGCACGTGGGCGATCACGCCGCCGGTGGCCGGGTCGGTGACGGCGAAGGTGGCGCCGCTGGCGGCGTCCTGCCAGCGGCCGGCGATGTGGTGCTGCGAGCGCACCAGGGGCTGGGCGGCGGCGGCCAGGGGGGAGGCGGGGGTGGTGGAAGGGGTAGGTGCGGTCATGTTGGGCACCGGATCGGCTCCATGCCGCCGGATTCATTCAATAGTTTGCTATGAATACAGGAGCAATCAGGCGCGCGCAATGGCCGCGGCGATCGCCTCGCCCACCTGCGTGGTGTTCGCCGTGCCGCCCAGGTCCGGCGTGCGCGGGCCGCTGCGGATCACTTCCTCGATGGCCGCTACGATCGCGTCGTGCGCCTGCCGCCCGGCGCCCTGGCCCTGCGTGAGGAAGTCCAGCATCAGCGCCCCCGACCACACCATCGCGATCGGGTTGGCGATGTTCCTGCCGTAGATGTCCGGCGCCGAGCCGTGCACCGGCTCGAACAGGCTGGGGAAGGTGCGCTCCGGGTTCAGGTTCGCCGAGGGCGCCAGCCCGATGGTGCCCGTGGTCGCCGGGCCCAGGTCACTGAGGATGTCGCCGAACAGGTTGGTCGCCGCCACCACGTCGAAGCGCCCGGGCTGCAGCACGAAGCGCGCCGTCAGGATGTCGATGTGCTGCTTGTCCAGCGTGATCTCCGGGTAGCCTTTGGCCACGTCCTCGGCGCGCTGGTCCCACCACGGCATGCTGATCGCGATGCCGTTGCTCTTGGTGGCCAGCGTCACGTGCTTCTTCGGGCGGCTCTGCGCCAGGTCGAACGCGAACTTCAGCAGCCGCTCGGCGCCCTTGCGCGAGTAGACCGATTCCTGGATCACGATCTCGCGGTCCGTGCCCTCGTACATGATGCCGCCCAGCGAGGTGTATTCGCCCTCGGTGTTCTCGCGCACCACGACGTAGTCGATGTCGCCGGGCTTGCGGCCCGCCAGCGGGCAGGGCACGCCCTCGAACAGGCGCACGGGGCGCAGGTTGATGTACTGGTCGAACTCGCGGCGGAACTTCAGCAGCGAGCCCCAGAGCGAGACGTGGTCGGGCACGGTGGCCGGCCAGCCGACGGCGCCGAAGAAGAGCGCGTCCATGCCCTTGAGCTGCTCCTTCCAGTCGGCCGGCATCATCTGGCCGTGGGCCTGGTAGTAGTCGCAGCTTGCCCACTCGAAGGTGTGCAGTTCCAGCGAGAAGCCGAAGCGATCGGCCGCCGCCTGGATGGCCCGCAGGCCCTCGGGCATGACTTCCTTGCCGATGCCGTCTCCCGGCAGCACGGCGATGCGGAACGTGGTTTCCATGGTTCTCTCCTCCAGTCGAATCGGTCGATCGATCAGGCGGCCCGTGCCCTGGCAGGGGCCGGCGCGTCCTGCTCCTCCAGCCAGCCCTGGCGCAGCTCTGGCACCGAGCGCGCGAGCAGTTCGTAGTACGGGTGGTGCGGCCCGCGGTCGAAATCGGCGCGGGCCACCTGCGCGAGCTTGCGGCCGTGCTGCATGACGACGATCTCGTCGCACACGTCGCGCACGGTGTGCAGGTCGTGGCTGATGAACAGGTACGACACGCCCAGCTCGCGCCGCAGCTCGGCCATGAGGTCGAGCACGGCCGCGCCCACCACGGTGTCGAGCGCCGAGGTGACCTCGTCGCAGAGGATCAGGTCCGGGTCGGCCGCGAGCGCGCGGGCCAGGTTCACGCGCTGCTTCTGCCCGCCCGAGAGGCCGCCGGGCAGGCGGTCCTCCACGCTGTGCGGCAGCTTAACGAGGTCGAGCAGCTCGCGGATGCGCCGCTGCAGCGCCGGCCCGCGCAGCCCCTTGTAGAACTGCAGCGGCCGCGCCAGGATGCGCCCGATGGTGTGCGCCGGGTTGAGCGCCGTGTCGGCCATCTGGAACACGATCTGGATGCGCCGCAGCTCCTCGCGCTCGCGCCGGTCCAGCGTGGGCGCCAGCTCTCGCCCGCCGAACACCACGGTGCCGGCATGCGCGGGGATGAGCCCCGCGATGGCGCGCGCGAGCGTGGTCTTGCCCGAGCCCGATTCGCCGATCACGCCGATCGCCTGCCCGCGCCGCACGGTGAGGCTCACGTCCTCCAGGATCAGGGCGGCGGGACGGCCCTGCGCGTCCTTGGGGCCATAGCCGGCCGAGAGGTGGCGCACGTCGAGCAGCACGCTGCCCTCGTCCCCTGCCCCGCCCTCGCGCGGCACGGGCCTGGCCGCGGCCAGCAGGCTGCGCGTGTACGGGTGCTCGGGCGCTTCGAGGATGCGCGGCGTGGAATTGATCTCCTGCATCTGCCCGCCCCGCAGCACCAGGATGTGGTCGGCCATCTGCGCCACCACGGCGAGGTCGTGGCTCACGTAGACGGCGGTGGCGCGGCGCTCGCGCACCACGCGGCGGAAGGCGCGCAGCACCTCGATCTGCGTGGTCACGTCCAGCGCGGTGGTGGGCTCGTCGAGGATCACCAGTTCCGGGTCGGTGATGAGCGCCATGGCGGCCATGATGCGCTGCAGTTGCCCGCCGGAGACCTGGTGCGGGTAGCGGCTGCCGATGGTGTCGGGCTCGGGCAGCGCCAGTTCGCGGAAGAGCTGCACGGCCTTCTCTTCGGCCTGGGCGCGCGGCAGCGTGCCGTGGATGCGCGCGGGCTCGATCACCTGGTCCATCAGCGTGCGCGACGGGTTGAACGAGGCGGCCGCGCTCTGCGCGATGTAGGCCACGGTGCGCCCACGCAGCGCACGCTGGCCGGCCGGCGGCAGGCCCAGCACGTCCACGTCGCCGATGCGCACGCTGCCGCCCGAGATCTCGCAGCCGTGGCGCGCATGGCCCATGAGCGCGAGCGCGGTGGTGGTCTTGCCGGAGCCGGATTCGCCGATGAGCGCCAGCACTTCGCCGGGCGCGATCGTGAAGCCCACGCGGTCCACGAGGGTCTGGCCCCCCGCGGTGACGAGCAGGTCCTGGACGGTGACGGATGCTCCCATCAGCGGGCTCCTCGTTCGCGGGCCGCGCGGCCCGGCAGGTGGTCGATGACGAGATTGACCGCGATGGTCAGGCTCGCGATGGCGAGGGCCGGCGCGATCACCGCGGCGGCCCCCTCGGGCAGCGCGCCGATGTTCTCGCGCACCAGCGATCCCCAATCGGCCTCGGGCGGCTGGATGCCCAGGCCCAGGAAGCTCAGGCTCGCGAGCAGCAGTACCACGTAGACGAAGCGCAGGCCCAGGTCGGCCAGCATGGGGCCCACGATGTTGGGCAGGATCTCGCGCAGCATCACGTACAGAGTGCCCTCGCCGCGCGTGCGCGCCACGGTCACGTAGTCGAGCGCGTTGATGTTCACGGCCAGCGAACGCGCGATGCGGTAGGCCCCCGGCACGTAGATGACGGCCGCCGTGGCCACCAGCATGGCGACCGAGGAGCCGAAGCCCGCCACCATGATGAGCGCGAACATCTTGCTCGGGATGGCGGTGAGCGTGTCCAGCACGCGGCTCAGCACCGCATCGACCCGGCCGCCCACGGCCGCCGCCAGCAGCGCGAGGCCGGTGCCCGTGCCGCTGGCCAGCAGCGTGGCCAGCAGCGCCACGCCCACGGTGTAGCGCGCGCCGTACACCACGCGCGCCAGCATGTCGCGGCCCAGGTAGTCGGTGCCCAGCCAGTGCGCGGCGCCGATGGGCGCGAACACGTCGGTGCCGCCGCCGGCCGCGGGCGCATCGGTGAGCAGCATCGGACCGAACAGCGCCGCCAGCATCCAGAACAGCAGCACGGCCAGCGCCACGAGGCCCAGCGGCCCGAGGCCGGCGAGCCAGCGCAGCGCGCGCGGGCCGGCGCGCCGCGCGGCGGGCGGCGCGGCGCCGGGGGAGGAAGAAACGGTGTCCATCGTGCGGAACTCCTTGAGCGGGAAGCGGGACCTGGGGGCGGTCAGCGGTGGCGCAGGCGCGGGTTGGCGACGATGCCGCACAGGTCGGCCAGCGTCACGAGGATCAGGTAGCCCGCGCAGAAGATCATGGCGCAGGCCTGCACCAGCGGCATGTCGCGCTGGGTCACGCCATCGACCATCAGCTTGGCGATGCCGGGGTAGTTGAAGATGGTCTCGATGATGATCACGCCGCCCAGCAGGTACGACAGCGACAGCGCCACCGCGTTGGCGATGGGCCCCACGGCATTCGGCAGCGCATGCGCCAGCACCGTGCGCAGCGGCGACGCGCCCTTGAGCCGCACCATCTCGATGTAGGGCGCCTCCAGCTGGTCGATCACGGCCGCGCGCGCCATGCGCAGCATCTGCGCCACGATCACGCAGCACAGGCTCAGCACCGGCATCGCGAACGCGCGCAGCATCTGCCCCACCGACTCGATGTCGTTCACATAGGACAGCGCGGGCAGCCAGCGCAGCTGCACGGCGAACACCAGCACCGCCAGCGTGGCCACCAGGAACTCCGGCACCGACACCACCGCCACCGCACCGGTGGAGACCGTGCGGTCGAACCACGAGCCACGCCACACGGCCGAGGCGATGCCCAGCGTGAGCGCGATCGGCACCGAGAAGAGCGCCGTCACCGCGGCCAGCAGCAGCGAATTGGGCAGCCGGCTCGCGATCAGCTCACCCACGGCCATCTGCGTGGTGGCCGAAGTGCCCAGATCGCCACGCGCCACGCCGCCCAGCCAGCGCACGTAGCGCAGCGGCGCGGGCACGTCCAGCCCCATCTGCGCACGCAGCGCCGCCAACGCCTCGGGAGTGGCGTCCTGCCCGAGCTGTTCCTGCGCGGCATCGCCCGGCAGCACGGCCGTGATCGAAAAAACGATCACCGACACCGCGAGCAGCGACAACAGCGCCAGCAGCACGCGCTGCACCAGCAGCTTGAGGATCACACGGTTCATGAAGGGTCCGTATCCATATCAATGGCGATCAATGCAGGATGATGCGCCCGCCGCCGTAAAAACCGGCGCGGCCCATACCAGCGGACGCCGCGGAACGGGCTTCGCCCGGCCGCTGGCGTCGTCCCCCTTCCCGGCGAAGCCGAGAGAAGGGGCTGAGGGCCGCGGCTCCAAGCCTGCCTGCGCAGGCTTGGACGTGCCCGAAGGGCTGACGCCTCTGGCGCCCGCGCCGAGCGGCGCAGCCGCTCAGGGGGTAGTGCTCAAGCCTCCACCCAGACATGCTCCGCAAACGAATATCCCATGAGCCCCCCCAGCGGGATCGGCGACAGGCCCTTGAGCCTGGTCGAGTGCCCGTCGATGCTGGCCAGGAACAGCGGGATGCCGATGCCCGCGTCCTGGTGGATCATCGTCTGCATGTCGGCATACATCTGCTTGCGCTTGTCCTGGTCGGTCTCGGCGCGCGAGGCCAGCAGCAACTGGTCGAACTGCGCGCTCTTCCAGCGCGACTCGTTCCAGGCCGCGTCCGACTTGAAGAACTGCGTGAGCAGCGTGTCGGCGCTGGGGCGCGGGTTCACGTTGCCGAAGCCCACGGGGTTGGTCAGCCAGTGGTTGGACCAGTAGCCGTCGGCCGGCATGCGCTTGACGTCCAGGTCCAGCCCGATGCGCTGGCCCGCCTGCTGCAGCAGCAGCGCGATCTCGGTCGAGTACATCGCGGCCGGCGAGGTGACCATCGGCACCTTGCCCGTGATGCCCGACTTCTGCAGGTGGAACTTCGCCTTCTCGGGGTCGAACGCGCGCTGCGGAAGGCCTGCGAAGTAGAAGCGGTTGGTCGGGTCGATGGGCTGGTCGTTGCCCAGCACCGCGTAGTCGAGCGCGATGGTCTTCTTCATCTGCTCGCGGTCGAAGAGGTGCTTCATGGCCAGGATGAAGTCCGGGTTCGCGCCCGGGCCCATGTCCTTGCGCAGGATCAGGTCGGTGTATTGGCCCGACTGCGTGGTGAAGATCGCGTAGCCGGGCGTGCCCTTCACGCGGGCCACGGCGCGCGGGTTCACCGACGCCACCAGGTCCATGCCGCCCGAGAGCAGCGCGTTCACGCGGGCCGACTCGTCGCCGATGCCCACGAACTCGATCTCGTCGAGGTAGGGCTTGCCGGGCTTCCAGTAAGCCTCGTTGCGCACCACCAGCGAGCGCACGCCGGGCTTGAATTCCTTGAGCTTGTAGGGGCCCGTGCCGATGCCGGCGTTGAAGTCGGTCGTGCCGTCCTTGACGATGTGGAAATGGAAGGTGCCCAGGATCACGGGCAGGTCGGCATTGGGGGCCGACAGCACGATGGTCACCTCGCCGGGGCCGGAGGGCTTGACGCTCTCGATCTGGTCGGCCAGCACCTTGGCCTTGGAGGCCGTGGCGGGGTCCTTGTGGCGCATGAGCGAGAACACCACGTCTTCCGGCGCGAGCGCCTTGCCGTCATGGAAGACCACGCCCTTGCGCAGCTTGAGCACCCAGGTCCTGGCATCGGCCGTGGAGAACGATTCGGCCAGCGCGGGCTGCGGCGAGAGGCTGCCGTCCAGCGTGAAGAGGCCGTTGTAGATCATGTTGCCGCGCGAGTAGTCGGTCTGGTTCGACTGCTTGGCGGGGTCCAGCGTGTCGGTGGCCGCGGCCGTGGCGCCGGCCACGCGGATCCGCCCTCCGCGGCGCGGGGTCTGTGCGTGCGCGCTCACCGCCATGGTGGCCAGGCCGCCGGCCAGCGAGGCCTGCATGCCGCCGGCCAGGAACATGGCCAGCACCTCGCGCCGTGACGCGCCCCGCCGCAGGGACTCCATCACGCGCTGGCTTTCTGCGGGGCCGACGAGGCCGTCGAGCTGGTGGTTGTTTTCGCTCATGGTGGAACTCCTGTGTGACCGGTTGGGAGGGGGACGGGGGAAAGGGAAACGGAGGGACGGGGAAAGCGTGCCTGGCAGGGAGCGGCGGCTAGCCGAGCCGGTCCTTGAGCCGGTAGTAGAGGCCCACGGCCGGCAGGAACCACGGCGGGCCGAAGTGCCCGGGAATGGCGGGCCACTCCCGCCCCCGCCAGGGGTTGGCGGCCGCGTTGCCGGCCATGACCCCGGCCATGCACTGGCCCATGTGGACCGACATCTGCGTGCCGTGGCCGCTGTAGCCCATCGCGTGGAACACGCCGTCCCGCTCGCCCGCGTGCGGCAGGCGGTCCTGCGTCATGTCGACGAGCCCGCCCCAGCAGTGGTCGATGCGCACGGCGCCGAGCTGCGGAAAGGTCTGCGCGAGCCCCGCGCGCAGGATCTCGCCGCTGGCGGCGTCCTGCTGCGGGCTGGAGACCGCGAACTTCGCGCGCCCGCCGAACACCAGGCGGTGGTCGGCCGTGAGGCGGAAGTAGTGGTGGATGTTGGCGATGGTCACGTAGGTGCGCCGCCCTGCCAGCAGGGCCTGCGCGCGCTCCGCGCCCAGCGGCTCGGTGACCACGATGAAGCTGCCGATCGGCACGATGCGCCGGCGCAGCCAGCCGAAGGTTCCGTAGCCGCCATGGCGCGATGCGCCCGTGGCCAGCAGCACCTGCTTCGCATCGACCGGGCCGCGCGCGGTGTGCACGCGGTGCGCCTGGCCCTGCAGGCGCTCCAGCCGGTCCACGCGGGTGTCCAGGTGGATCTGCGCGCCGTGCCGCACGGCGGCGCGGGCCAGCCCGTGGGCGAAGCGCCCCATGTGCATCTGGCCGCTGCGCCGGTAGAGCAGCCCGCCCACGAAGCGGTCGCTCTGCACCTCGGCGGCCACGCGGGCGGCATCGAGCACGTCCACGTCGGTATCGACGCCGTCGGCGATCAGGCGCTCGGCGCTGCGGCGCAGCGCGTCCAGGTGCTGCGGGCGCGTGGCCAGCTTGAGCTTGCCGGTGCGCATGAAGTCGCAGTCGATGGCTTCCTCGCGCACCAGCCGGGCCACCGTGTCCACGGCGGCGTCGTAGGCGTGGTACCAGGCGCGGGCCTGCGGCACGCCGACGCGGGCCGCCACCTCGGCATAGTCCACGGCCAGGCCGTTGTTCACATGGCCGCCGTTGCGCCCGGAGGCCTCGGGGGCCACGGTGGCGCCGGCCTCCAGCACGGCCACGCGCGCGCCCTGCCGGGCCAGTGCGTGCGCGGCCGACAGGCCCGTGAAGCCACCGCCCACGATGGCCACGTCCACGCGCTCGGGCAGGCCCTGCGCGGGCACGCCCAGCGGGGGCAGCGAATCCAGCCAGTACGGTTCGAGCTTCATGGGATGCGGCTTCTGGAGGGGGGTGAGCGGATGCAGGGGACCGGTCAGAGGCCGACGACGCCCGGCAGGCCGCCGATGTCCTTGATCTCGGTGTAGCGGTAGGCCGGGTTGCCCGGGCCGTGGCCGCGGTTCACGAAGACCTTGTTGACGATGCCGATGTCGTCGGCCGACATCAGGTCGTAGCGCAGGCTGGAGGACACGTGCAGCACGTCCTCGGGGTTGCAGCCCAGCGAATCGAGCATGAATTCGAAGGCCTTCAGGCGCGGCTTGTAGGCCTGGGCCATCTGCGCCGTGTACACGCGGTGGAACGGCGCGCCCAGCAGGTCCACGTTGCGGTGGATCTGGTCGTCGGAGGCGTTGGAGAGGATCACCAGCGGGATCTCGTGGGCGATTTTCGACAGGCCCGCGGGCACGTCGGCATGCGGGTCCCAGGTGGGCACGGCGTCGTAGTAGCGCTGGGCCTCGTGGTCGAAATACTGCAGGTTCCACTTCTTGCACAGGCGGCGCACGGCGTTCTTCAGCACCTGCTCGTAGGGCTGCCAGTCGCCCAGCACCTCGTCGAACCGGTAGGCCGTGAAGTCGGCGACGAACTGCTCCATGCGCTCTGCCGGCACGCGGTCGGCGAACATCTCGCGGGCCATCTCCCCCATGCGAAAGCGCGTGAGCGTGCCGTAGCAGTCGAAGGTGATGTACTTGGGACGGAAGGTCATGGTCTCGGTTCCTGAAGTGCTCTCTCGGGTTCTGCCGGTCGCCGACCGGGGCGGGCCGCGCGGTGCTGCTTATGCCCGTTGCGCGACAGTTTCATTACGAAGTGATTGAAGCATGCGCATTCGCGGTCGTCGTTGGGAATTGCGGGGGTGGCACGCATGGAAGTTGCGGTTTGCGGGGGCCTCGGCGGCATGCTGTGCGGTGCGCACCGCAGGCGTGCAGGCCTGCACCGTTAGTGCGCCGCAGCACTGCCGGCGGGCACGCTTTTGAAGCACGGGCCGCGCTTCGCTTTGCAGTGCAGGCCGCGTTCCACGGCGTGGCCCGGCGCGCGCCGCGGGAAGGGCCCGGGGGCGCGGCCAGTTGCCGGGGATCGAGAAGAGAAGGCATGGGTCGTGGCCCGTGCGCCCGCCGGTCGGCGGACGCGCGGAGGAAAGAAAAGGGGTGGATCGCCCTGACGATGCTAGGCAACATGCCCCGGCATTTGTGTCCGTAACCGACGGTGGCGCCGCAGCGAATTGCAAAACCGCCCCGCGCCGCAGACGAAGCTTGCAAGTTGCGGGCAAACCCGCACAGCGCACTGGCACGGTGCGCGGATGTCGTCCAAGATGGCTGCCGATCACTTGCCCCCCATTGCTCGCGCCAAAGGACACCGCCCATGCTCTCTTCTCCTTCGCCCGCCGCCGGCACCGTCGCCGACGACGGCGTGCTGATCCGCCCCATGACCGAAGCCGACCTGCCGCAGGCCCATGCGCTGTCGGCCGAACTGCGCTGGCCGCACCGGCCCAGCGACTGGGCGCAGATGTTCGCGCACGCCCAGGGCATCGTGGCCGAGCGCGACGGGCAGGTCGTGGCAACCGCGCAGCGCTGGCTGTGGGGCGAGCGGCACGCCACCATCGGCCTGGTGATCGTCTCGCCCGCCTGCCAGGGCCGGCGCATCGGCCACCGCCTCATGTCCACGCTGCTGGAGGGCCTGGACGGGCGCACCGTGCTGCTGCACGCCACGGCCGAGGGCCGCGGCCTCTACGAACGCCTGGGCTTCGTGCGCACGGGCGAGGTGCGCCAGCACCAGGGCACGGCCCTGCCCACGCCGCTCATCGCGCTGCAGCCGGGCTGGCGCCTGCGCCCGGCCGGCGCCAACGAAGCCCCGGCCCTGCGCCGCCTCGATGCCGAGGCCCGCGGCATGCCGCGCGATGCGCTCATCGACGACCTGCTGGACACCGCCCAGGACTGCGTGGTGCTGGTGGACGAGGACGCCACGCCGCGCGGCTTCGCCATGCTGCGGCGCTTCGGCCGCGGCCACGCCATCGGGCCCGTGGCGGCCCCCGATGCCGAGAGCGCGAAGGCGCTCATCGCGCACCTGGCCGGCCTGAACGCCGGGCATTTCACGCGCATCGACATCGACTGGGACAGCGGCATCGCCGAGTGGCTGGAGAGCATCGGGCTGCTGCGCGTGGACGCGCCCACCACCATGGTGCGCGGCGCCCCGCTGGCCCAGCCCGGCGAAGGCGGCGCACGCCTGGTGGCCATCGCTTCGCAGGCCATCGGCTGATCCCTCCCGCTACCCATCGCCTTCTTCACCGCCCGACGCCATGCCCTCCGAAACCTTCCTCTACAAGTCCGATCCCGTGCGCGGCCGCCAGTGGGCCGAGGTGTTCCGCGCCGAGGCGCCGGAGATCGACTTCCGCATCTGGCCCGAGACCGGCGACCCGGCGCGCGTGCGCTTCCTCGCCGCCTGGGAGCCGCCCGCCGACCTCGCCACCGCCTTCCCGAACCTGCAGGTGCTGTTTTCCTCCGGCGCCGGGGTGGACCAGTTCGACATGGCGGCGCTGCCGGCCGCGCTGCCGGTGGTGCGCATGGTGGAGCCGGGCATCGTGCGCGGCATGGTCGAATACGCCTGCCATGCCGTGCTCGACCTGCACCGCGACATGCCGCAGTACCGCCGCCAGCAGCAGCGCGCCGAGTGGCGTGCCCTGCCGGTGCGCACGGCCGGCGAGCGCCGCGTGGGCGTGCTGGGCCTGGGATCGCTCGGGCAGGCCGTGCTCGCGCAGCTCGCAGGCTTCGGCTTCGCCTGCGCGGGCTGGAGCCGCTCGCGCCACGCCGTGCCGGGCGTGCAGTGTTTCGCGGGCGAGGACGAGCTGCCCGCCTTCCTGGCGCGCACCGACATCCTCGTGTGCCTGCTGCCGCTCACCGATGCCACGCGCGGCTTCCTGAACGCCGGGCTCTTCGCCCGCCTGCCGCAGGGCGCGAGCCTGGTGCACGTGGGCCGCGGCCCGCAGCTGGTGGACGCCGACCTGCTGGCCGCCCTGGCCACGGGCCAGATCGCCGAGGCGGCGCTCGACGTGACCGACCCCGAACCCCTGCCCGCTGCGCATGCCTTCTGGCGCCACCCGCGCGTGCGCCTCACGCCGCACATCGCCAGCATGACCCAGCCCCGCACGGCGGCCGCCGCGGTGATCGGCAACCTGCGCCGCTTCGCGGCCGGCGAGCCGATGGAAGGCCTCGTGGACCGCACGCGCGGCTACTGAAAACGGCCGCCGCACGATCTGCTGTCCGCACCCGCACAACCGCAGCGTGCTGCGTGCGGCGCGGCCAATGCAGCACCACGCGCAGGGCATGCGGCCCTAAGCTGAACGCATCGACAGCCTTGGCTTTTTTCTCCGCCTGTCCGCTTCTCCGCCCTTGAAGGTGCCCCCGCATGAACCAGCTCGCCGACCTTTCCTCGCTCGCCTCGCTCGATGCCATCGACCGGGCGCACCTCATCCACCCCGTGTCGTCCTGGCGCGCGCACGAAGAGCGCGGCCCGATGGTGCTGTCCTCGGGCCGCGGTGCCTGGCTCACCGATGCGAAGGGCCATGAACTGCTCGACGCCTTCGCGGGCCTGTGGTGCGTGAACGTGGGCTACGGCCAGGAGAGCGTGGTGCAGGCCGCCGCCGAGCAGATGCGCCGCCTGCCCTATGCCACGGGCTATTTCCACTTCAGCAGCGAGCCCGCCATCCGGCTGGCCGAGAAGCTCGTGCAGATCGCGCCGCGCTCGCTCAACCACGTGTATTTCACGCTGGGCGGCTCCGATTCGGTGGACGCCGCCGTGCGCTTCATCGTGCAGTACTACAACGGCACGGGCCGCCCCTCCAAGAAGCATTGCATCGCGCTGGAGCGCGGCTACCACGGCTCGTCGTCCACGGGCGCGGGCCTGACGGCGCTGCCGGTGTTCCACCGCGGCTTCGACCTGCCGCTGGCCACGCAGCACTACATCCCCTCGCCCAACCCCTACCGGCACCCCGCGGGCGCCGACCCCGAGGCGCTGATCGCCGCCTCGGTGGCGGACCTGCGCGCCAAGGTGGCCGAGCTGGGCGCCGAGAACGTGGCCGCCTTCTTCTGCGAACCCATCCAGGGCTCGGGCGGCGTGATCATTCCGCCCAAGGGCTGGCTCAAGGCCATGCAGGAGGCGGCGCACGCGCTGGACATCCTCTTCGTGGTGGACGAGGTCATCACCGGCTTCGGCCGCACCGGCCCGATGTTCGCCTGCGATGCCGAGGGCGTGGAGCCCGACCTGATGACCGTGGCCAAGGGCCTCACCGCCGGCTACGCGCCGATGGGCGCCACGCTGGTCAGCGACCGGGTCTATGCCGGCATCGCCGATTCCGCCCCCAGGGGCACGCCCATCGGCCACGGCGCCACCTATTCGGCCCACCCCGTGAGCGCGGCAGTGGCCCTCGAGGTGCTGCGGCTCTACGAGGAAGGCGGCATCCTCGCGCAGGGCCAGCGCGGCGCGGCGCATTTCTCGGCCGGGCTGGACGCGCTGCGCGGCCACCCGCTGGTGGGCGATGCGCGCCACCGCGGCCTGCTGGGCGCGCTGGAGCTGGTGAGCAGCAAGTCCTCCCGACGCGGCTTCGATCCGGCGCTGGGCCTGGCCGACCGCATCTTCGCGGCGGGCTACCGCAACGGCCTGGTGTTCCGCTCGTTCGGCGACCAGATCCTGGGCTTCGCGCCGGCGCTGGTCTTCACCGAGTCCGAATACGCGCTGCTCTTCGAGCGCCTGCGCAAGACGCTCGACGAGGTGCTGGAAATGCCCGACGTGCGGAAAGCGCTGACGGACTGATGCCGCGCACGCGGCGCGGCCCCGCCGCCGCGCGCACACTCCGAGCCTCCTTCCTGATTGCACTGCCGCCGCCATGAACGAAGCCTTCAAGATCGACCGACTGGACCTGCGCATCCTCGCGCAACTGCAGAAGAACGGGCGCATGACCAATGTGGACCTGGCCGACGCGGTGGGGCTCTCGCCCAGCCCGTGCCTGATCCGCGTGAAGCGCCTGGAGCAGGCGGGCTACATCGCCGGCTACGGCGCGCACCTGCGCCTGGAGAAGCTGGGCGACACGCTCACCGTGTTCACCGAGGTCACGCTCTCGGACCACCGCCGCGAGGATTTCGCGCGCTTCGAGGCGGCGCTGCGCGAGGTGGACGAGGTGCTCGAATGCCACCTCGTGAGCGGCGGCTACGACTACCTGCTGCGCTTCATCACGCGCGGCGTGAACCACTACCAGGAGGTGATCGAGGACCTGCTGGAGCGCAACATCGGCATCGCCAAGTACTTCAGCTACATCGTCATCAAGTCGCCCTTCATCAAGACGCACTGCCCCATCGAGCGGCTGTTTCCCCACCAGCGCTGACGCCCGCGCGCCCTGCTCCTCCCCGCCCGCCATGGCCGATTCCCCCCACCGCCCGCCGCCACACTTCGTGCGCCTGGCCGAAACCGACCGGCCGCCGATCGCGCTGTCCATCGACGGCGAACCCGCCACCGCGCTCGCGGGCGACACCCTGCTCACGGCGCTGCTGCGGCACGGCCGCCGCGTGCGCGACAGCGAGTTCGGCGACGGCCCGCGCGCCGGCTTCTGCCTCATGGGCGCCTGCCAGGACTGCTGGGTCTGGACGCCGGAGGGCCGCCGCCTGCGCGCCTGCTCCACGCACGCCGGGGACGGCATGGAAGTGCTCACCCGCCCGCCGGCCGGCCACTGGCCCCCGACGCCGGACCTGCAAGCCACGCTCGCACGGGCCGGCAAGGCCAGGGGCGCGGCATGAGCGGCGCCACGTCCCCCCGCATCGTCATCGTGGGCACCGGCCCGGCCGGCGTGCGCGCGGCCCAGGCCGTGGTGCAGGCCGGCATCCGCCCCACCGTGGTGGACGAGGGCCGCCGCGACGGCGGGCAGATCTACCGCCGCCAGCCCGAAGGCTTCAAGCGCTCCTATGCCAGGCTGTACGGCACCGAGGCCGCCAAGGCCGAGGCGCTGCACCGCACTTTCGACGCGCTGCGCGCGCAGGTGGACTACCTGCCCGAGACGCTCGCCTGGAACGTGACCGCGGGCGAACTGCACGTGGCGCACGGCACCGTGCCGCGCACCCTGCCCTTCGATGCGCTCATCGTCTGCGCGGGCGCCACCGACCGCCTCATGCCCGTGCCGGGCTGGCACCGCGCCGGCTGCTACAGCCTGGGCGCCGCGCAGATCGCCCTCAAATCCCAGGCCTGCGCGATCGGCTCGCAGGTCGTCTTCCTCGGCAGCGGGCCGCTGCTGTACCTCGTGGCCTCGCAGTACCGGCAGGCCGGCGCGCGCGTGGCCGCGGTGCTGGACACGTCGCCCGCCTCCCGTGCGTGGAGCGGCCTGGGCGGGCTGCTCGCGCGGCCAGCCCTCGCGCTGCGCGGCATGGCCCTGATGGGGCAGTTGCGCCGCGCGGGCGTGCCGCTGCTGCAGGGCGTGGAGCCGGTCGCCATCCACGGCGACGACGCGCTCGGCGTGCAGGGCGTCACGGTGCGCGACACGCGCGGGCGCGAGCACCATTTCGAATGCGACGCCGTGGGCCTGGGCTGGCACCTGCGCGCAGAAACCCAGCTGGCCGACCTCGCACGCTGCGCGTTCGCCTTCGAGCCCGTGAGCCGCCAGTGGCTGCCGCGCATCGACGCGGATGGCCGCGCCAGCACGCCGGGCGTGTACCTGGCGGGCGATGGCGCGCGCATCCTGGGCGCCGACGGGGCCGAGGCCGCGGGCCGGCTCGCCGCGCTGGCCGCGCTGGCGGACCTCGATGGCCCCACCCGAGGCGCGGGCCGCGACCGCTACGGCGCGGAGGCGCCCGCGCTGCGCCGCACGCTGCACACCATGGACCGCTTCCGCGAAGGGCTGGCGCGCGCCTTCCCGTGGCCGCACCGGCAGGCCGCCCGCCTGCCCGACGACGCCGTGGTCTGCCGCTGCGAGGCCGTCACCGCGGGCGAGCTGCGCCGCTGCGTGGCCGAGACGGACAGCCGCGAGGTGAACCGCGCGCCAAGGCCTTCAGCCGCGTGGGCATGGGCCGCTGCCAGGGGCGCTTCTGCGGCCATGCCGCAGCCGAGATCGTCGCGCATGCCTGCCACATCCCCGTCGAAGCGGTGGGGCGGCTGCGCTCGCAGGCGCCCGTCAAGCCCCTGATGATGGACACGGGCGAGGTGGCACCGCCATGACCGGCCCCACCGCGAACCACAGCGACGTGCTGGTGCTGGGCGGCGGCCTGATGGGCACCACCACCGCCTTCTTCCTGCGCCGGCACGGCCTCTCCGTGACCCTGCTGGAGCGCGAGCTGGTGGGCCGGCAGGCGAGCGGCACCAACTTCGGCAACGTGCGCCGCCAGGGCCGCGCGCTGCACCAGATGCCGCTGGCCCACCGGGCGCGCGCCGTCTGGGGCCGCGTGGGCGAGCTGCTCGGCGAAGACCTGGAGTTCGTGCCCTATGGCCACCTGCGCGTCTGCTACACCGAGGCCCAGGCCGCCGCGATCGCGCAGCACGCGCGCGACGTGAAGCCCCTGGGGCTGGACCTGGAGATCCTCACCGCCGCCCAGCTGCGCGCCCGCTGGGGCATTTTTGCGCCCGGCATCGCCGCGGGCTCGCTCTCGCCCGACGACGGCCACGCCAACCCGCGGCTGGCCGGCCCGGCGTTCGCGCGCGCCGCCCGCCGCGCGGGCGCCCGCATCGTCGAGCAGGCCGAGGTGCTGCGCGTGGAGCACGGCGGCGAGGGCTTCACCGCCCACACGGCCGACGGCCGCAGCTTCCGTGCGCCGCAGCTGCTGGTCGCCTGCGGCGCGTGGTCCGGCCGCATGGCCGCGCAGTTCGGCGAGCCCGTGCCGGTGGAGGCGCGCGGCCCGCAGATGGGCGTGACCGAGCCCCTGCCCCGCGCCATCGGCCCGTCCATCGGGCTGTCGTCGCCCATCGAGCACGAGGGCCTGTACTTCCGCCAGATCGCGCGCGGCAACATCGTCTTCGGCGGCGGCCTCAAGGGCCCCGCCGACGCGCAGCACGTCCGCGCCCATGTCAGGCCCGACAACATCCTGCGGCAGATGCGCGAGCTGCGCCGCTTCGTGCCGGCCTTCGGCAACGTGCAGCTGATCCGCGTGTGGAGCGGCATCGAAGGCTATACGCCGGACTGGCAGCCCGTGATGGGGCCCAGCGCGCGGGTGCCCGGGCTGCACTATGCGTTCGGCTTCAACGGCGAGGGCTTCGCGATCAGCCCCGGCGTCGGGGAGACGATGGCGGAGCTGATGGCCACCGGCACCACGTCGATCCCGCTGGAGCCGTATGCGGTGGCGCGCTTCGCCGGGCAGGCCGCGCAGCCGTCCACTCAGCCGCATTGAGGGTGTTTTGCGCCCCATGCCGCCGATTCCATTGAATAGTTTGCTATTTATTCAATAGCAAACCTGCCATGGGGGCAGAAGCGCTGCGCCCTGCCGGCGGCCGCGCACCTAGGGTAAACAGGGGCCGCGCCGAAAGCCGTTTGCAAGGCCGGCCAGCGGATGATCATGCCTCCTGCAACAACCCTGTGGAGACGCGCGTGCCCTCTTCTTCCCTCACGGCGCAGGAGCGCCATTTCGCGATGCAGCGGCGCCAACTGCTGCTGGCCGCCGGCGCAGGTGTGGCCGGCGCGGCGGGCCTGCTGCCGGGCCGGGCGGGCGCGCAGGCCGCGTGGCCCTCCAAATCCGTGCGCTTCGTCGTGCCCTTCGCGCCGGGCGGCAGCTCCGAGATCGTCGCGCGCAGCACGGCCGTGGAACTGTCCAAGACCCTGGGGCAGAACGTCTACGTGGACAACAAGCCGGGGGCGGCCGGCAACATCGCCATGTCCGAGGTCGCCCGCGCGGACGACCAGCACACGATCATCCTGGGGCACATCGGCACGCTGGCCGTCAACCCCTACATCTTCGACAAGCTGCCCTGGAGCCCGAAGGACTTCAAGCCCGTGAGCCTGCTGGCGAAGGTGCCCAGCCTCTACGTGGTCCACCCCGACGTGCCCGCGAAGGACCTGCGCGAATTCATCGCGCACGCCAAGCGCAACCCGGGCAAGCTGAGCTATGGATCTGCCGGCAACGGCAGCGCCGGGCACCTGGCCTTCGAGTACCTCAAGATGGCCGCGGACGTCTTCATGCTGCACGTGCCCTACAAGGGCACCGGCCCCATGCTCACCGACCTGATCTCCGGCCGCGTCGATGCCTCGGCGATCGGTGCGGCGGCCATCATCCCGTTCATCAAGTCCGGCAAGGTGCGCTGCATCGCCACGGGCTCCGCCAAACGGCTGCCGCAGCTGCCCGACGTGCCCACCGTGGCCGAGCAGGGCTTCCCCGGCTTCGAGATGACGCAGTGGTACGGCATGCTCGCGCCGGCCAGCCTGCCCCAGGCCCACATCGACAAGCTGGCCGCCGAGACCATGAAGGCCGTCAAGGCCCCCGAGTCGCTGCGCAGGCTCACCGGCGACGCCGCCGAGGCCATCGGCGGCACGCCCGAGCAGTTCGGCCAGTTCATCGCCACCGAGCAGGAGCGGTGGAAGAAGGTCATCGCGCGCGCGCAGATCAAGCCGGACTGACCGGCCGCAGGAGCGGTCCGGCTCCTGCGGGCCCAGCAGGAGTCGTTACCCACAGTCACCAAATCGCCGTGACTTTTCTCTTCCCTCGCCGCTTTTCCCTTGAGAATCCGGTCTCGTAAAAACGAGGAAACCCAAAGCGGGGGGGAGACGCCAGTGAACGATATCGTCCACGTGGACAGGGAGCGCACGCGCGCGGAACTCGAAAAGAAACTGCCGCCCAAGACCCGGCGCTTCCAGCTCGATGAGATTCCAGGCGTGATGCGCTCGCGCCTGGGGTGGCCGGTGGCGGCGGCGTTGATGGATCGGTGGTTCAGGGGCGCAGGGTTTGCGATGCCGAACACCATCAAAAGTGGGAAGCGCCACCTGATCGATTTGAATTCAGCGCAACTGGAAGAGAACACGGTCACCATGCAATGGGCGTTGGGCTTTGCCCGGGTGCGGACTGCGGTGTCGGTGTTGCAGGCGCAATGGAATAGCCCTGCCGGGATGGAGCAGCTACAACGGAAGGCCACGCGACAAGCGTTGGGCCAGACGCGGCCGTGGCGTTTTGGAAATCTGAACGAGCCGGCCAAGGTCTTGGACGACACCTGCCAAGTGAATTTCCTGAACGTAGGCCGGTTCGGCGACCCCATGGACGACTTCTATGGCGCCATGGGCGAAGCCACGCTCAAGATCGCGGTGTCGGGCCTGGTGACGCCCAAGGGACGCGGCAAGGCCGCCATCGCCATCGACGGGTTGGCCTTCTACCTGCGCGATTCCTATGACTTCACGGACGACTCCTTCCTGTCGCAGCCGCTGGGCTTCTGGGGACCGCGTGGCGTGGAGCGCATCCCCCGGTCCGCCCTGGACATCCCCATCAACGAGCAATGGATGTACGCCGATGCCGCCGAGGCGAACCGGCAGAGCTATCTGGTGCAGAACCGGCATTTCAGGCAATGGCGTGCCCTGCACGGGCGGGGCGGGGACTTCATGATCGTCTCCGACGTGCACCGCGTGCGCCTGCCTTTTCCGACCCGACTGGAGTGGTGATGAAACTGTCCAATCTCAAGAACGTGCCCTGCATCGTCTGGTGCCTGGGCCTGAACGCGCTATTCCTGGCGGTATGGGCTCTGGCGACGCCGAACTTTGTCGATGCCGAAAACAGCCCGCACCGGGTGTATCGCCTGGAATTCCACAAGGCATCCTTCCTGCAGCGCATCACCCACCCGCGCTTCAAGATGCCCTATGTGGTGCGGCTCTATCGCATCGAACCCAAGACCTTGCTGGGCCAGAGTGAAGTGGTCGATCTCTGGCTGAATGGCGATATCGAATGGCAACTCGACCCGCCTGTAGAAGCCAACAAAGTCTATGTGGGCAGGGATGTCATCTTTAAAAACATTCCGCCGGAATGCACGGAAGCGGCGCAGATACCGGGCTGCCCCAATACAAAGCCCTGAAGGGCGATCCCCATATGCACCACGTGCGGGTTCTGCTCCCAATCCCGCTGGAGTGGTGATGAAACTGTCTAATCTCAAGAACGTGCCCTGCATCGTCTGGTGCCTGGCATTGAATGCCTGCATGGTGCTGGGCTGGTATGCGACCAGGCCAGCACTTTTCATGACATACAACAGCCCCCACTTCGTCTATCGGCTGGAGATCTATGACGCATCGCTGTGGCAGCGCATCGTGCATTACGACCAGAAGGAACCGTCCATCGTCCGCCTGTACCGGGTTGACCCGAAGGAACTGCTGGGCGAAAGCAAGGTGGTTGATCTTTCGGGCGGCAGTGCGATCGACTGGCAACTCGACCCGCCCGTGCAATTCAACACAGTCTATGTTGGGCTGGATGTCGTCTTTGAAAACATCCCACCGGAATGCGCTACGACAGGGCAGATACCGGGCTGCCCCAACACCAGGCCCTGAAGATCGCTCCCGGCAAAAAGCGATGCCCCTGTCCGCAATGTATTCGGCGGTGGAGAATCAGCGCCGGGGTTTCTCTCATCGCCGGCGGGCCGAGGATTTGGGTGCGATGGCTGTGAGCCCCACCGCAGATTGCTACTGAATTAATAGCAAACAATCCAATGGAATCGGCGGCATGCCGCCAAAACGATGCGCAACGCCCCCCGTGCGCCCGGGGTGCTCAGCCCAGCGCGCGCCGCGCCACCTCGCAGAACCAGCGCACGCCCAGCGGCAGCGCATCGTCGTTGAAGTCGTAGCACGGGTGGTGTAGCGGCCGCTCGCCTTCGGGGCCGGGGTCGGCGCGGCCCTGACCCAGCCAGAGGTAGGCGCCGGGCTTCTCGCGCAGCATGAACGCGAAGTCTTCCGACGTGAACGCCGCGCGCGGCGCGGATTCGGCGCGCAGCCCGATGGCGGCGGCGGCCTCCAGCGCCAGCGCGGCCTGCGCCGGGGCGTTGACCGTGGCCGGGTAGTAGCGCACGTAGGTCACCTCCACCGCCGTGCCGCTCGCGATCGCCACGCCCTCGCACACGGCGCGCAGCGCGGCCTCGATGCGGTCCTGCGCCTCGGCGTCGAAGCTGCGCACCGTGCCGGTGATGCGCACCTCGGCCGGCAGCACGTTGTGGCTCTGCCCGCCCTCGATGCGCGTGACCGAGAGCACGGCCGATTCGCCCGGGTCGATGCGGCGCGACACGATGGTGTGGAGCTGCGCGACGAGATGGCTCGCGGCCAGGATCGCGTCGGGCGTGTGGTGCGGCTGCGCGGCATGGCCGCCGCGCCCGCGCACCGTGAGGTCGAAGCGGTCGGCCGCGGCCATGATGGGGCCGGGCCGCGTGCGGGCCGTGCCCAGCGGCAGGTCGGGCCAGTTGTGCAGCGCATAGACGCTGTCGCACGGGAAACGCTCGAACAGGCCGTCCTCGATCATGCGGCGCGCGCCGCCCTGGCCTTCCTCGGCGGGCTGGAAGATGAAGTGCACGGTGCCGTCCAGCCCCGCGGGCAGCCCGCCCGCCCGCGCGAGCTGGCGCGCCGCGCCGACCAGCATGCTCGTGTGGCCGTCGTGCCCGCAGCCGTGGTGCGCACCGGCGTTGCGGCTCGCGTGCGGCGCGCGGCCCAGCTCCACCATGGGCAGCGCATCCATGTCGGCGCGCAGGCCCACGCTGCGCGTGCCCGTACCCGATCCCAGCCGCAGCGTGCCCACCACGCCGGTGCCCCCGATGCCCTCGTGCACCTCCAGGCCCAGCAGCCGCAGCGACTGCGCCACGATGCCCGCGGTGCGCCGCTCCTGGTAGGCCAGCTCGGGGTGCGCGTGCAGGTCGCGCCGCAGCGCGACGAGGCCGGGCAGCAGGTCGGCCAAGGGCCGGGCGATGGCGTACAGCGCCTGCACGGGCCCCCGGTCCGCCGGGCGGTCCAGGCTCATTGCCCGGCCTCCACGGCATCGGCCAGCTGGGCCAGCGTGTGGAAGTGGTAGTCGGGCACGGTGTGCTCGGATTCGATGGTGCCGCCCGAATCCTTCATGCCATGGCGCCGCTCGATCCAGCAGCTCGCGATGCCCAGGCGCCGCGCGATGCCGATGTCGTGGTACTGGCTCTGCGCCACGTGCAGGTTGTCCGCCTGCCGGAAACCCCAGGCCGCCTCGAAGCGGCCGCGCGCGTAGGCGAAGTAGCGCGCATCGGGCTTCTCGCACAGCGCATCGTCGGCGGAGAGCAGCAGATCGAACGGCGAGCCCAGCGTGCGGTCGAAATGCGCGAGCGCCCAGGCCTGCGCGTTGGTCATGGTGACCAGCTTGAAATGCCGGCGCAGGCGCTGCAGCGCCTCGGGCGCATCGGGGAACGCGGGCCAGCGCGGCACCGAATCGCGGAACCCCTGGGCCAGCGCCTCGCTGTCCGGCAGGTCGAACTGCGGCGCGATGGCATGCCAGCAGCGCACGAGGTCGTCGGGATACGCGTCGGTATCGCCGCTCTTGCGGGCCGCGCGGTAGGCCGCAAGAAAAGCCTCGTCGGTCACGGGCGTGCCGGGCACGGCCTGGCGCAGGTAGGCCAGCATGCCGCCCTCGAAATCGATGAGGGTGCCGACGACGTCGAAGGTGAGCACTTTGAAATCACGCAGGGCCATGGGATCGGAACTCCTTGAAGAACGGACGGGTGCGGCAGCAGGCGCGCACCGCACGGAAAGCGGGTCGGCGGTTTGCGCGCCCAGGCTCCGAGCTTAGGAATTTCCGGCCCCGCCGCGCGGCCGAAACGCGGGGCGCAACCGCAGCAGATTGCGTTTTGGCAGCGGGGGCCGCAGATTGTTCTTGCAAGCGCCGCCACGGCCCGGGCGCCCCCCGCTTCGCACAAAGGCACGGCACTTCGCAGGACGACGCCGGTTCCATGCCGCACGCCGCAGCATCCGGGCTCCCATCCGCCCTGGACCGATCCCTCCATTCCACACCACGCCACGCCATGGTTTCCCCCCTTCGCACCGCACCATCGTCCTCTGCCGCCCGCCCCCATCCTGCCGCCGACACCAAAGGACCAGGCGCCTCCGCGTCCACCCCGCGGCACAGCGCCAGCACCTCCTTTTCCGGACCGATCTCTCCGCGGCAGGCGAGCGGCGGCGCCCGGCCCGCATCCGCACGGACATCCCTGAAGGATGCGGGCGGCACGCCGCAGCCGCAGCAGCGCGGACCGGAGAACGCCACGTCCTCGCCGCCCTTCGGCAGCCCCGTCGCGAACTTCGGCGACAGCCCCCTTTTCGGCCAGGACGATGCGAGCATCGAGCGCCTGCTGCAGGGCCTGCGGGATGACGGCATCCTGCAAAAGCATTCGGTTCCCAACGCGGACACCGGCCCGGCCCTCACGCGCGAGGACTTCCTGAAGGAAGAACCGCGGCCCGCCGGCAAGGCGCCTGCCGGGGCCGACAACGGCTCCATCCGCTGGGCACCGGATGCCAACATGGCCTCGCTGACCTGGCAGCAGATCACCCAGCGGCAGCGCTGGGACATGTATGTAGCCTTTCAGAAAGATCCGGAGGGCCTGGCGTTGTGGAAGGCCTGCCGGGAAGGCAACGTCACGGCCCAGATCGCGCTGGAAGACCACCTGCTCCAGGGGCAGTACGCGACCAAGCCCTTCCGGATCCCGCCAAAGCCGCACCACCTCGAACGGGCCGCCGACAGCCGCCCGCCCGAGCCGACCCCGGCATCGCTCGCGCCGTTCGAGGCCGACTTCCAGCGCTACAAGCAAGGCATGGTCCGCAGCCAGGGCCCTACCTACATGAACGAAGTGATGGCCGGAAGGATTCAACCACCGCCTCTGCCGGGCGGCGACGGCTCTGCGGCATCCGGATCGGGCCTTGAGGATCGCCCTCAGACCGCAGCGCAGGGCCTCCAGCGCTGAGGCGGGGAAAGCCGCCGCACCAGCCCGCCGGGCTGCCGGACTTTCCCCGACCGCCTGGCTGGCGCCGTTCGCGGAAAACGCCGGCATCCCGGCACGGCGGCTTCGCCTTCTCGCACATCGCTTCGCCCGCCAGAGCCGCCGGAACACTGCGCGCCAAAGGATAGGCAACCCCCTCCTTCATCAACCACGAGTACACCCATGAAGAGTCTCAGCCGAATCTTCCACTTCTCCCGCAGTACCCCATCGGCCGCGCCGAACACGGGCTCCGCGGCCGGCACGGGCTCTTCATCCGGCAAACGGGCTTCACGTGCCGCCTCGAGCAACAGTTCCGCGCAGTCATCCCCTCTGAGCGCCCGCAGCGCTCATTCCGGTGCTTCCGGCACCATGTCGCCCCGGCAGAGGCCGCCTGGCAGCGCGCAAGCCCGCCGGGAAAGCGACATCCAGGCGGCCATCCCGCACATGCAGGGCCACGCGTCCCCCACGCACCCTCGACCCGTGCGAGACAGCGAACCTGCGGGCCTGCAGGAGATCATCGAGCTGCGTGAGACCTCTTCTTCCAGCAGCGATGGCACGCCGGCCGACAGCCCCGTACGGTCGTCGCCGCCCCAGTCGCCACGCCGGGACCACGACGAAACCGTGGCCGAATTCGACATCGAAGCGCTGGACGATGACGATATCGAAGCCGCTATCGATTACTTGCTGGGCGCGGACAGGATTTCCGAGCCCCGCAACGAGGAAAGCAGCGCCGCGATTACCTCCCAGCGCAGCGATACGTTCGCGCTGGGGCGCGAGCCGCGGCCGGCCAGGACCGCGGAGGCCAAACCGCCGCCGCTCTACCTCTCCCCGGACTACGGCCCGATCCGGGAACACCCTCCGCAGGGATCCGCCGAGTCCGGGCGTCCGACACTCAAGGATGCATTCCGCCAGGAGGATGCAGAGGACGCGGCGGCGCGCCGAGCGCTCCTGCGTCAGCTCAATCCGCAACCCGTGCGGGCGCCTTCGGGCTATTCGCGGCTACGCCCCACCACAGAGGCCGCCCCGCAGCAGACCCCGGCAGGCCCCATGCCCGGATCCCGTCCGGACGCCGGCAACCGCACGGGCTCGCGCTCTTCGTCTTCGGGAGCGTCCACCCTCTACCGGACCGCATCGGGACCGCTGTCGCCCGGCGACGCGCGCTCCGCCTCCATGGCCTCGTCCACCTCGTCCACCTCGTCCGCATACCGCGATGCCCGGCAAATCTTGTCGGACGCGGACAGCGGCACGGAAACGCCACCGGCGGCTGGAAATCCGCCGCCCTCTCTCGCCTCTTCGGCACCCTCCGCCCCGCCGGCCATCGGTACGGACCCGGCACCTGCACAAAGCGCCATGCTCCAACGCTGGCTCCAGGAACCCATGCCGCCCCGGGACGCTCTGCTGACCCCTTTCAACCTGCCGCCATCGCGATCCATGGCCTCGTCCGCCTCGTCCGCATCGTCCGCATACCGCGATGCCCGGGAAATCTTGTCGGACGCGCACAGCGACACTGAAACGCCACCGGCGGCTGGAAATCCGCCGCCCTCTCTCGCCTCTTCGGCACCCTCCGCCTCACCGGCCATCGGTACGGACCCGGCACCTGCACAAAGCGCCATGCTCCAACGCTGGCTCCAGGAACCCATGCCGCCCCGGGACGCTCTGCTGACCCCTTTCAACCTGCCGCCATCGCGACACTGACCGCGGGCGCGGCATGCCCGGTATTGCAACGCACACGCCTTACGGATCTTCAGAACAAACTCGCCTGCCCCCGCGCCAGCCCCGGCCGGTACTGCCCCATGTCCAGTTCGATGCGCTGGCGGTTCAGCCCCAGCCGCCGGCAGGCCGCCATGAACCGCTGGCGCAGCAGGTCGGCCCACAGGCCCGAGCCCTTCATGCGTGTGCTGAAGTCGCTGGCGTAGCTGCGCCCGGCGGCGCGCGCTTCGGCGCTGAGGCCGTGCAGGTCCTGGATGCGCGCCATCACGCGCTCGGCGCGCTGCGGGTAGTGCAGTTGCAGCCATTCGCGCAAGAGGCCGTCCAGCTCCCAGGGCAGGCGGATGGCGGTGTAGAACGCCGAGGTGGCGCCCGCATCGCGCGCGGCCTCCAGCACCTGCTCCATGTCTTCGGTGATGAACGGGATCTGCGGCGCCACGCTCACGCCCACCGGGATGCCCGCCTCCACCAGCGTGCGGATGGTGCGCAGGCGTCGGTGCGGCGCGGCGGCGCGCGGCTCCAGGCAGCGGGCGAGCACCGGATCGAGCGTGGTGACCGTGACGTAGACGGCCGCGAGGCGGCCGTGTGCGAGCGGCGCGAGCACGTCGATGTCGCGCTCCACGCCGCTCGACTTGGTGATGAGCGAGAACGGGTGCCGCACGTCGCGCAGCACCTCGATCACCGCGCGCGTGAGCCGCAGGTCGCGTTCGACGGGCTGGTAGCAATCGGTGGCCGAGCCGACGTTGAGCAGGTGCGGTACGTGCCCGGGGCGCGCGAGTTCATCCCGCAGCACGTCCGCGATGTTGTGCTTGGCGATGATGCGCGTCTCGAAGTCCAGCCCCGGCGAGAGGTTCAGGTAGCTGTGGGTGGGCCGGGCATAGCAATAGACGCAGCCGTGCTCGCAGCCGCGGTAGGGGTTGACCGAATGGTCGAAGAAGATGTCGGGCGAGTCGTTGGCGCAGATCGCGCTGCGCGCGGTCTCGCGGATCACCTGCGTGGCGGGGGGCGCGGGGGCGCCATCCCCATCCACGGCGTCCAGCCCGCCCCAGCCGTCGTCGAAGGCGCCGCGCTCGTCGCGCATGAACCGGTGCGGCGTGCGCGCCGCGGTGCCGCGGCCCTTGAGGGCCTGGAGCGGGACATGGACTTCGGTCATGGCGTGCCTTTGCAACAGAACTGTATGAATATACAGCCATCGGATACACTGCGCGTGGCACGAGATTTCGCTCCGTGGCACAGTGCAACGTGGCCCGGGCGCCTGCCGCCAGCACCCGGCCTTCCGTGACGAACCGCCTCCCCCGACCATGACTTCGCCCTCCAGCTCCACCGCCCACTCGCTGCCCCCCGCCACCCTGGCGGACGCCGCCGCAGCGCCTGCCGCCTTCCTGCAGGACGGTGCCGTGCCCCCCGTGCGCACGGAGGGCGCGGCCGAAGAGCCGACGGTCTCCGGCTGGTGCGCCGTCACGCGCCGCTGGGGCCGCGGCGACTGGACACCGGAATGGTTCTGCGCCTTTCTTGCGGGCAACCAGCGCGAGCAGAGCCGCTTCCGCAAGGAGCTGGCCACCATGCGCGGCTCGGTGGTGTGGCTGCTGCGCCAGCGGCGCCAGGGCCACTGGAGCGCCGATGAGCGCGAGCGCCTGCGCGGGGTGATGCGGTCGGCCTCGTCGGTCAGCCCCTATCTGCTGGTCTGGGCCGTGCCCGGGTCGATGCTGCTGCTGCCCTTCATGGCCTGGTTCATCGACCGCCGGCGCATCGCGCGCGAACGGGCCGCCATCGCAGTGCCGTCCACGGAGGCGGCCGTCGGCCTGCCCGCGCTGGCGGTGGTGGCCGTGCCGGGCCCGGTGTCCGCTGCGGGTGCCGAAGCGCTGCCGGCCGAACGGGCGACCGAACCCTCGGGCGGCCGCACCGTTCACTGACGGGCGGACGGCGGCGCCCGCACGCCCGCCCGCCCTGGCCCCCTACCCCAGGCGGCCGGCGGCGAACACCACCACCACGCCGGCACCCACGACGCCGGCCTGCCAGCGCAGCGCGAGCGTCCACGACGGCACGTGGCGCTCGACGCGGTCATAGAGCAGTTTTCCGGCCATGACCGACAGCGCCATCGCGCCGGCCATGCCCAGGGCGTTCATGCCCGGCGAATCGGGCCAGGCCGTGCTGACGGCCGCATTGACCAGCAGGCACACGGGGAAGTGCACCAGGAACACCGAGTACGACATGCGCCCCAGCCGCGCAGGCCAGGTGCGCCAGGCCAGCGGGCGCGATGCCGAAACCGAACCCGGTGCCGGCCTGGCCGCGGCCTCGCCCGTTCCGGCACGGTGGGCCAGCCAGCGCAGGGCCACCACCAGCCAGAGCGCCGTGCCCCAGGCGACGGCGATGCGCGTGCGGAATTCCAGCGCCAGCGCGACCGCGCCCCAGAGGCCGATCAGCACCAGCCAGCCGGCGGCCGCGCCGCTCCCGCGCGGCGCGCCCACGGCCCAGCGGGCCATCATGCCCAGGCCATAGGCCCCGAAGAAGTAGACGGCCCAGGCGTCCAGGCCGGGATGCCGGTTCAGCTCCCAGAGCGAGAGCGCCGCGGCCAGGGCCACGGCTGCGCGCGCGAGCGTTTGCGCCCCGGCCCAGGCCGGCAGGAAGGAAGCCCGTGCGCCGAGCCGCGCCGCCCCGAGCAGCAGCGCCGACAGCGCGAACAGCTGGAAGTCGATGGCCACGTACCAGACGCCGGCCGACAGCGCGTCCTCGCCCACGATGTCCTGCAGCATCAGCGCGTTGGCCACCAGCTGCGGCAGGCTGGGGTCGCCGGGCACGGAAGGGTGGTCCAGCCAGGGCCGCACGGCGGCGGCGGCCAGCACGGCCAGCACCAGCGCCACCGCATAGGGCACGGCCAGCCGCACGAAGCGCCGGCCGATCTCCGGGCCGGCCCCGTTCCAGCGCGCACCGCCGGCGGCCGAGAACCGCGCCGCCGCCAGGTAGCCCCCCAGCACCAGGAACACCTGCACGGCCATGCGCCCGTATTCGTAGAGCCAGGCGATGAGCCCCGGCATGAGGGGCTGGGCGACGTCCGACATGGGGCCGTAGAAGGCCAGGTGGTGGGCCACGATGGTGGCGCAGGCGATGCCCTTGACCGAGTCGATCAGCGTGCTGCGGGATGGCGAGGAAGGCATGGGACGGCGCCCGCCCGCCGCAGGCGGTGGCGGCCGGATGGCGGGAAAAGCGTTTTCTTGGTGTTGTTGTGGGGGTGCAGGCCGGTGCTCGGCGGCGGGGCCGGGGCCCTTGCGGCCCGGCCCGGCGGCGATGCACGGCGCGGCGGGGCCGCATTGTGCCCCAGGCGCCCCGGTCCGGGGCAGGCCCGGGATGGAAAGTGGCGCACGGGGCGCGGGCCGTGCGGACGGCCGGGACTGCGGCCCGGCTGCGCGGCTGCGTGCCCGCGCCGTGCGTCAGCCCAGCGCCAGGCGCTCGCGGGCCGCGCGGTATTCGCGGCGCAGCCGCTCGACCATCTCGGCCGCGCCGGTCACCTCGGTCACCGCGCCGATGCCCTGGCCGCAACCCCAGATGTCCTTCCAGGCCTTCTTGGCATCGCCGCCGAAATTCATCTTGCTGGGGTCGGAGACGGGCAGGTTGTCCGGGTCCAGGCCGGCCGCGCGGATCGAGGGCGCGAGGTAGTTGCCGTGCACGCCCGTGAAGAGGTTGCTGTAGACGATGTCGTCGGAGTCGCCCGCCACGATGGCCTCTTTGTAGGCATCGAGCGCACGGGCCTCGTGCGTGGCGATGAAGGCCGAGCCGATGTAGGCGAAGTCGGCGCCCATGGCCTGCGCGGCCAGCACGGCACCGCCCGAGGCGATGGAGCCCGACAGCGCGAGCGGGCCATCGAACCACTGCCGGATCTCCTGGACCAGCGCGAACGGGCTCTTGATGCCCGCATGGCCGCCCGCGCCGGCCGCCACGGCGATCAGGCCGTCGGCGCCCTTCTCGATGGCCTTGTGCGCGAACTTGTTGTTGATGATGTCGTGCAGCACCACGCCGCCCCAGCCGTGCACGGCCTGGTTCACGTCCTCGCGCGCGCCCAGGCTGGTGATGACGATCGGCACCTTGAACTTGGCGCACACCTCCATGTCGTGCTCCAGCCGGTCGTTGCTCTTGTGCACGATCTGGTTGATCGCGAACGGTGCCGAGGGCGACTCGGGGTGCGCGCGGTCCCAGGCGGCCAGCGTCTCGGTGATCTCGGCGAGCCAGTCCGCCAGCAACTCGGCGGGCCGGGCATTGAGCGCGGGCATCGAGCCCACGATGCCGGCCTGGCACTGCGCGATCACCAGCTTGGGGTTGCTGATGATGAAGAGCGGCGAGCCGATGACCGGCAGCGACAGTTTCTGGAACACGGGGGGCAAGGTGCGCATGGCGGGAGTCTCCTGGTGGGCGGCGGCCGCGCCCCGGCTTTCCAGCCGGAATGGCGTCATGCCGCCGTATTCATTGAATAGTTTGCTATCTTTTTAATAGTAGATGAAGCTGCTGGCGGTCAGAAGGACTCCAGCGCCAGCGCGGTCACGCTGGCCGCGCCGTCGACGATGGCGTCGCGCTGGGCCCGCGTGCGCACGAGGATGTGTTCCGCGTAGAACCGCGCCGTGGCCACCTTGGCCTGCAGGAAGGCGGCGTCCCCGCCGGCCGCGCCCTGCCCGGCCAGCAGCGCCTGCGCCTTGAGCAGGGCCCGGCCCATCTGCCAGCCCGCGACGAGGTTGCCGGCCAGCATCAGGTAGGGCACGCTGCCCGCGAAGGCCGCGTTCGGGTCGGCCTTGGCGCTGCCCGCGATGAAGCGCGCTGCGTCGTCGAAGGCATCGCAGGCCTCGGCGAGGCGCCGGGCGACGGCCTCGGCATCCGGCGTGCCGGCCGCGCGCAGCGCGTCCACCGTGCCGCGCGCCTGCCCGGAGATGGCGAGCGCCGTGGCCGCTCCGTCGCGCACCGTCTTGCGGCCCACGAGGTCGTTGGCCTGGATCGCGGTCGTGCCTTCGTAGATGGGCAGGATCCGCGCGTCGCGGTAGTGCTGCGCGGCACCGGTTTCCTCGATGAAGCCCATGCCGCCGTGCACCTGCACGCCCAGGCTGGTCACCTCCAGGCTCATCTCGGTGCTGTAGCCCTTCACGAGCGGCACCATGAATTCGTAGAACGCCTGGTTCTCCTTGCGCACCGCCGCGTCGGTGTGGTGGTGCGCGGCGTCGTAGGCCGCGGCGGCCACGGTCGCCATGGCGCGGCAGCCCTCGGTGAGCGCGCGCATCGTCATGAGCATGCGGCGCACGTCGGGGTGGTGGATGATCGGCGCGCTGCCGGGCAGGCTGCCGTCCACGGGACGGCTCTGCACGCGGTCGCGGGCGTACTGCACGGCCTGCTGGTAGGCGCGCTCGGCCACCGCGATGCCCTGCAGGCCCACGGCGTAGCGCGCGGCGTTCATCATGATGAACATGTATTCCAGGCCGCGGTTCTCCTCGCCCACGAGGTAGCCCACGGCGCCGCCCGCATCGCCGAACTGCAGCACCGCCGTGGGGCTGGCCTTGATGCCGAGCTTGTGCTCGATCGAGACGCACTGCACGTCGTTGCGCGCGCCCGGCGAGCCGTCGCCGTCCACCAGGAGTTTCGGCACCACGAACAGGCTGATGCCCTTCACGCCCTCGGGCGCGCCGGCCACGCGGGCCAGCACCAGGTGCACGATGTTCTCCGCCATGTCGTGCTCGCCGTAGGTGATGAAGATCTTCGTGCCGAAGACCTTGTAGCTGCCGTCCCCCTGCGGCTCGGCGCGCGTGCGCACCAGGGCCAGGTCGGAGCCGGCCTGCGGCTCGGTCAGGTTCATCGAGCCCGTCCACTGGCCGGACACGAGCTTCTCCAGGTAGGTGGCCTTGAGCGCATCGCTGCCGGCGGTGAGCAGCGCCTCGATGGCGCCGTCGGTGAGCAGCGGGCACAGCGCGAAGCTCATGTTGGCGCTGTTGAGCATCTCCGCGCAGGCCGCGCCGATGGTCTTGGGCAGGCCCTGCCCGCCGAAGTCCACCGGGTGCTGCAGGCCCTGCCAGCCCCCCTCGGCGTACTGGCGGAATGCCTCCTTGAAGCCGGGGGTGGTCGTGACCTGCCCGTCCTTCCAGGACGACGGATTGCGGTCGCCCGCCACGTTGAGTGGCGCCACCACGCCCTCGTTGAAGCGCGCGCATTCCTCCAGCACCGCCTGCGCCGTGTCGAGGCCGGCGTCCTCGAAGCCCGGCAGCGCGGCGACCTCGGCGAGGTTCGCGAGGTGCTCGATGGCGAACAGCATGTCCTTGACGGGGGCGGTGTAGCTCATGGGAATGTCTCCGGAATCGATGGAAAGGGCCTCGGATGGGACGGGCCGGGCAAAAAAAAGGGCACCGCGCGCGATGCCCTCGTGGAGGCCCTGCCGGCGCCCCGCGGCGCCGGCGCGGCCGCCGGGGTCAGAGGGCCTTGACCAGCTCGGGAACGGCCGTGAACAGGTCCGCCTCCAGGCCGTAGTCGGCCACGCTGAAGATCGGCGCCTCGGCGTCCTTGTTGATCGCCACGATGACCTTGGAGTCCTTCATGCCGGCCAGATGCTGGATGGCGCCGGAGATGCCTGCGGCGATGTAGAGCTGCGGCGCCACGATCTTGCCGGTCTGGCCGACCTGCAGGTCGTTGGGCGCGTAGCCCGCGTCCACCGCGGCGCGCGAGGCGCCGATGGCGGCGCCCAGCTTGTCCGCGAGCGGCGTCATGACCTCGTTGAACTTCTCGGCGCTGCCCAGGGCGCGGCCGCCCGAGACGATGATCTTGGCGGCCGTGAGTTCGGGGCGGTCGCTCTTGGTGACCTCGCAGCCCACGAAGCGGCTCTTGCCGCTGTCGGCCGCCACGTCCAGCGTGTCCACCGAGGCCGAGCCGCCCGTGGCGGGCGCGGCGTCGAAGCCGGTCGTGCGCACGGTGATCACCTTGGTGGCGTCGGCGCTCTGCACGGTGGCGATGGCGTTGCCGGCGTAGATCGGGCGCTCGAAGGTGTCGGGGCTGTCCACCTTGGTGATGTCGCTGATCTGCGCGACGTCGAGCCTGGCGGCCACGCGCGGCGCGACGTTCTTGCCGTTGGCGGTGGCGGGGAAGAGGATGTGGCTGTAGTTGCCGGCCACGGCCAGCACCTGCGCGGCCACGTTCTCGGCCAGGCCGTCGGCCAGGCTGGCGCCGTCGGCGTGCAGCACCTTGGAGACGCCGGCGATCTGCGCCGCGGCTTTGGCGGCCTCGGCCGCGTTCTGGCCGGCCACCAGCACGTGGACGTCGCCGCCGCAGGCCTTGGCGGCGGTGACGGCGTTGAGCGTGGCGGGCTTGATCGAAGCGTTGTCGTGTTCGGCAATGACGAGAGATGTCATAACAATTCCTTTTTCAGCTGAAGGCTTGGGCGGCGCCGGGCCGCCCCAAACCGCGAAGGCCCCCCGGGGGAGCAGCGCAGCACGCGCGGCGGCCCGCACGGGAGCCCACGAGTTCCTTAGATCACCTTGGCTTCGTTCTTGAGCTTGTCGACCAGCGCGGCGACATCGGGCACCTTCACGCCGGCGCCGCGCTTGGGCGGCTCCGTGACCTTGAGGGTCTTGAGGCGGGGCTTGACATCCACGCCCAGGTCCTCGGGCTTGACGGTGTCGAGCTGCTTCTTCTTGGCCTTCATGATGTTGGGCAGCGTGACGTAGCGCGGCTCGTTCAGGCGCAGGTCGGTGGTCACCACGGCGGGCAGCGTGAGGGCGATCGTTTCCAGGCCGCCATCGACCTCGCGGGTCACGTTCACGGCTTCGCCGCTCACCTCGACCTTGGAGGCGAAGGTCGCCTGCGGCAGGTCGGCCAGCGCGGCCAGCATCTGGCCGGTCTGGTTGGAGTCGTCGTCGATGGCCTGCTTGCCGAGGATCACGAGCTGGGGCTGCTCCTTGTCGACCAGGGCCTTGAGGATCTTGGCCACGGCCAGGGGCTGCAGTTCCTCGGTGGTTTCGACGAGGATCGCGCGGTCGGCGCCGATGGCCATGGCCGTGCGCAGCGTTTCCTGGCATTGCGCGACGCCGCAGGAGACGGCGATCACCTCGGTGACCACGCCCTTTTCCTTCAGCCGCACGGCCTCTTCCACGGCGATCTCGTCAAACGGGTTCATGCTCATCTTGACGTTCGCGATGTCCACACCCGTGTTGTCCGACTTGACGCGGACCTTCACGTTGTAGTCCACCACGCGCTTGACGGGGACCAAGACCTTCATTGCTGCGGCTCCTAAACGGTTGATTGATTGACGTAACGTAAACCGATCCATTCTATGCCCCGCCTCCGGGCGATCCTGCCCGGAAGCGGCGGCCACGGCGTCCACCCATAAAAAAGAACGATCGTGCTTTTTGGCGGAGTATATCCATTTCCGGTCACGCCACGGGCGGCGGGGCCGACGCGTGCGCGACATGCATCGGGCCCGCGGGCGGCGGCGCGTCGGCCTGCACGCGCACGACGCGCTGCGGATAGGGGATGTCGATGCCCTCGGCGCGCAGGCCTTCGAGGATCGCGATGTTGATCGCCGAGCGCAGGTTGACCGTGCCGGCGGAAGGGTCGTTCACCCAGAAATTGAGGCTGAACTCCAGCCCGTCGGGCGCGAAGTTGACGAGGTAGGCCACGGGCGCGGGGTCGGGGAGCACGCGCATCTGCGCGGCCGCAGCGGCGCAGAGGATGGCCTGCACGCGCGCCACCTCGCTGTCGTAGCCCACGGTGAGGTTGGTGGTGATGTTGAACTTGCGGTCGGCATCCGAGAGGTTCTCCACGCGCTGCGTGATGAGCGTCTCGTTGGGCACGATGGACTCGCGGCCGTTGCCCGCGCGGATGAGCGTGTAGCGTGTCTTGATGTCGGTGATGCGGCCCTCGAAGCCGTCCACGCGCACGTTGTCGCCGATGCGCAGCGAGCGCTCCAGCAGGATCACGAAGCCGCTCACGTAGTTGGAGGCGAGCTTCTGCAGCCCGAAGCCCAGGCCCACGCCCACCGCGCCGCCCAGCACCGAGAGCGCCGTCAGGTCCACGCCCACGGCCGAGAGCGCGAACAGCAGGCCGATGAGCAGCAGCACCGCGCGCGTGGCGTTGGCCGCCACCTTGCGCATCGACAGGTCCACGAACGCGCGGTCGAGCAGGCGGCGCTCGACGGTGGACGACAGCCACAGCGCGAGCAGCATCACCACGGTGGCCGAGAGCGAGCCCTCGATGAGCGTGAGCGCGGTGACCTGCGACTTGCCGAAGTGGATGGCCACGCCCGACAGCTCCGCGCGCACGGCCGGCAGCAGCCCCACGATCCACAGCACCGCCACGCCCCAGGCCAGCCACGAGACGATGCGCTCCACGAGCCGCATGGCGGCCGACTTCGGGAACGCGTTCGCGAGGATGCGCGCGAAGAACCGGATCAGCACCAGCGAGCTGAGCACCGGCACCGCCACGCGCAGCAGGAACACGGGTTGCACCAGCTCCACCGCCACGCGCCCCGCGTAGACCAGCGCGAGCGCGAGCAGCGGGAACATGAGCCCATCGACCGTGCGGCGGCCGAACCACACCGAATCGGGCGGCTGCTGGCGGCCCAGGATGCGGCTCGCGCCATAGGCGAGCGCCAGGCACAGGACCAGCACGGCGGCTTCCAGCCAGGTGCTGGACTGGCTGAAATCGCGGATCAGGGTGTCGAAGGATTCCATCGTCGCAAAGGGATCGTCGGTATCGGGAAAGAAAAGCGGGCGGCCGTCGCGCGGAGCCCGGCGCGCGGGACTGCGGCCCGCCAGCGGATCAGTGCGTGCCGCCCGGCTTCCAGGCCGGCACGCGCTTCTCGGCGAAGGCGCGCGCGCCTTCCTGCGCGGCCTCGTCCAGCATGTTCGTGGCCATGGCCTGGCCCGCCAGCTGGTAGGCCGCTTCCACGCCGAGTTCGCGCTGCTGGTAGAAAAGCGCCTTGCCCATGGCGACCGCGGCGCGCGGCTTGCCCAGGATGGAGCGCACGAGCGAATCGACCTCGGCATCGAGCGCCTCGGGCGCCGCCACGCGGTTCACGAGGCCCTGGGCCAGCGCCGTGCGCGCGTCGATGAAGTCGCCCGTCAGCAGCATCTCCATGGCCTGCTTGGCCGGCACGTTGCGCACCAGCGGCACGCTGGGCGTGGCGCAGAAGAGCCCGTAATGGATGCCGCTGGTGGCGAAGCGCGCGCCCTCGGCCGCCACGGCGAGGTCGCACTGCGCGACGAGCTGGCAGCCCGCCGCCGTGGCGATGCCCTGCACGCGCGCGATCACCGGCACGGGCAGGCGCTGGATCGACAGCATCATGCGGCTGCACTGCGCGAAGAGCCGGCGGTACCACGCGCCGTCGGGGTGCGCGGCCATGTCCTTCAGGTCGTGGCCCGCGCAGAAGGCCTTGCCCTGCGCGGCCAGCACCACCACGCGGGCGCCCTCGTCCTGCGCTATGGCGTCCAGCGCCTGCTGCAACGCGGCCAGCATGCCGTCGCCCAGCGCATTGAGCCGCGCGGGATCGGCCAGCGTGAGGGTGACCACGCCGCGCCCGTCGCGGGCGGTGTCGAGCAGGGGGCCGGGGGCGGAAGGAGCGGTCATGGACGGGAATGCGGTCACGAAAAGGAGGGGGTGGAGGGTCAGAGGTCGGCCAGCACGCGCACGTGGGCCTCCACGCTGCGCGCGAGGGCGTCCATCACGTAGCCGCCTTCGAGGCACGAGACGATGCGGCCCTTGGCATAGCGGCGCGCGATGTCCTTGATGCGCTGCGTGATCCACGCGTAGTCCTGCTCGGTCAGGCCGAGCTGGCCCATGTCGTCGTCGCGGTGGCCGTCGAAGCCGGCCGAGACGAAGACCATCTCGGGCTTGAAGGCCTCCAGCCGCGGGATCCAGAGCATCTCGATGAGCTCGCGGATGTCCATGCCGCGCGTGTACGCGGCCACGGGCACGTTGAGCATGTTGGGCGCCGGGTCCTGGTCGCCGCTGAAGGGGTAGAACGGGTGCTGGAAGATGCCCACCATGAGCGCGCGCGGGTCGCCCGAGAGGATGTCCTCGGTGCCGTTGCCGTGGTGCACGTCGAAGTCGATCACCGCCACGCGCTGGAGCTTGTAGCGCTGCAGCGCGTACTTGGCCGCGATGGCCACGTTGTTGAAGAAGCAAAAGCCCATGGCCTTGGAGCGCGTGGCGTGGTGGCCCGGCGGGCGCACGCAGCAAAAGGCGTTCTCCAGCTCGCCGGCCATCACCGCATCGGTGGCGGCCAGCGCCGCGCCCGCCGCGCGCAGGGCGGCCGGCCAGGTGTGGGGGTTGATGGAGGTATCGGGATCGACCTGCGCATGCAGCGGGCCGCCGGCCAGGATCTCTTCGGCGAGGCGGTCGGAGAGGCCGCGCAGCGCGGCCACGTGCAGCCGGTCATGGGCCAGCTCGACATCGGCGAGCGAGGCCTCGGGCGCCTCGAAGCGTTCGAGCGCGTCGGCCACGCCCGTGGCCAGCAGGCGGTCTTCGATGGCATCCAGCCGCCCGGGGCATTCCGGGTGGCCCGGCCCCATCTCGTGCTTCCAGCAGTCGCGGTGCGTGAAATAGCCTGTCGAGCCCACCATGAATCCCTTGTCTCTGGTTTTTTTCGGATAACGTCGCATGCCATGAACACACAGCACAAGATCCAGTCGCTTCTGGACCAGCTTAACACGGTGATCGTGGGCAAAAAGGCCCAGGTCCAGGACTGCGTGGCCTGCCTGCTGGCCGGTGGCCACCTGCTGATCGAGGACGTTCCGGGCGTGGGCAAGACCACGCTCGCGCATGCGCTGGCGCGCACCTTCGGGCTGCAGTTCTCGCGCGTGCAGTTCACGGCCGACCTCATGCCCAGCGACCTCACGGGCGTGTCGATCTACGAGCGCGGCCGCGAGTCCTTCGTGTTCCACCCGGGCCCCGTGTTCGCCCAGGTGCTGCTGGCCGACGAGATCAACCGCGCGAGCCCCAAGACGCAGAGCGCGCTGCTCGAAGCGATGGAAGAAAAGCAGGTCTCGGTCGAAGGCGAGACGCGCGCCCTGCCCCATCCGTTCTTCGTGATCGCCACGCAGAACCCGCACGACCAGCTCGGCACCTTCGCGCTGCCCGAGAGCCAGCTCGACCGTTTCCTCATGCGCATCTCGATCGGCTACCCCGACCGCGCGGCCGAGCGCCTGCTGCTGGCCGGCAGCGACCGCCGCGACATGGTGGACGGCATGCCGCCGCTGCTCTCCGCGGGCGAACTCGAATCCCTGCAGCAGCAGGTGCTGGCGGTGCACACGGCCGAGCCACTGCTCGACTACGTGCAGGACCTCGTCGCCGCCACGCGCTCGGGCCGCTGGTTCCTGCAGGGCCTGTCGCCGCGCGCGGCCATCGCGCTCATCCGCGCGTCCAAGGCCCAGGCGCTGATCGCGGGCCGCGACTACGTGGCCCCCGACGACGTGCAGGCCGTGCTGCCGCAGACCATCGCGCACCGCCTCGTGCCCGTGGGCGACGCGGGCCGCGGCGCCGTGGAGCAGGTGCTGGCCATGGTGGACGCCGTCCCGCTGAAGTGATGCAACACCCTCCTGAGCGGCTGCGCCGCTTCCCGCCGCTCTCGCCGCGCTGCGCGCGGGCAGGGGAACGACGCCTGTGGCCCGGCGAAGCCGGTTCCACGGCATCTGCTGGCTGGGCCTGCTTCGCGGCCGTTCGACGGGGCGGGGCCGCGCCGGATGCGTGCGCTGCAGGCCGTGCG
Organism: Acidovorax sp. NCPPB 4044; assembly: GCF_028069655.1. Classification (NCBI taxonomy): domain Bacteria; kingdom Pseudomonadati; phylum Pseudomonadota; class Betaproteobacteria; order Burkholderiales; family Comamonadaceae; genus Acidovorax; species Acidovorax sp. NCPPB 4044. The sequence goes on from NZ_JAMCOS010000001.1 coordinate 2,778,635, forward strand.
TGGCACAGGCGAAAGGGCCTGAGATGAACACCTCCACCGCACCTTCCCCGGCTTCGCGCACATCGGCCCGCTTCAGCCCGCTGGCACCCCTGCGCCGACGCTTCCAGCGCTGGTGGCAGGCCCGCCTGGCGCGCACGGACACCACCGTGCTCACGCAGCGCAATGTCTACATCCTGCCCACGGGCGCTGGCTGGATGCTGGCGCTCACGCTGCTGGTGCTGCTGGTGGCGTCGATCAATTTCCAGCTCAACCTGGGCTACCTGCTCACCTTCCTGCTGGCCGGCAGCGCGGTGGTGGGCATGCACGTGTGCCATGCCACGCTGCGCGGGCTGACGCTGCACCTGCTGCCGCCGGAGCCGCGCTTCCTGGGGCAGAGCGTGGTGTTCGACATCCAGCTCACCAGCGAGCGCGCCTCCGCGCGCCACGGCATCGCGCTGGCGGTGCACGGCGGCGGCAGCGACGGCGCCGGGACCACGCACTGGGCCTGGACCGACGTGCCCGCGCAGGGATCGGCCACGGTGCAGGTGGCGTTCCAGCCCGAGCGGCGCGGCCTGCACGACGTGCCGCTGCTCACCGCCGAGACGCGCTTTCCGCTGGGCACGTTCCGCGTGTGGACGCTCTGGCGCCCGGCCGCGCAGGTGCTGGTGTTTCCGCGCCCCGAGGTGCCGCCGCCGCCGCTGCCCGCGGGCGAGCCGCGCGGCGGCGGCGCGGGCAGCGCGCCGGCCCAGGGCATCGGCGAGTTCGACGGCGTGCGCGCGTACCGGCGCGGCGATCCGCTCAAGCTCGTGGTCTGGAAGAAGGCCGCCAAGTCGCTCGCCACCGGCACCGACGACCTGGTGAGCCGCGACGCCCAGCAGGCCCAGCGGCAGGAGCTGTGGCTCGACCCCGCCCTGGCCAGCCTGCCCGACCCGGAAGCCCGGCTCTCGCGCCTCACGTCCTGGGTGATCCAGGCCGAGCGGCTGGGCGTGGACTACGGCCTGCGCCTGCCCTCGGGCGAGATCGGCCAGGGCAGCGGCCCCGCGCACGAGCGGCGCTGCCTGGAGGCACTGGCGCTGTGCTGACACCCCGCCGCCCGCCCGCCGCATTGCTGGCCCTGCAGGCCCTGGAGGCCCCATGCCGCCGTATCCATTGCCTTTTCAGCTACATTTTTGATAGCAAAAAGGCACCCTGCCCCACCGGCCCCGGCGCGGCGTTTCCGCCGCCGCCGGCCGCACTTTTCCGCCCCCTGCCATGACCCCGCTGCGCCACACCCTCGCGAACCTGCCGCGCGAAACGCGCGACACGCTGTTCCTGCTGGCCACCGTGGGCTGGGTGGTGCTGCCGCTGGTCGCCCACATCCCCGTATGGACCAGCCTGCTCGCCGCGCTGCTGCTGGCCTGGCGCGGCACGCTCGCGCTGCGCGCGCAGCCGCTGCCCGGGCGCTGGAAGCTCGGCCTGCTGCTGGCGCTGTCGGTCGTGCTCACGCTGGCCTCGCACCGCACCATCGTCGGGCGCGACGCGGGGGTGACGCTCATCGTGCTGCTGCTCGCGCTCAAGACGCTGGAGCTGCGCGCGCGGCGCGACGCGATGGTGATCTTCTTCCTGGGCTTCTTCACGATGCTCAGCAACTTCTTCTTCTCGCAGTCGCTCGCCACCGCGGCGGCGATGCTGGTCGCGCTGCTGGGCCTGCTGGCGGCGCTGGTCAACGCGCACATGCCCGTGGGGCGGCCGCCGCTCTCCGAATCGCTGCGGCTCGCGGGCCGCATGGCGCTGCTGGGCGCGCCGGTGATGCTGGCGCTGTTCGTGCTGTTCCCGCGCATGGCGCCGCTCTGGGGCATGCCGAACGACAACCCCTCGGGGCGCAGCGGGCTGTCCGGCAAGATGGTCGTGGGCAACGTGGCCTCGCTGGCGCTGGACGACGGCATCGCGCTGCGCGTGCGCTTCGACACGCCGGGGGGCGCGCCGCCGCCGCAGAGCGCGCTGTATTTCCGCGGGCCGGTGCTCTCGGCCTTCGACGGGCGCGAGTGGTTCGCGTTCGGCCAGCCCGGCGCGCCGGCCACGGCCTGGCGGCCGCCCACGGCGCCCGCGCTGGAAGTGCGCGGCGAGCCGCTGCGCTACGAGGTCACGCTGGAGGCGCTGCGCCTGCCCTGGCTGCTGACGCTCGACGCCGCGCCCGAGTCGCCCGAGCTGCCGCCCGGCCTGCGCGCGGGCATGGCGCCCGAGCTGTCCTGGATCGCGAACCGCCCGATCAACGAAGTGCTGCGCTACCGCGCCGTGAGCTACCCCGACTTCACGCACGGCCCGCAGCAGAACACCCAGCGGCTGCGCCCCTACCTGGAGCTGCCCGAGGGGTTCGACCCGCGCACGCGCGAGCTGGCCCGCCAGTTGCAGACCGACCCGGCCGTGGCCGCGGGCGGCGCCCCCGCCTTCGTGCAGGCCGCGCTGGAGCGCCTGCGCACGGGCGGCTATGCCTACACGCTGGAGCCGGGCGTGTACGGCCAGCACACGGCCGACGCCTTCTGGTTCGAGCAGAAGGCCGGCTTCTGCGAGCACATCGCCTCGGCCTTCGCGGTGCTGCTGCGCGCGGCGGGCATTCCGGTGCGCATCGTCACGGGTTACCAGGGCGGCGAGATGAACGGCATCGACGGCTACTGGACCCTGCGGCAGGCCGATGCGCACGCCTGGACCGAGGTCTGGCTGGAGGGCCGCGGCTGGGTGCGCGTGGACCCGACCGGCGCCGTGGCGCCCGCGCGCATCGGGGCGCTGCAGCGGCTGCAGGTGCCGCGTGGCGTCTTCGGCAACGCCGTGGACACCGTCATCGGCCCCGGCTTCATCGCCCGGGCCCGCGCCGTGTGGGAGGCCGTGAACAACCGCTGGAACCAGTGGGTGCTGAACTACACGCAGAGCCAGCAGCTCGACCTGCTCAAGTCGCTGGGCATCGAATCGCCGAGCTGGCAGGACCTGGCGCGCGGACTGGGTGGCCTCGCCGCGCTGGCCGCGCTGGGCGGCGTGGCCTGGAGCCTCTGGGAGCGCCGCCGGCACGACCCCTGGCTGCGCCTGCTGGACCGCGCGCGGCGCCGGCTCGCGCGCGCCGGCCTGCCCCTGCCCGACCACCTGCCGCCACGCGCCATGGCGCAGCGCGTGCGCGACCACTTCGGCGAGCCCGCCGCCGCGCCCGCGGCCGCCTGGCTGCTTCGCCTGGAACAGGCCCGCTACGCCCCCCGCCCCGCCGTGGCGCTGGCCGAACTGCAGCGCGAGCTGCGCGGCCTGCGCTGGCCCACGCCGAACGCCCCGGGCGCGCCGGGCGCCGCCCAGCCCGCCGACGCGTGACCGGACGGATTCGACCCACCCCTGAATGAACGGCGCACCGCCTTGCCTGCCCTGCACCCCTCCCACCCCCGTCCCTCCCGCCGCACCGCTGCCGCCCGCGTGCCTTCCGCCGCCCGAATCGCTATATTTTTAATAGCAATCTTTTCAATGAATCCGGCGGCATGGGCGCAAAAACCCTCCAAGAAAGCCGCCTCGGCAGCGCCGGCGCCCGAGGTGCTCTACGCGCAGCGCCCGGAGGCCCTGCGCTTCGCCGACGACCTCGCCGAGCGCCGGGGCCTGGACCCCGAATGGGTGCGCCAAGCCATCGGGCAGGCGCGCTTCCTGCCACAGGTGCCCCGCCTCATGCTGCCGGCGCCGCGCGGCACCGCCAAGAACTGGGCGGCCTACCGCTCGCGCTTCGTCGAGCCCGTGCGCATCCGCGCGGGCGTGCGCTTCTGGAACGACAACGCCGACACCCTGGCCCGCGCCGAGCGCGAATACGGCGTGCCCGCCGAGATGATCGTCGGCATCCTCGGCGTGGAGACCATCTATGGCCAGCAGATGGGCAACTTCCGCGTGATGGACGCGCTCGCCACCCTGGCCTTCGACTTCCCCGCCGCCCACCCGCGGGCGCGCGAGCGGCAGGCCTACTTCCAGGGCGAGCTGGAGCAGTTCCTGAGCCTGGCCGACCGCACGGGCATCGACCCCTTCGCGCCGCGCGGCAGCTACGCGGGCGCCATGGGCCTGGGCCAGTTCATGCCCACCAGCTGGACGCGCTGGGCCGTGGACTTCGACGGCGACGGCCGCATCGATCTCTTCAAGAGCACCGCCGACGCGATCGGCTCGGTCGCCAACTACTTCAAGGCCCACGGCTGGGTGACCGGCCTGCCCACGCACTACCCCGTGGCCTTCGACGAATCGCAGCTGCGCCTGCCCGAGCTGCTCGCGCCGGACATCCTGCCCAGCTTCACGGCGGATGAGATGGCCGCGCGCGGCGTGCGCCTGCTCGCGCCCGACGGCGCCGGGGCCGCGGCGGGCCCGCTCGCGCTGATCGAGCTGCAGAACGGCGGCGCGCCCGCCAGCTACGTGGCCGGCACGCAGAACTTCTACGTGGTGACGCGCTACAACTGGTCGAGCTACTACGCCATGGCGGTGATCGACCTGGGCCGGGAAGTGGCCGCCGCACGCTAGGCCGGCGCTGCGCGGCGGGCTGCGCGCCCGGCCCCCCGGCACTTTCTTGACATCCATCAACCTTGCGCCGCGCCGCGGGCGGCCACCCCGGCCATCGCGGCCTAGAATTGATTCACTTCCCATGAATCTTCAAGGCCGGCTGCCGCAGCGGGCCGCCCTCCCCAAGGACCGCGATGCCCGCCGCCGATGCTCCCCTGACCGTTCCGTACCCCTATGACGGCCCGGACGCGCTGCGCGCCGGCATCTTCCAGGCGCTGGACCGCGTCGTCGATCCGGAGCTGGCGCTGTCCATCGTGGACGTGGGTCTCGTCTACGGCGTGGCCGTCACGCCGAAACGGCTGCACGTGCGCATGACCATGACCTCGGCCGCGTGCCCGGTGGCGGACGTGATCCTGGACGCCGCGGAAGACGCGCTCGACGCCATCGCGCCGCGCGGCATGGAGATCGCGCTGGATCTGGTCTGGGAGCCCGCCTGGACGCCCGGGCGCCTGAGCCGCGCGGCCCGCGTGTTCATGGGCTGGTAGGCAGACCTCCGCAACACGATCGACCGAGCCGCCATGGACCGCCCGCCACGCCCCACCCCGGCCGCCCTGCCGTTGCGGGCGGTGCTGGCGCCAGGCATTGCCGCGGTGCTGGCCGCCGCACTGGCCGCGGGCCTCGTGGGCGGGCTGGTGCGCGCGGGCGTGCCGCTGCCCGCGGGCTGGGCGGGTGCCTGGCTGGGCCCGGCGGCCGCGGGCCATGCCTTCCTGATGGTCGGCGCGGTGATGGGCACGGTCATCGGGCTGGAGCGCGCCGTGGCGCTGCGCCGCCGTGCGGGTTTCGCGGCGCCGCTCGCCTCCGCCCTGGCCGGGGCCGCGTGGCTGGCCGGCGCGCCGCGCACGGCGGGCGCCCTGGCGGTGCTGGGCGCGTTGGCCTTCGTGGCGGTGAACGGGGCCGTGGCGCGCCGCCAGCGCGCACCGCACACCGCGCTGCTCTGCGTCGCCGCCGTGGCCGGCGCGCTCGGCCACCTGGCCTGGGCGGCGGGGGCGGGCGCGGCGCGCGTGGTGCCGTGGTGGCTCGCCTTCCTCGTGGTCACCATCGCGGCCGAGCGCCTGGAGATGACCCGCCTCATGCGCCGCCGCCGCGGGGCCCTGGCCAGCCTCTGCGCCACGCTCGCGCTGCTGTGCGGCGGCGCCGCGCTGTCCACGGCCGGGCTGCCGCGCGCGGGCGGCCTGCTCTACGGCGCCGCGCTGCTGGCCCTGGCGGCCTGGCTGCTGGCCTTCGACATCGCGCGGCGCACGGTGCGTGCGCCCGGCCTGCCGCGCTACATGGCGCTGTGCCTGCTTTCGGGCTACGCCTGGCTCGGCGTGGCCGGCGCCGCATGGATGGCCACCGCGCTGGGCGTGGCCGCGCTGCGCGACGTCGCCCTGCATGCGCTGGCGCTGGGGTTCATCGCCAGCATGGCGTTCGGCCACGCGCCCGTGGTGGTGCCCGCGCTCACGCGGCTGCGGCTGCGCTTCGGGCCGGCCCACTATCTGCCACTGGCCGCGCTGCACGGCACGCTGCTGCTGCGCTGCGCGGCCGGCCCGTGGGATGCCGCGGCGCGCAGCGCGGGCGCCCTCGGCAACGCCGCCGCGCTGCTGCTCTTCGCCGCCACGCTGGCGGCCTCGGTGCGCCCTGCGGGGCGCCGCTCGCCACGCGCCGCCTCCGGCACGCCCCATCGCACTCCCACGGCCCGCTCCGACCATGACCACCCCGCTCTTCCAGATTGACGAACCGCCGCGGCCCGCGCCCGCCTCCGGCTTTGCAATGTCGGCGCTGTTCGCGCTCGGCTTCCGGCCGTTCTACCTGCTGGCCGCCGCGTTCGCGGCGCTGTCGATCCCGCTGTGGGCGCTGCAGTTCTCGGGCTGGCTGGGGCGGCCCTACCTCGCGGGGCCGCTGTGGCATGCGCACGAGATGCTGTTCGGCTTCGCGCTCGCGGTGATCGTGGGCTTTCTCTTCACGGCCGGGCGCAACTGGACGGGCGAGCCCACGCCGGCCGGCGCGCGCCTCGCCGCGCTCGCGGCGCTGTGGGTGGCGGCGCGCGTGCTGGTGCTCACGCCCTTTGCCACGGCCGCGGCGGTGGCCAACATCGCCTTCCCGCTCGTGGCGGCCGTCGCGCTGGCCGTGCCCTTCGTGCGCGCGCGCAGCCGGCGCAACTACTTCTTCGTCGGCCTGCTGGCCCTCATGGCCGTGGCCGCGGCGTGCATCCACCTCGCGCCGGCCGGATCCGGCGCGCTGGCGTGGCGCGGCGTGCAGCTGGCGCTCGACGCGGTGCTGTTCGTGCTCTGCGTGATGGGCGGGCGCGTGGTCCCGATGTTCACGCAGAACGGCGTGCCCGGCACCCTGCCCCGCCGCCGCAAGCGCCTGGAGCAGGCCGCGCTGGGCGCCGTGCTGGCGCTCATCGCGGCCGATGCCGCGGGCATGGGCGGCTGGCCGCTTGCGGCCCTGGCGGGTGCCGCTGGCGCATTGCATGTGTGGCGCTGGTGGCTCTGGCAGCCCTGGAAAACGTGCCGCGTGCCGCTGGTCTGGGTGCTGCACGCGGGCTACGCCTGGATCCCCGTGCACCTGTGGCTGCGCGCGCTGGCGGCGGCCGGCCTGGTGGCGCCGACGCTCGCCACGCATGCGCTCACGGTGGGGGCCATCGGCGGGCTGGTCATCGGCATGGTGACGCGCACCGCGCGCGGCCACACGGGCCGGCCGCTGCGGGCCGATGGCTGGGAGACGGCCTGCTACGCGCTGGTGCTCGCGGCCGCCGCGGTGCGCGTGGCCTGGCCGCTCGCGGCGCCCGCGCAGACCGTGCATGCGGTGCTGCTGTCGGCCGGGCTGTGGTCGGCGGGGTTCGGCCTCTATGCGGTGCGGTACTGGCCCGTGCTCTCGCGGCCACGCCTGGACGGCCGGCCGGGGTGAGCGCCCGGCCGGGCGCGCCGCACCTGCGGCGGCGTCAAGGCACCCGGACGATGTGCGGGAAGGTCAGCCCGTAGTTGGCGGCCACGCCCGGCGTCGCGCCGGGGTTGCTCAGCTTGATGAACGCGGCGCCGATGATCGGCACGCCCCGGCCGTCCGGCACCTGCAGGTTGGCCCAGCCGTTCGGGAACGCGCCCAGGTACAGCGCCCGGCGGTTCACGGACGACGACAGCGCCGACGGCACGTCGGCCCCCGCGCCGCCGAAGGACAGCACGGACACCGCACCGCAGCTTTCATGCTGGGCGGCCGGATCCAGCGGGGTCTGGCTGCCGACGACGGTGGCGTCGCGGTCGGCGATGCGCAGCGTCCAGGTGCCGGGCGTGCTGCAGACGCTCTCGCCGGTCACGGTGTTGCCCGAATGGAAAAACTGCTCGCCGCCGCCCAGAGGCGGCACCACGGAGTACACGCCCTGGTTGGAGCGGTCCGTCTGGCGGTAGTCCCGCGCCACGCTGTACCGCTTGGTGGGGGTGGCCACGACCCAGTCGGTGCGGGCCGAGATGGAGCTGTCCAGCACGTACTGGTTCTTGAACTCGCGCACCGACAGCAGCCGCGACAGATCGCCGGCCGCCACCCGCGCGCTGGCGGCGGTGGCCGGCAGGTAGATGGGCGTGGAGAGATCGGGCAGGTCGTTGAAGCGGGCCTTGAGCACGGCGGCCGTCGTGGGCATGGAGGTATTGCCCAGGCTGTCCTTGTTGCGGGCCGCGAGGCCCGTGGACACCAGCAGCGGGTCGGAGGTGAAGCGTTCGGGCTGCGGCACGTCCGCGTCCGTGGGCGGGAACACCATGAAATTGCCGCGCGCCGGCAGGCCCGCGCTGTTGATGGCCTGGATCGCCGTGCCCATGCCGGAGAAGGTGGTGGAGCCCGGCACGTCGATGACATACCACGTGGCGGCCACCTGTCCGGTCGGCGTGGCGAAGCCCTGGCGCGCGGCGATCAATTCGGTGCTGGTGTCTTCCAGCAGCGCCGCATTCAGGGCGGCGGGGGACGACGAGCACGGCGCGACCCCCTTGACCTGCTGGATGGCGGTGGAGAGCGAGGACCGGCTCGCGCCATCGGTGCCGTAGACCGCGGCCGAGGGGATATCGGCCATCACGATGGCCTCGATGGAGCCTTCCCGCGTGTTGGCCGCGGTGACCTCGGAGGTCCATGCGGGGTCCAGCCGGTCGGTGGAGAACGGCTGCGCAACGCCCTGCGCCAGTTGCGGCAGCGTGCAGGTGTGGTCGCTGGTGGTCAGCTGCGCGATGCCGTCGGCACCGGCGGTGACGGCGCCGGTCCACACGTCGCCGGGCGACAGCAGCACGTGCACGCTCAGCAGGCTGTCGCCGTTGTTGGCGCCGCGAAAGCGCACCTTCACCGCCTTGCCGTTCTCGAAGTCGGTGTTCACCAGGTGCAGCACGGACATCTGGCCGTTCTGCGCCGTGAAGTACGGCACCATCAACGCATGGCCCGTCTGCCCTTCGACCACCCGGACGTTGACGGCATCGGCCGCACCCAGCTGCACGCCGGTGGGGGTGGCGCCGGTGCCGGCGATCACCCCCGCATGCGCGGTGCCGGCAACGGCCAGCGTGCCGAGCAGCGCCGCGGCTGCCCTGGAAATGGTCTTGAGTTTCACGGTTTCTCCTGTGTCGGGATGGCGGGAAAAAGAAGCCCCAGGCCGCCCGTGCGCCCAGGCCGGAAGGGCGTGGGCGCGGCACGGGGCATGGCCTGGTGGTGCGCTCGGCTGGAGGGCGGCAGAACGACCGCGGGTCCCCGCTGCGGGGCCCAGCAAGCCTGGGCGGGGGAGGACCGGTGTGTCCTGCCGGACCGGGCATCCGGTCCGGGCTCCGGGTCGTCGCGGCAGCCAAGCTGCTGCCGCTTCGGCGCGCCCGCGGATCTTATCCATGTGGCGGGCGGCGTCACCCCCTCCCCGGCGGGGCGGATGTAACCGTCGGTGTCCCAGTCGCGTTGCGGGCCTGTGCGCAGGCCCGCGCCGCGCCTCAGAAAACGCCGTAGCGGTAGGCGACGAACAGCGCCGCCAGCACGCCAGCCACGGCCAGGAGGGTCATCGCTCTTTGCATCCGGATCTCCGACAGGGAAAGTGCCTTGGCAAGGCCGCAGGCCGGGCCTGCGTCGTTGAAAAAAAGGAAGGCAAGCCGCGCGCGCTCAAGGCCGCCGCATCTCGCAGCGCTGCGGCATCTCTGCCTGCTCCGCCGCGATCCGGCGCACCACGCGGAAGCCGTAGCCCGAGCCTTCCACGTCGAACGGGACGCCCGGCGTGCCCGCGCGCTCCATCACGCCCACGACCAGCGGCTGCTGGAACTGGTGGTCCGCCGCGCGCATCGCGCCGCTCTGGCCGGCGAACTGCACGCGCGAGGTTTCCATGGCGCGCGCGACGGCGGTGGTGTCGGTGCTGCCGGCGCGCTCCATCGATTCGGCGAGCGATTCGACCATGAGCTGCATGCGCATGTGCACGTAGTCGTCGGCGGGGCTGGGGAAGCGCTGGCGGAAGGCGCGGTAGAAGGCCTCGCTCTCCTTCGTGGGCACGTTGGGCAGCCAGTCGGCCACGGCCACGACCTTGCCCACGCCCGCATCGCCCAGCGCTGCCGGCGCGCCGAGGGCATTGCCGTAGAAGGTGTAGAACGTGCCGGCGTAGCCCACCTCGCGCGCGGCCTTCACCAGCAGGGTCAGGTCGTTGCCCCAGTTGCCGGTGACGACGGCCTGCGCGCCGCTGGCCTGGATCTTCACCGCATAGGGCGCGAAGTCCTTCACGCGGCCCACGGGGTGCAGCTCGTCGCCCACGACCTTCACGTCGGGCCGCTGCGCCGCCAGCTGGCGCTTCGCCTCGCGCAGCACCGCCTGGCCGAAGCTGTAGTCCTGGCCGATGAGGTAGACGGCCTGCAGCGCCTTGTCGCCGCGGATCGCCTCCATCAGCGCGGCCATGCGCATGTCGGCATGGGCGTCGAAGCGGAAGTGCCAGAAGCTGCACTTCTCGTTGGTCAGGATCGGATCGACGGCGGAATAGTTGAGGAACAGCACGCGCCGCGCGGGGTCGCGCTCGTTGTGCTTGTTGATGGCCTCGATGAGCACCGCGGCCGTGGCCGACGAATTGCCCTGCAGCACCACGCGCGCGCCCGCGTCGATGGCCGCGCGCAGGGCAGAGAGCGCCTCCTCGTTCTGGCCCTTGCTGTCGTAGCGCTCCAGCGCCAGGGGGCGCGCACCGCCCGCCGATGCCGGCAGGCGCACGCCGCCGCGCGCGTTGACGCGCTCCACGGCCCAGAGCACGTTGCGGAACACGGCCTCGCCCGTGTTGGCGAAGGGGCCGGAGAGGCTTTCGATCAGCGCCACCTTCACGGGCGCGGCGCTGCGGGCGGCCGAGGGCGCGGGATCCTGCGCGGCGTCCGGTGAGGACGCCGCCGCGATGGCGCCCGGCGCAGCGCCCAGCAGCAGGGCGGCCGCCAGCCAGGCGGCCAGGGTGGCCCGGCGGGTAGCGCCTGCGGGCGCGGTGGCGATGGCCCGGGGGAAGCAGGGAGAGCGGAGAGAGCGGAACGGGGTCAGGAAGGCGGTCATACGGGCGGAGAAAAGAGACACCGCACGCAACGCCCGGGGCCGCGCACCGCGGGCCCCACCGCGCCGCGCGCACGGGAAACCGGCCCTCCCCGGCCCCACGGAGCGGACCGCCGTGGACACGGCGCACCGCCGCTGCGGGGCGGGGAAAGGCGCGGCAGTGTATCGGACGCCGCCGGCGGCACCGGCCCGCCGAGGGCCTGCCCGCCGAAGGGGCAAGGCCCGCCGGCCGCGCGCTCCCGATCGCCCCGCCGCCTCAGGGCGCCGGTGCGGGCGCCGATGCCGCGGAGGCCGGCGGCATCGGGAAGACGGGGTACGGCAGCACCTGCGGCAGCGGATCGCTGGCCGCCGCCGCGGGCGACTGCGCCGGCAGCGCGGAGGTGGCCGGCGCGCGGTACGGCACCACGGGGGTGGCCGTGGCGGCGCCGGCCGCGGGGTCCTTCACCTCGCCCGATTCGCGGGCCTCGCGCACCATGTTGGCGGTGTCGGGCGTGAGCGGCACCTTGGGCGAGGCCTGCCCCACTTCCTGCGGCGCCTCGCGCGGCGGGATGAAGCGGTCGAAGACCTGGAAGAACCGGTCGTAGAAGCGCGCGTCGGTCACCGTCTCGCTGCCCACCTTGACGAGGGTGTCGTCGCTGGCGGACACGGGCAGCGAGACCGAGCCCAGCGCGCCCACGCCGAGCGAGGCGGAGTTGTTGATCTTCTTGATGACGTAGCGGTCCTGCAGCGCGCTGGCGAAGACGGCGGTGCGCTGCTTGTCGGGGCCCTCCGAGGCGCAGACCACGCGCATCTCGACCTGGTAGTGGATGTCGTTGGACGGCTGGAAGTACTTGCGGCCCGCCACCACCTCCGCGCTGGCCGTGCCCACGAGGTAGCCCTGGCTCAGCAGCGAGCGGCGCGCGCCCTCGCAGACGCGGGCCGGGGGCGCATCGATGTGGCGCGTGTAGATGCTGGCGTTGGTGTTGAAGTCGTCAGGGTCGAAGCGCGGCGCGTTCATGCCGGGCATGGAGGTGGGCACGCCCGAGCAGCCGGCGATCCCCAGGGCAGCCAGCGCCGCGCAGGTGGCGGCCAGCACACGGCCGGCGGAGGCGGGGGAACGCGATGGGGCAGGGAGGCGGAAAGACATGGGCATGGCGGCGGATTCCTGAGACCGAGCATTGTGCTTGCTGCACTTTGGCGCACTGGCGAGGGGGTTGTAACCCGTGGCAACGAAACCCTGTGGGACAACGCCGCAGGGGCCGGGTTCCGCAGGGGCCTGGCCGCCCGCACGGGCCGGCGGCGGCACCTTCCGGCCTGGCGCCGTGCGCGATGCGCGCCTTGCAGCGGCCCTTGTCGAAAAGGCCCTTGAAATGCGCTGCGGCATACGCATTTGTGAACCAAGCGGCGAACCCGGGCGCCGCCTCCACCCCTGTTCCAGGCGCCTTGGGCGCCCCTTTTTCACCAGGAGTTCCTGCCATGTTTTTCGCACCCGTCATTCGCCGCACCGCCTACGCCACCCGCCCCGCCGCTCCCGCGGATTTCGCGCTGCAGCGCTTCCTGCAAAGCACGATGGCCAGCCAGGGCACCGCGGTCGCCCAGGATGAAAAAACGGTGACCCTGCAGATCGACGTTCCGGGCCTGGCCCGCGAACAATTGAACATCACCATCGAAGGCCAGCAGGTGCGCCTGTCCAGCGTCGAAGGTGCGCCCCGCCAGGTGAACCGCGCCTGGGAACTCGCCGACGAGATCGACGTGGCCGGCAGCTCGGCCAAGCTCGAGAACGGCGTGCTCACGCTGGTGCTGGCCAAGGTGGTGCCGCAAAGCCGCGCCACGCAGCTCGCGATCGGCTGATCCGCCCGTTCAAGCGCTCTTTGGGCGGGCAGTCGCGGCGGCAGTCCCTTGCCGCGCGCCGCGCACCCGCCCACCACGGTTATCGCCCTTGCGCCCGCGCCTTCACCGGCCGGGCGCTTTTTTGCGGGCGCCGGGAGCAGGCGGGAGCCGGGTCAGGCGAGCATGTCCAGCGGCCAGCGCGGCTTGACGTCGAAGGCGTAGTCGCGGTTGGGCGCCTCGCGGCCGGCCTGCAGGCGCATCGCGGCGGCCATGGCGATCATGGCGCCGTTGTCGGTACACAGGTGCAGCTCGGGGTAGTGCACGCGCACGCCGCGGCGCTCGCAGGCCGCGTTCAGTTGCGCGCGCAGCAGCCGGTTGGCGCCCACGCCGCCGGCCACGACGATGCGCGACAGGCCCGTGCCTTCGAGCGCGGCCAGGGTTTTCTTCACGAGCACATCGACGATGGCGGCCTGCGTGCTGGCGGCCAGGTCGGCCTTGCGCGCCTCCAGATCGGGCCCGAGCTTCTTCGCCTGCGTGAGCACGGCGGTCTTCAGGCCCGCGAACGAGAAATCGAGGTTGCCGCTGTGCAGCAGCGGCCTCGGCAGCTTGAAGGCGGCGGGGTCGCCCTGCTCGGCCAGCCGCGAGAGTGCCGGCCCGCCCGGGTAGCCCAGGCCCATGAGCTTGGCGGACTTGTCGAACGCCTCGCCGGCCGCATCGTCGATGGTTTCGCCCAGCAGCCCGTAGCGGCCCACGCCGTCCACGCGCATGAGCTGGGTGTGGCCGCCCGACACCAGCAGCGCGATGAACGGGAACTCCGGCGGATCGGCGCTCATGAAGGGCGACAGCAGGTGCCCTTCCAGGTGGTGCACGCCCAGCACGGGCCGCCCGAGCGCCGCGCCCAGGGCGCAGGCCACGCCCGCCCCCACCAGCAGCGCGCCGGCCAGGCCCGGGCCGCGCGTGTAGGCCACCACGTCCACGTCGGCGAGCGCGCAGCCGGCCTCGGCCAGCACGGCCCCGGTGAGCGGCAGCACGCGCCGGATGTGGTCGCGGCTGGCCAGCTCGGGCACCACGCCGCCGTAGGCCTGGTGCATGTCGATCTGGCTGTGCAGCGCGTGGGCGACCAGCGTGGGCACGCCGCCGCCCTGGGGGGCGCGCACCAGGGCCACGCCGGTTTCGTCGCAGGAGGATTCGATGCCGAGGATCAGCTGACTATTCATAGGCGCGCAAGTGTAGGCGCCCCGCCCTGGGCGCGCGGGCCCGCCGCCGGGCCGCCCGCGATGGCGGAGAGGGCTTGCGTGCCCGGTCGCGGTCGCGGCCGCCGGGCCGGCTACCAGCGGTCGGAGCGCATGCGCAGCTCCCAGTTGCCGCCGCGCATGCCGTACACGCCCACGGCGCCGTAGCGCTGCTCGCCCTTGTCGTCCCACTTCATGGTGCCGGTGACCGGCGCGTAGCCGTTGATGGCGTGCAGCGCCTTGGTGATCTCCTTCGGGTCGCCCGACTTGGCCTGCTGGATGGCGGCCGAGAGCACGTAGGTGGCGTCGTAGCTGTAGTGCCCGCCATAGGCCGGCGCCTTCTTGAAGGCGGTGTTGTAGCGGTCGAGAAACTGCCGGCCGGTGACGAATTCGCGCGCCTCCAGCACGGGCGAGGTGGCGTAGATGCCGTCCACCTTCTTGTCGGCCTTGAGCATGTCGGTGGTCTTGATCGTGTCGCCGCCCAGGATGTTCACGCGCCGGTAGTCCACCTGCACCAGCGCGTCGATGAGCGCCACCACCTGGAAGTCGTTGAGCGTGGTGACGATCACCTCCACGCGCGCGTCGCGCAGCTTCGCCGCCAGCGCCTTGAAGTCGGTGGTCTTGTCGTCGAACGATTCGCGCACGGCCACGGTGCGCTTCTCGGCGGCGATCTGCCTGGCGGCCCCGTCGGCCAGGCCCTTGCCGTAGGGCGTGCCGTCGTCGAGCACCGCGTAGTGGGTGGCCGAGAGCTGCGTGGCCGCGAAGGACCCCATGGCGCGCGCCTGCAGCGTGTCGTTGGCCACCAGCCGGAAGGTGCCCGGCAGGCCCAGCTCGGTGAAGCGCGGGTTGGTGGAGATCGCGAGTTGCGGGATGCCCTTGGTGCCGTAGATCGGCGCCGCGTCGATGCTGACGCCGGAGTTGAGGTGGCCGACCACGGCCACCACGCCGGCATCCACCAGCTGCTGCGCCACGGTCTTGCCCGTGGCGGCATCGGCCCGGTCGTCCTGCGCCACCACCTCCAGCGTCACGCGCTTGCCGTCCACGCTGAAGCCGGACTGGTTCAGCTCGTCCACCGCCAGGCGCACGCCGTTCAGCATGTCCTGCCCCAGGGCCGAGAGCGGGCCGGAGAGCGGCTGCGCCACGCCGATCTTCAGGGTATCGGGCACCCGGCTGCAGCCCGCCAGCCCGAAGGCCACGGCACAGGCGCCCGCCAGCCCCGCCAACGCCGCCCGGCGCGATTCCCGCGCCCTTCCCTGCCTTGTCATCGCCATATCGCACGCTCCATCCATTGAATTCGGTTGATCCATGGGACCGGAGGTATATAAGACCCGGGCCCCGCACGCTATCGGGTTAGCCCGGCTTAATAGCAAGTTCCAATCCTGGAGCGTGCCGGGGGTGACAGCCCCCGCGTGCGCCGCGCATGCACTGCTGCAGTGCACCAATTTGGCGTGGTTCTTGCTTTAAGCTGGGGCATATGAACGAGTCGCTGCGCATCGTGGTGGTGGCCCCCGACCTGGAGGTGGCCGAAGAGGACGACGAGCACGCCCGCGTGCAGGCAGAGCGCTCGCGCGCGCTGCGCATCGGGCTGCTGGAGAACGGCTTCAACCTCGTCGCCACGCTGCCGGCCGACGTGTTCCTGGGCGAGCGCATCGCGCAGCTCCAGCCCGACATGGTGATCGTGGATGCCGAGAGCGCCGCGCGCGACGCGCTGGAGCACGTGGTGATGGCCACGCGCGAGGCGCCCCGCCCCATCGTGCTGTTCACCAACGACGAGGACACCTCCCACGTGAAGGACGCCGTGGCCGCGGGCGTCACGGCCTACATCGTGGCGGGCCTCGCGCCCCAGCGCATCCGGCCGATCCTGGACGTGGCGATGGCGCGCTTCCAGCACGAGCAGGCGCTGAAGGCCGAACTCGCCGACGCGCGCGGCGCGCTGCAGGACCGCAAGACCATCGACCGCGCCAAGGGCCTGCTCATGCAGCGCCAGGGCCTGACCGAACAGGTCGCCTACGACAAACTGCGCAAGACCGCCATGGACAAGGGCATGCGGCTGGTGGACGTGGCCCAGCGCATGCTGGACGTGGCGGATCTGCTGGGGTGACATCCGCGCCGGGCGGCTGCGCTGCCCGGGGGGTTGCGAGGGCTTGGGCAACGCATGCGCACAGCCTCCGCGCCGGCCCGCACAAGGGCAGTGCGGCACGCACCAAGACGCACCGTACCGCCCGCAGGCCATGCCTGCGAACCAGAATGCCTCCATGCCGCCGGATCCATTGAATAGTTTGCTATTTAATTCATAGCAAATCGGCTTCCACGCGCCGCTGGCACAGCGCTTGCAATGACACCGGCGGACCGATGGCGGTCCAGGCTGCGGACCTCCCAACGGCGGGCGGGACGCGGCAGCACCGGACAAAGGCGTCCCCACCCGCGCAGCGCGCGGCCCCGGCAGCCGATCCCCCCGACGGGATCGCCAGGGCCCGCGCACCGCGGCGTGAGGACGCCTTTTTTGTTTGTCGCCGGGCCGCATGCGGTCCGCACCGTTTCCAAGGAAAGCCTTCATGACCGACCTCTCGAAAACCAGCCTCCACCGCCGCACCGTCCTGCAGGCCGCCGCGGTGGGCGCCGTCGGCGTGAGCCCGGCGCTGCGCGCGCTCGTGCATGCCGCCGGCTCCGACGCCCCCGAGAAGAAGGAAGTGAAGATCGGCTTCATCCCCCTCACCGACTGCGCCAGCGTGGTGATGGCCTCGGTGCTGGGCATCGACGAGAAGTACGGCGTGAAGATCATCCCCAGCAAGGAGGCGAGCTGGGCCGGCGTGCGCGACAAGCTCGTGAACGGCGAGCTGGACTTCGCCCACGTGCTCTACGGGCTGGTGTACGGCGTGCACCTGGGCCTGGGCGGCCCCAAGAAGGACATGGCCGTGCTCATGACCCTGAACAACAACGGCCAGGCCATCACGCTCAGCAAGAAGCTCGCCGACAAGGGCGCCGTGAACGGCGCCTCGCTCGCCAAGCTCATGGCCACCGAAAAGCGCGACTACACCTTCGCGCAGACCTTCCCCACCGGCACGCACGCCATGTGGCTCTACTACTGGCTGGCCGCCAACGGCATCGACCCGCTCAAGGGCGCGAAGGTCATCACCGTGCCGCCGCCGCAGATGGTGGCCAACATGCGCGTGGGCAACATGGACGGCTTCTGCGTGGGCGAGCCCTGGAACCACCGCGCCATCATGGACGGCATCGGCATCACCGCCACCACCACGCAGGCCATCTGGAAGGACCACCCCGAGAAGGTGCTGGGCACCACCTCGGAGTTCGTGCAGAAATACCCCAACACGGCGCGCGCCGTGACCGCCGCCATCCTGGAGGCCAGCCGCTGGATCGACGAAAGCCTGGCCAACAAGAACAGGATGGCCGAGACCATCGCCGGCAAGGCCTACGTGAACACCGGCGTGGACGCCATCAACCAGCGCATCCTGGGCCGCTACCAGGACGGCCTGGGCAAGACCTGGGACGACCCCGACTACATGAAGTTCTATGGCGACGGCGCGGTGAACTTCCCCTACCTGTCGGACGGCATGTGGTTCCTCACGCAGCACAAGCGCTGGGGCCTGCTGAAGGACCACCCCGACTACCTGGGCGTGGCGAAATCCATCAACCGCATCGACCTCTACAAGCAGGCCGCCACCGCCGCCAAGGTGCCGCTGCCCAAGAGCGAGATGCGCACGAGCAAGCTCGTGGACGGCATCGTCTGGGACGGCAAGGACCCCGCCAAATACGCGGACGGATTCAAGGTCCGGGCCTGATCCGCCGCACGGCCCATCCGCCCGCACCGCACCGCCCCGCCCCACGAACCACATCGCAGCGAAGGAGCCCCCATGGTCAGCGCCGTCTTCCACGCCCCCGCGGAGCCCGCATCCGCCTCCGCTTCTGCCTCCGCCGCCACCTCCCAGCCCCACGGGGCTGCCGCCACCACCATGCCGCCACCCCTTGCCAAGACCCCCTCGCCCACCGCGGCATCCGCGGCTTCTGCCGCTGCCGCCAAGGCCCGGCCGCCGCGCGAACCCTCGGCCGCGCTGCGGCGTTTCTGGCTCGCGGTGCTGCCGCCGGCCTGCGGCATCGGCCTGCTGCTGGTGGTGTGGGCCGTCGTCTCCAGCACCACGGGCGGCAGCATCCCCAACCCGGCCGACACCTGGAAGCAGGCCGTGGAGCTGTTCAGCCACCCCTTCTACCGCAACGGCCCCAACGACCAGGGCGTGGGCTGGAACGTGCTGGCCTCGCTCGAACGCGTGGCCGTGGGCTTCGGCCTCGCGGCCGTGGTGGGCATCCCGGCGGGCTTCGTGATCGGGCGCTTCACCTTCCTCTCGCGCATGTTCAACCCGCTCATCAGCCTGCTGCGCCCGGTCTCGCCGCTCGCATGGCTGCCCATCGGCCTGCTGGTCTTCAAGGGCGCCAACCCGGCCGCCATCTGGACCATCTTCATCTGCTCCATCTGGCCCATGGTCATCAACACCGCCGTGGGCGTGCAGCGCGTGCCGCAGGACTACATGAACGTGGCCCGCGTGCTGAACCTCTCCGAATGGAAGATCGCCACCACCATCCTCTTCCCCTCCGTGCTGCCCTACATGCTCACCGGCGTGCGCCTGGCCGTGGGCACCGCCTGGCTCGTGATCGTCGCCGCCGAAATGCTGACCGGCGGCGTGGGCATCGGCTTCTGGGTGTGGGACGAGTGGAACAACCTGAACGTCAAGAACATCCTCATCGCCATCTTCGTGATCGGCATCGTCGGGCTGCTGCTCGAATACGCGCTCGTCAAGCTGGCCACGGCCTTCTCGTTCGAAGAAGTGAAGGCCTGAACCGCCCTTGAGCCGCCCCGGCGGCGCGTCCACCCACCAGGGGCACCACGCGAGGCCCGGCAAAACAAGCCGGCGGCCACGGTGGTCCTCACAAGAAGCCAGGAGCCCCCCCATGCAAGCATCGTCTTTCAACACCAAGTTCATCGAGATCCAGGGCGTGGAGCAGACCTTCCGCACCGCCAAGGGCAACTTCCCCGCGCTGCGCGGCATCGACCTCACGATCGCCAAGGGCGAATTCGTCTCGCTCATCGGCCACTCGGGCTGCGGCAAGTCCACGCTGCTGAACCTGATCGCGGGCCTCGCCACGCCCACCGCCGGCGCGCTGATCTGCGCCAACAAGGAAATCAAGGGCCCCGGCCCGGACCGCGCCGTGGTCTTCCAGAACCACTCGCTGCTGCCCTGGCTCACCTGCGAGGGCAACGTCCACCTGGCCGTGGAACGCGTCTTCGGCGCCACCGAATCGAAGGCGCGCCTCAAGGAACGCACCGCCGCCGCCCTGGCCCTGGTGGGCCTCACCCACGCCACGCACAAGCGCCCCGGCGAGATCTCCGGCGGCATGAAGCAGCGCGTGGGCATCGCCCGGGCGCTGTCGATGGAGCCGCAGGTGCTGCTCATGGACGAACCCTTCGGCGCCCTCGACGCCCTCACACGCGCCAAGCTGCAGGACGAGCTGCTGGACATCGTGGCGCGCACCCACAGCACCGTGGTGATGGTGACCCACGACGTGGACGAGGCCGTGCTGCTCTCCGACAAGATCGTGATGCTCACCAATGGGCCGGCGGCCTCCATCGGGGAGGTGCTGGCGGTGGAGATCCCGCGGCCGAGGAGCCGGGTGCAGTTGGCGGAGGACGCGGTGTATTTGCAGTGCCGCAAGGCCGTGATCGATTTTCTGTACACGCGGCAGGGGCATGTGGAGAAGGCGGCTTGAGGGGGGGTTGGGGTTGGGGTTGGTGTTTTGGGCTCCATGCCGCCGGATTCATTGGATAGTTTGCTATTGTTTTTGAAGTGAATCGGTGGGTGCTTAACGGCTTGTGCGGAGGGCGTCCGCTGGCGTCTGCGGGCGGTGGCAGGGCTTTGTTTTTGGTTGTTTCCCGGGGCCGGGGTGTGCGCCCGGCGGCGCACCGGCCGCTTGGCCTCCTTGCGTTTACGCGCGGCCAGGTCAACCACCTTGTAGAGGCGATAGTCCCGCTTGTGGTGGACTCCGGGAAAGTGGGTCCGCAGCACATCTTGCACGCGTCAATACCCAAAGCGCTTGCGCACCAGAGCGACGGCCTTGATGCGTTCACTGAGCATTGGTTCTCCGAGGTCTCCACGGGCGGGTGGCGGTAGGCATCGCAGCTTGGCCCCACGAGGCGGCAGGCGCGGCGTTCGCTCAAGCGGTGCTCCTGAACCATGCGACGCGCCACGTCTACGCGCGCCTGTGGGGCTAGTGCTTTACACCGAAGACGTCCTTGAGTGCGTTGATGTCAAACACGGCCTCGGCCAACAGCTTTCTGAGCTTGGCGTTCTCGCTTTCGAGTTCGCGCAGGCGCGCAGCCTAAATGACCTGCAGGCCGCCGTACTTGGCGCATCACTTGTAGAAGGTAGGCTGGCTGAAGCCTTTATTGCGGTACAGCTCGGCCACAGGCTCGCAGGCAGCAGCGCGGTTCAAAAAGCCAATGATCTGCTGCTTACTGTACTTGCTGATTCTCATGTCCGCCATTCTTCAAAGGAACGGACTTCTTTCGGTCACATTGGCACGGCTTGAGGGGGGGGGGAGGTCACAATACTCAGAGTTTTCTCAAAGAAATCCACCTTTATCCGTAATTAATCATTCAACACAAATCTCTTATTATATAAAACCCCTTCATCCTCACCTTCGATTTTATTTTCAACTTCAATCTCTTTTTGGATCTTTCCCTGCAATTTCATCAACGCTTTGAAATCAACTCCCACGATACCATCCAAATTATTGGCCTCAATGATATCATTGGTCCTCGAATAATAGTCAACGTGATTAAGTGGATTGCTTTTATCATCTGTAACAACTATTGGATCCTGCCCTTTGGGAAGCATCTCATTTGTCAACTCCAACCGTTGTCTTCTCTGCATAAGTATTTGCCGGGACTCATCTTCACTTAAACAGTTTTTCAAGAGTGGAATAAGATATTTATATCTCCCCGTCTCATACGTCACACATAAAATGTTTTCATTGTGCCGCATATGCGCATTAATGTGATTAAATTTTTTATGGACTTTCCGCAGGAGCTCTTCTCCTTCCCGTAGCCGTGAGGCATTTATATTTTCCTTGGATCTTTTAAAAATGTAATGGTGCGTCAGCAGGGTCAAACATTGCCTGCGATAAAATACATCATCCTCAACACCATAAGTATTCTCCACATTGCGCACATTAGATAGTATTTCATCCATCAACATTGGAAGAATAATATAGCGGCCTGCTTTTGGCTCGACATCAACAAGTAAAGATAGAAAATTGACAAAGCCTACCGCACCATCACTTTCATGA
The DNA here is from genome assembly GCF_028069655.1 of Acidovorax sp. NCPPB 4044. NCBI lineage: Bacteria > Pseudomonadati > Pseudomonadota > Betaproteobacteria > Burkholderiales > Comamonadaceae > Acidovorax > Acidovorax sp. NCPPB 4044. Next base: position 2,800,039 of record NZ_JAMCOS010000001.1, read on the forward strand.
ATCTGCTTGAGTATTTTTCTTTGGAAGTCACTTCCCTTATACCAAACATACAGTGCCGCAAAATACTCTTGCAATGATTTATGTTGCCATCTAATAGTATTTTTATCTGTCGCCCAAAGCGGGACCCTAATTAATAGGTCATCGATAAGGTGGTGGGGATTGAGCTTTAATGGCTGAGCAATCTTGGCGCATTGCTCCAGAATGTGCAGAAGCTCATCTTTTGCATATTCTATTTTAGAACTCTGAAAGGTTTTATATCCAACGATACGCATAACGGTATCAAAAGAATGAATATCAAGTTCGGTTTTCTTTTTCCGATTTAGTTCGCCGGAGTCCTTGCTTAAATCGTGATTCTCATAAAGAGCCTCGAAAACTTGGCGATAAAAAACATGCTTCTTCAAAGGGACTGTTTTTTTGAAATCGTAAGCTTTATACAACAATGAAACCAGTAATGGATTGGTTAAGAATTCATGAATCGGCCTGCTCTCATCCAAATTGAGTTTTGCGACCAAATTTGCTCCAATTGCTTTATCTGTACTGTATTTTTCTATAAGTTGAAAGGCTTCTTCCTTTTGCAATGGGCTAATACCAACTCGATAAAAATCTTTAAAAGCCGCTAACCCGTTCATATCTCTCGAGCTTAGGATGAAACGATTCTTATTGCATTTCCTCTTAAAATCCAAAATCTCATCAGTAACGGCAGCCCTGATGTCATCGGCTATTTCATCATATCCATCAAGAAAAAGTATGAATTCTCCAGAGGCCAGCAGTCTGGAGATGTGTGAAGAGTCAATCGATCCATATAAAGGACGTAAGTTTTCACAGAGATAATCAAATACAGAGTTTTTAATACTTTTTAGCTTTCTCAACTCAATAAAAATTGGCACCCCTACATTGAGTTCTACAGCTTTCAAAAATATATACTTAAGGACCGTTGATTTACCCATTCCGGCATAATCAACAATCAGAATATCCTTTTTCTCCGAAATAAATTGCCCCGGATATTTATCTATTACAATTTTTTTTGCATTTCCCTCACCAAAATGCAATGTTAATGGAATGTAGTAATCA